>NZ_CALZFS010000101.1 GCF_945649885.1 uncultured Corynebacterium sp. | reverse complement strand
AGGGGCAGCACCCCCATGCCGATGAGGTTGGAACGGTGGATGCGCTCATAGGACTGTGCTATGACCGCCTTCACACCCAGCAGGGTGGTGCCCTTGGCTGCCCAGTCACGGGAGGAACCAGAGCCATATTCCGCACCGGCGATGACCACCAGTGGCACACCTTCATCGGCGTAGCGCATCGCAGCGTCAAAGATGCTCATCTCCTCCCCATCTGGGAAGTGCTTGGTCATACCACCTTCGGTGCCGGGGGCCACCTGGTTGCGCAGGCGGATATTGGCGAAGGTGCCACGCACCATCACCTCGTGGTTACCGCGGCGGGAGCCATAAGAGTTGAAGTCTCCCGGCGCGACACCTTGTTCCTGCAGGTAGCGGCCGGCCGGTGAGGTTACTTTGATGGCACCTGCTGGTGAGATGTGGTCGGTGGTCACGGAATCGCCGAGCAGTGCCAGGACGCGGGCCCCGGCGATATCGCGGACCGGTGCTGGTTCCACTTCCATGCCGTCGAAGTAGGGGGGTTTGCGTACATAGGTGGATTCCCCATTCCAGGCGAATTTATCGCCCACGGGCACATCCATGCCCCGCCAGTTCTCATCACCGGTGAAGACATCGGAATAGCCTTCGAGGAAGAGTTCGGATTTCACGGTGGCTTCCACGACTTCCTTGATCTCTGCCGCGGAGGGCCAGATATCACGCAGGTAGATGTCTTCACCTTCCTGGTTTTTCGCCAGGGGTTCGCTGAGGAGGTCGGTGTGCATGCTGCCTGCCAGTGCGTAGGCGATGACCAGTGGTGGTGAGGCCAAGAAGTTCATCTTCACCTCGGGGTGGATGCGGCCTTCGAAGTTACGGTTTCCGGAAAGGACTGAGGAGACGTTGAGGTCTTCTCCCCTGACTGCGGCACTGACCTCGGGGATCAGCGGTCCGGAGTTGCCGATACAGGTGGTACAACCATAACCAACCAGGTTGAAGCCGAGCTTGTCCAGGTAGGGGCTCAAGCCTGCGCGGTCGAGATAGTCGGTGACCACGCGAGATCCCGGGGCCAGGGTGGTTTTCACCCAGGGTCGGGTCACCAGGCCGGCTTCCACAGCCTTCTTGGCCACCAGTCCGGCCCCGATCATCACCGAGGGGTTGGAGGTGTTGGTGCAGGAGGTGATCGCTGCGATGACCACGTCACCGTGGTCGACGATTGCCGGTGTGTCACCGATGACCACGTCCACGGGGTTACTTGGCCAACCGAGTTTGGCGTTGGCGGTGAGCTGTTCCCTGCTCAGGTGGCGTGGGGGTTCATCCGCGGCATGCCCCGAGCTGGTGGAGATGGGGTCACTGGCGGGGAAGGAATCCGCGGAGGCGTCATCGACACCACCGTCATTACCACCGGTGATCACCCCTTCGCCGTGGAGGATACTCAGGATGGTTGCCGGGGCGTCACCCAGCTCAATGCGGTCCTGGGGACGCTTGGGTCCGGCGATCGAGGGCACCACATCAGCCAGGTTCAGCTCAATGACCTGGGTGTATTCTGCCGGATTCTCGGGATCATGCCACATACCCTGTTCCTTGGCATAGGCCTCAACCAGGTTGATCTGCTCCTCGGAACGTCCCGTCAGCCTCATGTAGTTGAGGGTTTCCTCATCCACGGGGAAGATCGCACAGGTGGCGCCGTACTCCGGGCTCATATTTCCCAGGGTAGCGCGGTTGGCCAGTGGGATGTTGGCCACGCCGGGTCCGAAGAACTCCACGAATTTACCCACCACACCGGTCTCGCGGAGGGTCTCTGCGACGGTGAGCACCAGGTCGGTGGCGGTGGTGCCTTCGGGTAGTTCCCCGCTGATCTTGATGCCGATGACTTCTGGCAGCAGCATACTCATGGGCTGGCCGAGCATCGCAGCTTCTGCTTCGATACCGCCGACTCCCCAACCGAGCACACCCAGCCCATTGACCATCGGGGTATGCGAATCCGTACCCACCAGGGTGTCCGGATAAGCCTGGACCACACCATCTGCACCATCACGGGTGAAGACCACGCGGGAGAGGTACTCCAGATTCACCTGGTGACAGATGCCGGTGTCTGGAGGTACGACCACGAAGTCACTGAAGGACTGCTGTGCCCACCGCAACATCTGGTAGCGCTCCTGGTTGCGCTGGAATTCCAGCTCAGAGTTCTGGCGGGCGGCATCAGGGATGCCGAAGACATCGGCGATGACGGAGTGGTCGATGACCAGCTCGCCGGGGATCAGGGGGTTGATCTTCTTGGGATCCCCACCCAGTTCGGTCATGGCATCACGCATGGCTACCAGGTCCACCACACAGGGCACACCGGTGAAGTCCTGCATGAGCACGCGTGCCGGGGTGTACTGGATCTCGTGGTGTCCGACCTCTGTCGGATTCCAGTTCTGGACTGCTTCCACCTGTGCAGTGGTGACCAGGTGTCCATCCTCATTGCGCAGCAGGTTCTCCAAGAGCACCTTCAGGCTATAAGGCAAACGGACGGAGCCAGGGACACTGTCCAGGCGGTGGATTTCATAGGACTTCTCCCCCACTGTGAGTAGTGCCCGGGAATTGAAACTGTTAGAACTCATCTTCTCTCATCATCCTTTCGATGATTTCAACGATCAGTGGAAACAGTCGGGCTCAACCACAGGCGTCTCTACTCAGACAGGTACGAGGATCCTGCGTCTGACATAAAATATTTCGTCCGACTGCCATCTTCCCCCACACCCCTGTAACCGCGGTCACAGAAACGTAGGTGGATCCCAGCCTAACCCAGATCCCCGCGGAGCAGTAGGGCTTTAACGCCCACTCAGTCCGGCGCGCTTGAGCGCTGCGGCCATGGCACCGCCAGCGGACGCAGATGCTGCGGGCTGTCTACCCCGGGACTGTCCGACATGCTTGTCGACGCCGCTGTCACTTCCTCTGCTGGAGCTCTTCTGCTGCCCGCCACGGGGAGTGCTGCGCTGCCCACCACGCTGCGGCTTCTTGGCAGGCTGGCCGGGTTCGTCCTCCATGCGTAGGGAGAGACCGATGCGCTTGCGTTCGGTGTCGACTTCCATGACCTTGACCTTGACCACCTGTCCGGAGCGGACCACCTCATGGGGGTCGGAGATGAACTTATTGCTCATCGCGGAGACATGGACCAGGCCATCCTGGTGGACTCCGACATCAACGAAGGCGCCGAAGGCTGCCACATTGGTGACCACACCTTCCAGGATCATTCCGGGGACCAGGTCGGAGATCTTTTCCACACCCTCTTTGAAAGTGGCGGTGGTGAATTCTGGACGTGGGTCACGGCCCGGTTTGTCCAACTCGGCGATGATGTCGGTGACGGTGGGGACACCGAATTTCTCATCGGCGAAGTCCCCCGGCCTCAAGGTACTCAGCAAGGCGGAGTTAGCGATGAGACCATCGACATCCACACCTGCGGCCTTGGCGATCCTCCGCACCACCGGATAGGCCTCCGGGTGCACCGCAGAGGAATCCAGGGGATCCTTGCCACCGTTGATACGCAGGAAGCCGGCGCACTGTTCAAAGGCCTTCGGCCCCAGGCGGGGCACCTTGTTCAATTCCTTGCGGGAGGCGAAGAGACCATTGCCATCACGGTAAGCGACGATGTTGTTGGCCAGGGTGGTACTGACACCGGCCACCCGGGTCAACAGCGGTGCTGAAGCGGTGTTGAGATTGACACCCACCGCGTTCACGGCATCTTCCACCACACCGTCCAGGGTCTTGGCCAGGGCATGCTGATTCACATCATGCTGGTACTGCCCTACACCGATGGCCTTGGGGTCGATCTTGACCAGTTCCGCCAGTGGGTCCTGCAAGCGACGTGCGATGGAGACCGCACCACGCAGGGAGACATCCATATCTGGAAATTCCTCGGCTGCAATCTCAGAGGCTGAGTAGACGGAAGCACCAGACTCCGAGACCACCACCGGGGTCGGGCGTTGACCACCGGCCTGCTTGATGAGGTCGGCGACCTCACCGGCAAGCTTCTCTGTTTCACGGGAGGCTGTTCCATTGCCCACGGCCATCAGTTCCACACCATGGGTGGCGCACAGACCTGCCAGTTCCTGCACGGCGTCATTCCAGCGGTTCTGTGGCTGGTGTGGGTAAACGATCGTGGTGTCAAGTGCCTTGCCGGTGGAATCCACCACGGCCACCTTCACACCATTGCGGAAACCAGGATCCAGGCCGATGGTGGCCCGCTGTCCAGCAGGAGCGGCAAGAAGGACATCGCGGAGATTGGTGGCGAAGATCTCCAAGGCTCCGGCTTCGGCCTTCTCCTTCAACCGCATGCGCACATCAAGCCCGGAGGAGACATAGAGTTTGGTGCGCCAGCCCCAGCGCACGGCTTCGGCCAACCAAGCAGAGGTCTTGGTGTCCAGGTTGAAGCGGTCTGCAATCATGCCTTCATAGAGCATGTCATCACCAGCATCCAGGTTCAGCTGGAGCACGCCTTCATTCTCACCACGCAGCAGTGCCAGGATGCGGTGTGATGGCAGAGAGCCGAAAGACTCATTGAACTCGAAATAGTCTTTGAATTTCGCACCTTCTGTTTCCTTGCCGGCCACCACACTGGCACTCAGGGAACCACGCTTGTACATCTGTTCGCGCACCTCTCCCACCAGATCAGGATCGAGGGCAAAGCGGTCAATGAGGATGGCTCGTGCTCCTTCAAGGACCTTCTTGGTGTCTTCAAAACCCTCGGTGACAAAAATGGTGGCGGCACCAACAGCATCGGTGCCCGGCACATCGATCAGCTTGTCTACCAGCACCTCAAGCCCAGCCTCGCGGGCGATATCTGCCTTGGTGCGGCGGCGTTTCTTAAACGGCAGGTAGAGATCCTCCAGACGTGCCTTGGTCTCACAACCCAGAATCAGGGCACGCAGATCATCAGTCAATTTGCCCTGTTCCTCGATGGCGGTGATGATCGACGCCTTGCGATCCTCCAGTTCACGCAGGTAAGTGAGACGTTCTTCGAGCTGGCGCAGCTGGGTGTCATCAAGTCCGCCGGTAATTTCCTTGCGGTAACGGGCGATGAAGGGAACGGTGTTGCCTTCGTCGAGAAGCTTGCAGGCAGCGACCACCTGCTCCTCCCTGACTCCTAGTTCGCGGGCAATGGTGGCAGGAATTGAGATCAATGACATTCCAGCGATTCTAGCCATGGAATCAGAAGTCTGTGAGTTCCTTCTTGGTGAACGGCACGCGTGCGGCATTGAGGATGGCCAGGATGTCAATGACTTCCTGGGCGATGGCTCCCATCAGTGGTGTCAGAATTCCGAAGACCGCCAACACCATGCCCAGGAAGGACAGCGCCATGCCACCGATGACACTCTGCAGGGCGATACGGCGCATACGTTTGCCGATGTGGAGCAGATTGTCCAGACGTTCCAGGGAGGAATCCAGCACCACGGCGTCGGCTGCTTCCATGGTGACATCGGATCCCGTGCCGAAGGCAACACCGACGGTGGCGGCAGCCATGGCGGGGGCGTCATTGATGCCGTCACCCAGGAAGAGCGTGGAACCGCGTTCATTGAATTCGCGGACCAGTGCCAGCTTTCCTTCAGGGCTCACACCTGCGTGGACGGTGCTGATACCGACCTTGTCTGCCAGGTACTCCGTCTCTGAGGCACGGTCACCGGAGATGATCATGATCTCCGTGGTCCCGTGCTTCCTGGCAAGGTGTGCGATGAAGTCCTTCGCGACGGCACGCGGTTCATCACGGAATTGGATAAAGGCGGCGAACTTGCCGTCGATGAGCATCACCGATTCCATACCCGCCTGATCCTGCGGCAGGAAGGAGGAATCAGACAACCCCTTGCGGTTGGTCAACATGATCTGGTGCCCATCGACCACACCACTCAATCCCTGGCCCGGCTTCTCTGAAATGGAGGTGACGGGGAGTGCCTCCACCCCCCTGGCTTCCGCTTCATCGACAATCGCGGTGGCCAGCGGATGACGGGAATAGCGCTCGATGGCTGCTGCCAGGGCGAGTGCGTAATCCTCCTCCCATTCCGCAGCAGTCTGGAGGTGAGTGATCACCGGACGGCCATATGTCAAGGTTCCGGTCTTGTCGAACATGACGGTGTCCACCGTGGACACCTCCTCCAGGATGCCTGGGTTCTTTATGATGATGCCCCGTTTGGCCGCCAGGTTGATCGCGCCGATGATAGCCACAGGAACACCGATGAGCAGTGGACAAGGCGTGGCGATAACCACCACCGCCAGGAAACGCGTGGGGTCACCGGAAATAATCCACCCCAGGGCACCCATCACCAGAGCCAACACCGTGTACCAGGCCCCCAGACGGTCAGCCATCCTACGCATCTGCGGACGATTGGTCTCCGCATCACGCAACACCCCCACGATGGTCTCATAACGGGACTCCTCCGCAAGAGCCGTCGCCCTGATCACCAGGGCGTCATCAGCATTGATCGCACCAGAGATCACCTCTGAGCCCTCAGATTTACTCACCACATAAGGCTCACCGGTCAGATAGGACTCATCCATGGCACCATGTCCGGAGATCACCTCACCATCCACCGGGCAGAGTTCATGGGGCAGCACCACCAGTTCATCACCCACCCGGACCTCCGCGATGGCGATGTCTTCAGTGCTGCCAGCGGGCAGCCTGCGGTGGGCGATCTGCGGGGCGCGCCGGGCCAGTGCGTCCAGGGTTGCAGAAGCGCGTTTCGACGCCGCCTCCTCCAGTGCCTCACCACCAGACAGCATCAGCACTACGATGGCCGCCACCAACCATTCCCCCATCAGGACAGAGGCGATGATGGACACCGCTGCCAGCGTGTCCGCCCCACCACGAGTGACGATGGCTGACTTCACCACATCAACACCCAGGGGAATACCTCCACCCATGACGATCACCACCAGTGGCCAGGAAGCAGCAACACCCTCCAGACCGAAGGCGAAATGGAGGATCAGATAGACAACGATGGCGATCAGTGCCGCCGTTGCGATCACACCGTCCCGGGAGGCGAAGAACTCCCGGAACCGTCTGGGTTGTGCAGTGGCGGGAACCTGGGGACTGGTATCGGTGCTCATACCTCCAGGCTAACCCCGGAAATGTACTCCTACCAGGATGGGTAGGATTACTTGGGTGACTATTCCCATAAGGGTGAGTTCAGGTCAGTTGCCGTGCTGCCAGGCGCAGGCGGCATTGATGCCCGGCTCTATGGAACCTTCCAGGGAGGTTCCGTACCAGTAGGTGCCCTTGGGCATGGACTTCACCACCAGCTGGGTCAGTTCCTTCAGGTCTGCGTCGGAGCGTCCATTGACCACCACACGGTGCAGTGCTTCAGCGATCGGTGGGTATCCTTCGGTCTGTGCGAAGTGAGTGACTAACATGTTGTCGGGTTCACAGGTGAGGTCCACCAGTTCGGAGTGGATCTCAGCGACCTCATATCCTAAAGCTCTCAGGCGTTCCGGCATGGCGTCGACGGAGCGTTTCCACTCCTCCGGTCGGATGAGGATATTAAGATCGGTGGATACATCGCGCATGGCAGGCTCCTTCAGCCGTTGATTCTTTGCTGCCCACCGTACTCCGCCACAGGCGGGGTTTTGTCCGAGTTGAGCAGAATTAATGAACCCCACAGCATGATCACTCAGAAGCACACTCCCCCCAGTAGAATCTTCCTGCATGAAGACCAGTTTGGCCCCTCGTGGCCGCTCCCGGGATGGCATATTGGATTGGTTTTCGGTGGCGAAGAAGACGACGCAGATCTTTTATCACGTATCCCCACCACCCAGACGGATAACTCCGCAATGTTCGATGCCTTACCGTCGCTGCCGACAATATAACAATTTTCAATGATGAAAAAGGGCATGCTGACCAGTCTGTGGTTTGACTAAACAGCCCCCTACCACTACAAAGAACAAAACCCGCCTCCACCATCACCAGGATGTGGATGCGGGCATTCGACCTTGAAAACCTACTTCTTAGCCTGCTTGCGGGCCCGGAAGATGGCGATCGCCACCAGTGCCAGGGTGATCCACAGCAGGTACTTATTGACCACGTTGACCACATCGAGGACCTGTTCACCGAAACTGTAGCCCAGCCACATCATCAGGCCGTTGACCATGAGGATGCTGATGACATTCCACAGGAAGATCAGTGGGAAGCGGATCTTGATCAGTCCTGCCACCGCATTGACCACGGTGCCTGGCACTGGTCCCGGCAGGTAAGCCACAGGAACCAAACCGATCACCCAGGCGTACAAGCTGGTGGATTCTTTCTCCACGGCACGTCGGAAAGCTTTGTGTGCGCGTGGCATGTACTGCAGTGACATGTCGATGAACTCCATGCCCCAGCGCCGGCCCATCAGCCAGTACACCGGCATGAACTTCACGGCACCCACCACGGTGCACAGCAGGTAGACCCAGAACACGCCGTTGCCCACAGATGCATTGGCGCCACCGACCACGGCACTGGTGTAACCACCCACCAGCAGCGTGTAGGCCAACGGTTGGGACAGCAGCCAGGCACGTAGCGGGATCATGGCAATCGAGTACACCGCCATCACCATCAGTGCCGCGAAGAGCACAATGTCCATCTTCCCCGGGTTGGTGAGGAAGCCGGGCAGTTCCAGTTCCGGCTTCTGCGGGGAGTCTGCCGCGGTGTTGTCTGACTGTTCAGTCACTCAAAGTCCTTAAAAGTGGTGTCTGGAGGAAGAAACTGAGCTTAGTTCAGTCCGAGGGTTTTGCGGTCTTCCTGGGAGAGGCCAACGCCATCAAGAAGCTCCGGCCGCACACGCTGGGTGCGCAGCAGTGCCTGATCACGGCGCCAGCGATCCACCTTGGCGTGATTCCCTGAGAACAATACCTCCGGCACGTCCAGCCCCCGCCACTGACGTGGTTTGGTGTAAGACGGACCCTCCAGCAGACCATCGGAGAAGCTGTCTTCTTCATGGCTACGACGGTTACCCAGCACACCGGGGATCAGGCGGACCACAGCCTCAGCAATCACGAGCACCGCCACCTCCCCACCGATGAGCACATAGTCACCGATGGAGACCTCACGCACGCGGTAACGGTTGCGGGCATTATCGATCACGCGTTGGTCAATGCCTTCATAGCGGCCACAAGCAAAGACAATATGGCTCTCATTGGACCAGGCCTGGGCATCGGTCTGGGTGAAGGGCTTGCCGGCCGGGGTGGGCACAAGCAGCAGTGGGAGGTCGGAGTCCTCCTCGCCTTCATAACTGCGCTTATCGACGCCCGCCAGCTCATCATGGCGCGCCACGTCGCGGTGCGGGGTCGCGGAGTTCAGCTGCTCACCCGCTGCCCTACCGGCGGCAACATCATCAAGTGCAGGCCCCCAGACCTCTGGCTTCATCACCATGCCGGGACCACCGCCATAAGGGGTGTCATCGACAGCCTTGTGTCCACCGGTCGCCCAGTCACGAAGATCGTGTACGCCGACAGCCAGGTAGTCATCCTCGATAGCCTTGCCCAGCAGGGCATGTCGCAGGGGATCCAGGTACTCCGGGAAAATGGTCACCACATCCAAGCGGAGATGGCGTTTATCGGCATTGTTGTTGGCACTAGTCACGGCATTCAATCTACCAAGGGCACTAACGTGGAACCATGAAGCCTAAAGCCAACACACGCACTGCCCTCGGCACAGCTGTTCTTCTGGCACTCATACCGGTGCTTGCCAGCTGTTCCTCCACAGATGAGAACACCACACCAGACGCAGCTCCTGCGACTGTCACGGAAACGGTCAGCGGGATAGCCGCGGAGACAAATGCCAGTTCAGCAGGCGAATCCGCGGAAAACTCACTAGAAGTTCCGCCTGCTGATCCTTCAACACAATCCCCGACAGACACTCAAGCGCCTGCACCAACACCAGGTACCTGCCCCACCAGTGGGCTGGCCATCGGTGTGAGCAATCAACAGGGTGCCGCCGGCAGCATGCTGATGGATCTCACTTTCACCAACAACGGCAGTTCTGACTGTGAGCTCCATGGTTTCCCGGGAGTCAGCCTGGTGGGCACCGGCGATGGCAGCCAGCTGGGTGCTCCAGCAACACGGGAGGACGTCCCAGCAGAGACTGTTGAACTCCAACCGGGTGACACAGCCACAGCAGCGCTGCGCATCACACGGGCGGAAAACTTCGAGGCAGGCAGCTGTGGCCTGGTTCCAGCTGATGGTCTGCGCATCTACCCTCCCGGAGATACAGAAGCAGCCTTTGTGGAACTGGACAGTATCAGTGGCTGTGTCTCAGAGAACATTGAATTGCTCAGTATTAAACCAGTGCGCCCATAACCCTGTCGTACACCGTGGCCAGGGGAAGTGATGATTGCGATAAACAAACCTTGACCTGTGGAGACCTGTCTCCTCAGAGGTCAAGGCTATCAACCCGCAGGCCCTTAGGTTCTCATGGTGCCGCTCGTTAATAGCACGGGGACCGTAAAAACCTCTCAGGACTTCACGTGTTTAGAGATCCAGGAGTCCCTCGGGTGGGGTGATCATGGCGGTTCCCTCATCCAGGTCAATCTCAGGGACGATGGCATGGACAAAGGGAATCAGTGCTTCCTTGCCAGAGGTGAGCTTGACCTCGAGGATCTCACCAGCTGGTCCATGCATGACACCGGTGACCTCACCAATATCTTCGCCGTCATGGATGACGCGGAGCCCCTCAAGCTCATGGTCGTAGAAGCCATCCTCATCGTCTTCGCGCTCCAGTGGGGCCGCGAAGAAGCGGGTGCCACGCAGGGAGTCAGCCGTGTTGCGGTCTGGCACCTCCTCAAACTTCACCAAGAGGCGTCCCTGGTGTGCGCGTGCTGCCTGGATGTTCAGAGTATGTTCCTTGCCCGCCTGCTTGCCTGTGAGGACTTCACCTACCGCGTAGCGGATGTCTGGGTCGTCGGTGCTGACCTCCACCACGACTTCACCCTTGATGCCATGGGACTTGACCACTTTGCCGATCTGCAGCTGTTCACTCATGAATAGAAATTCTAGGCCACCTACCTGGTTTTCTTATACTGAGGCCAGTCGAACATACCAGATAAGATATTTAACACTATTTTTTCCTAGCAAATTAACTAAGGTGGGTGTCAGTAGAGCAATGTCATCACAACCCTGAAAGGGACTTTCCCCTGCCATGAACCCCAGCATCCCAGGCCTGACAATCACAGAACTACCCGAAAGCCTCGACAGACCCGAAACGGAACGACGTCTACCTTCAACCGGGAGGATCTTCAAA
>NZ_CALZFS010000100.1 GCF_945649885.1 uncultured Corynebacterium sp. | reverse complement strand
TACTGACTAAGGCCTGAAACTGACCGTTTCGGAGGGAAACCCGTACGGTTATGCGTGCTGGCCGGTGTGGGCAAGGGGACTACGAGCAAAACCGTACTGACTAAGGCCTGAAACTGACCGTTTCGGAGGGAAACCCGTACGGTTATGCGCGCTGGTGGTGGAAGCAACCACAAATTACAATGATGGCCAGCTGACATCCAGTGTCTCACCCATGTCATCAAACACCCGACGGGCAACATCGAGATCCTTCGCGATGGCCTTCTGTCGGCCTAGACGGCGCTTATCGTCGTAGTAGCGTCCTGACTCCCAATGGATCCCCGGAACACCAGCAATGAAATAGGCCAGGTTCTCCCCGCCGACACCTGGGCGTGCGAACATCCGGGCTACCGGACTCTGATACATCCTGCCCAGCAGCCCAGCATCTTCCTGCCCGAAATTCGTTGCGATCACGCCCGGATGGAAGGCCACTGTATTTAAGCCAGCTGCGTGGTACCTGCGGTGGAGTTCCTTGGTCACAAAGATATTGCCCAGTTTGGCGTTGCCATAGGCACGATCTGCGGTGAAGCCGTCGAAGGTATTGGGATCGTCCACATCGAACTTGGAGAACACCAGCGACGCCACTGAGGATGTTGCTACCACGGAGGCCTGTGATTCCACCAGGACGGGCAGCAACAGATTGGTTAGTAGGTAGGGTGCGACCACGTTGACCTGCCAGGATTTTTCAAAACCATCCACGGTGGTCACCGGTCCCGGGAAAACCCCGCCGGCGTTGTTGGCCAGCACATCGATGCGGTCCAGGGCGGCTAGCTCCCCAGCGAGCCGTTGTACTTGGGCCAGGTCGGCGAAGTCGGCGACGTGCCATTCGGCACCAAGCTGCTTTGCTATGCCTTCTGTCTTCCCCGCATTCCTCCCAACCAGAACCAGTCGGTCCTCAGGTCGGACGTTATGGATGATTCGGGCAGCAGAGGCACCGATGCCATCTGAGGCACCTGTGATCACGATGGTTTTCATGGGAGCCGAGTATAGGGACATTCCCTAGACTTGAGTTGTCTCATAAAGTGCTACCGAAGAAAGAAGAGCTGGCATGGCTGCAGAGCTCGCATTGATCACCAGTTGGCAGTTTCAGCAGGAAGTCCAGATCCCCAAGGATGTCGGAGCGTTGCTTGTTCCTGGCGAGGTTCCGGTGACGGCATATAAAACCCTCAGGGACGTGGCGATCTTTACTGATCGGCGGATGATCGTGAAGGACGCCCAGGGCATCACCGGCAAGAAGGTGGAAATGTATTCCCTGCCCTATAAATCCATTGATATGTGGTCTTCAGAGAATGCTGGAACGTTGGATTTCAATGCTGAGCTGGAACTGTGGACCAGAGTTGGCGTTATGAAGATCAAGTTGGGCAGGGGAGTGGATGTCCGAAAGCTGGATAGTCTCATTGCCCATGCTGTTCTCGGTGGGCTGTGATCACAGGAGTTCAGGCATAACTGGTGGCGGCCCCTGCAGAAGGGAATGAAAAAAAGATCAGCCCCTCACAAAAATGTGAGGGGCTGATCTTAGTTGCGGAGGATAGGGGATTTGAACCCCTGAGGGATTGCTCCCAACCCGCGTTCCAGGCGAGCGACATAGGCCGCTAGTCGAATCCTCCAGCACGAACGTGGGCAACGTTATGTTGCTTCGTTCTGGGAATAGCGTACACAGAACCCGCCCCTGGTGACAAATCGGCAGCTCAGGGTCTTGGTTAGCGTTTCATCCCGGGTATCCGCTAGAGTTGTCCGCAGGATCCCGTGCGGCGTTTATCTTGTGAACTCCCCCAGGGCAGGAATGCAGCAAGGGTCAGCGAGCTCTGACGGGTGCGCGGGATCCCCTTAAGCGTCTAGAGTGGTGGCCCAAAGGCTACTGCTCTTTTTTTATGGTCTTTTACTGCCATTACATCCGTGTGACAGTCAGTATGTGTCTGTCGCTTTGCCACCATATCGGAGGTACACCGCCATGAGTTCCGTCCAGTTACAAGACTTTGATGCTGATCAGCTCGCCAAATTCCGTGAGAACATCGTCGCTGAGTTCAATGAGCTGAAGTCTAAGAACCTGAAGCTGGATCTGACCCGAGGGAAGCCTTCCTCAGAGCAGTTGGATTTTGCGGATGAACTCCTGGCACTGCCTGGCAAGGGTGAATTCATCGCTGCGGATGGAACTGATGTCCGCAACTACGGTGGTCTGACTGGCATCACCGACATCCGCCAGCTCTGGGCTGACCTCATGGGCATTGACGTTGCTCAGATCATCGCGGGTGATTCCTCCAGCCTGAACCTCATGTTTGATGTGATCAGCTGGTCCTACATCTTTGGTAACAATGATTCTGAGCGTCCCTGGAAGGACGAGGAGACCATCAAGTGGATCTGCCCCGTCCCCGGATATGACCGTCATTTCTCCATCACTGAGCGTTTCGGTTTTGAGATGATCTCCGTCCCGATGAATGAGGATGGCCCTGATGTTGCCGCAATCACCGAACTGGTGAAGGATCCGCAGGTCAAGGGCATGTGGGTCGTGCCGACTTTCTCCAACCCGACGGGTTATAGCGTCAGCGCGGACGTCGCAAAGCAGCTTGCTGAGCTGGAGACCGCCGCGCCGGACTTCCGCATCGTGTGGGACAATGCCTACGCCGTGCACACCCTGACCGATGAATTCCCGGAGATTTTGGACATCGTCAGCATCGCTGAGGCGGCTGGTAACCCGAACCGTTTCTGGGCTTTCACCTCCACCTCCAAGATCACCCTGGCTGGCGCGGGCGTATCCTTCTTCATCACCTCCGCAGCAAACCAGAAGTGGTACACCCACCATGCTGGTATCCGCGGCATCGGCCCGAACAAAGTCAATCAGCTGGCACATGTCCGTTATTTCGGTGACGCCGAGGGTGTGCGTTCGGTCATGCGTAAACATGCTGGTTCTCTGGCGCCGAAGTTTGAGACTGTGCTGAATATTCTGGATAATCGTCTCAACGAGTACGGTGTGGCCACCTGGACTGCTCCTGCCGGTGGTTATTTCATCTCCCTGGATGTCATTGACGGCACCGCATCACGTGTGGTGGAGCTGGCCAAGGAGGCTGGCATTGCGCTGACCGGCGCTGGTTCCTCCTTCCCACTGCGTCAGGATCCGGACAACCGCAATATCCGTCTGGCGCCGTCGTTGCCTCCTGTGGCGGAGCTTGAGGTGGCCATGGATGGTGTGGCCACCTGTGTGCTGCTGGCAGCAGCGGAGCACTTTGCCGTTTAAGTGAACATCGATGAGACGTCCTACTGGGTGGACCGCCTGTTTCCCGGAACGGCGCAGTTTCACCAGGTGGGTGCGTTTACAGTTGCGGCTTTTGAGGCGATCAACCCGGATTCCCCGGAGGAGTCGGTCGCCTGCACGGTCAATTTCGGGCGGGTTGATACCGGCCTGATCACCGAGGCCAGCGCTGAGAGCGTTGAAGTGCGCAGTGAGTTGCTGTGCTTGGCCCGCGCCCCGATTGACGTTCCGGGCCGTGCGGTGGCGGCCGCTGCAACAATGCTTGCCGACGCCACCCTCGCCTACCGCACCGCCGTGCGGGAGTCTCCTGAGGGCACCACCGACGTGGTGCCCATGCACGCCCAACCTGGTCAGGTCCTGCCCGCGGTGGGCATCATGGCCAATCTGACGCAGCAAGGTTATTCAGTCAACCACGGCATCCTGGCTGATCCACGAATCTGGGGTCCGGAGATTCCCTATGTCCGTGAAGAAGCCGGTGAAGTGCACGTGGATGCCCCGGATTCCCCTCCTGAGTTGGCCAGACTCACCCTGCCGCTGCAGCTGATCCTGCTCACTGACGCGGAATTCGAGATCGCCGTGCATGAGGGTGGGGATGTTCTCTTCCAGTGGATGGCGGAGCACCAGGTGGACCTCTTAGATCTCAAGCGTTAGAACGGTAGGCTGATTCGCGTGGCTTTGTATCGTAAGTATCGACCGGCAAGTTTCGACGAGGTAGTGGGGCAGGAGCATGTCACCGGCCCCCTTTCCGTGGCATTGGACAGCGGACGTATCAATCACGCCTACCTGTTTTCGGGTCCGCGTGGCTGTGGCAAGACGTCGTCGGCACGCATCTTGGCGCGCTCCCTGAACTGTGCGCAGGGCCCGACCTCCACCCCGTGTGGAGTCTGTAATTCCTGTGTATCTCTGGCACCCGGTGGCCCCGGCAACCTTGATGTGACCGAGCTCGACGCCGCCAGCCACAACGGTGTGGAGGATATGCGCGAGCTGCGCGACCGTGCCTTCTACGCCCCGGCGGAATCCCGTTACCGTGTATTCATCATCGATGAGGCACACATGATCACCAATGCCGGTTCCAACGCTTTGCTGAAAATTGTTGAGGAACCACCAGCCCACCTCATCTTCATCTTCGCCACCACGGAACCCGAAAAAGTCATCGGCACCATCCGTTCCCGCACGCACCATTACCCATTCCGCCTGCTCACCCCCACCGCCATGCGCGGCCTGCTGGAGCGGACCTGTCAGGCGGAAGGTGTGCATGTTGATGACGCCGTCTACCCATTGGTCATCCGCGCCGGTGGCGGCAGCCCCCGCGACAGCCTGTCCATCCTGGACCAGCTGCTCGCCGGCGCCGGTGCCGAGGGCCTGAGCTATGAGCGTTCCCTGCCGTTGCTGGGGGTCACCGACTCCACGCTTATCGACGACGCCATCATCTCCCTGTCCACCAAGGACAAAGCCCGCATGTTCACCACCATCGATCACGTCATCGAAGCAGGCCACGACCCCCGACGTTTCACCACCGACCTCCTGGACCGCCTCCGCGACCTGATGATCCTGCAGGCCGTCCCCGAAGCCTTGAACCTCGGCCTGGTGGACGCCCCGGTAGACCGCTCCGACACCCTCATCGAACAGGCCGGCATGTTCAACGGCAATGAGCTGGCCTCCCTGGCAGGCATGGTCAACACCGGCCTTGATGACATGCGCGGTGCCACCTCACCCCGTCTCCTCCTGGAGATCCTCTGCGCCCGCCTGCTGCTCTCTGCCGGCCAGGTCATCCACGGCATTCCCGCAGCGCCCGCCGCCACCGGGGGAGTGACCACCCAGGCACCAACCGGTTCCACCTCCTATTCCGCAGCCGGTGGAGCAGCTGCAGCAGCACGCGCCAAGGCATTGGCGGCCTCACAGAGCTACGGGCAACGGGGAGAACCCAAAAAGGCGGAACCGGCGCCACCATCACCACCGGCATCACAGACCACGCCGGAACCTCCTGCCGTATCTGCTGAGCCTGTAGCAGCCCCGCCTGCACAGGCTGCACCGTCTGCTCCGACACCCCAGGCTGATTGGACTCCGCAACCTACACAGCCAGCACCGGAACCTGCGCCTGAGTCTGCACCGGCCTCGCCACCGGCAGCACCTGCGCAGCCAACTCCTGCGCCGGAAGCAGTCGCGGAACCAAGGCCAACACCGGTCCCTGCTGAAGACCTGGTGAGCACCATCCGTAATGGTTGGGCAAATCTCCGTGCACTGGTGGGCAAGAAGAATATCCGCACCGAGATCATGCTCACTGAGGCGAAGGTGCTGGGGATCCGTCAGAACACCCTCGTCTTGGGTCACAGCACGGGGGCGTTGGCGAATCGTCTCAACGCACCAGATCATAATGAAGTGTTGGTGTCCGTTCTGCTTGAGGAACTGGGTGCCACCCTCGCGGTTGAATGCATCGTGGGCACAGATCCAGCAGCTGCTGGTTTCACAGCCCAGACGCAGACAGAAAAGCCCACCTGGAATCCCACGAAACCAGCTGTCCAGGAACCACCGGCACAACAGCAGATGCCAGAGCCTGCACAGGCACCGGTTCAGCCCGTACAGCAGACCCAGCAGGCACCAGCCCAGCAGGCAGTACCAGCACCACAAGCAGTGGAAACAGACGATTCAGAGGAGCCTGAGAGTCCGGCCCCGGCGCAGAATAACGGGGGATGGGGAAACCCGGTGCGGATCGGCAGTGAAGCACCTGCCGCAACCCCATCTGCCCCGGTGGTTCCGGAACCAGCTCCGGTTCCAGCCCCTCCGCAGCCTGCACGCCCTGAGGCGAACTCCAAGCTTTCCTGGCGTGAACGTGCCGAACAGGCGGCTGCCAATGCCTCAGCACACAGGCAGGCTCAGCAGGGAACCAGTGCGCCCTTCCAGGGAGGGGTGCCATTGCCGCCTGAGCCGGAGGACCTGCCACCGATGCCGGATGATCCCTATGGCTATCCGGCTGATGAGGGGATCCCACAGCGGAACCAACAGGCGTCCGTGGCCTCGCAGACTGTTCAGGCAGCGCCGTCCGCTCCCACCGGGCAGCAGGCCCCCTCCGGTGAACGGGGGGTGGGGAGGTGGTCGTCGAAAAGCGAAGAGGAGGAGATGATTCGCGAGGCAGCCAATGAACCAGGTCAAATGGACCGTCGCGACGCGAAGACCATCGCCATGGAACTGCTCGCTGAGGAGCTTGGCGCCCAGCCGCTGTAAGCCGAGAGCGAACCTGCGTAAAATCATGCGCAGGTTCGTGGGCGCGCCGGTAGACTCGTGCGCAAACGCAACACAAAAACTTTCAGGAAGGTCATCATGACTCAGCCAGACATGTCCCAGATTCTTGCCCAGGCCCAGGAAATGCAGGTCAAACTGCAGGCAGCACAGCAGGAAATCCTGGCATCCTCCGTCGTCGGCGACGCAGCAAACGGCCTGGTCACCGTCACCATGACCGGCTCCGGCGAGGTCTCCGAGGTCAAGATCGACCCCAAGGTCGTTGACCCTGAGGATGTAGACACCCTGCAGGACCTCGTACAGGGTGCTTTCCTGGACGCACACAAGAAGGTCGCAGCACTTGCGGAAGAGAAGATGGGCCCACTCTCCCAGGGCTTCGGCGGCGACATGGGCAGCCTGTTCTAATTTTTTAGAATTCTTCAACAGGGCCGGGTGTGGAGTACTTCCCCATACCCGGCCCTTCCATGTGCGATACTTGGCTAGTTAAACGCTTACTTGCAGATAGGTGAATTAAGAACGTGTTTGAAGGCCCTCTTCAAGATCTCATCGATGAACTGTCCCGACTCCCCGGCGTCGGACCGAAGAGTGCACAACGCATCGCATTCCATCTCCTCTCCGTGGATCCCGACGACATCGGACGCCTCCAGAACGCACTGGGAGCAGTCCGCGACGGTGTCCAATTCTGTCGCATCTGCTGTAGCATCTCCCGCGACGAAGTCTGTCGCATCTGTAATGACTCCGGCCGTGACCGTGGCCTGGTGTGTGTCGTGGAAGAACCCAAGGACATTCAGGTCATTGAACGTACCGGTGAATTCAACGGCCGCTATCATGTCCTCGGTGGTGCACTGGATCCCCTGGCGAACATCGGCCCGCGCGAGCTCAACATCTCAACCTTGTTGCAGCGTATCGGTGGTGTCCTCGAAGACCGTGAACTCGCAGATTCCACCCCGGGCACCCCGTTGTTTGATAATAAACCGGACATCCACGAAGTCATCCTGGCCACCGATCCCAACACCGAAGGGGAAGCCACCGCCGCCTACCTTGGACGTCTGCTCAAAGACTTCCCTGATTTGGTGATCTCCCGCCTCGCCTCCGGCATGCCACTTGGCGGAGACCTGGAATTTGTCGACGAACTTACCCTCTCCCGCGCACTGAGCGGACGACTGACGATCTAGCTACTGTTTGGGGTTTGGCGTCTTTCTGCACGGATTGTGTGGGAGGGCGCTTTTTCCTTGCTGGGCCAGGTGAATGACAAAACCATACGGATTTCAGATGGGAATGGTCGGTTCCAGGGCCTAGTTGGTATGGAAATGCATGGTGGGGCCTTGCAGTAGGCAAAACCGTACGAGCTTCAGTGGGAAATGATCGGTTTCAGGCCGAAGTCAGTACGGTTATGCATCGCAGCCGACCAGCTAAATAACAAACCACCGGCACCCTCTCCCTCCAGGGGACAATGCCGGTGGTTAAACCAAAGCTAAATAGACCTAGACCAGGCGTTCAGCGCGGAGGCGGTCCACCACGTCGATATCCAGTGGGTCCAGCGCGGCAAGAGTGGTGCCCATCGCCTTAGCCAATAAAATATCGGCAAGCTGAGGGTTACGTGCCAGAGCGGGTCCGTGCATGTAGGTGGCCACAACGCTGCCCTGGACGGCACCTTCGGCGTGTTGTTGGCGTTCGTTGTCCACCACGTCGGAGGCACCCCAGGTGTCGCAGTTGCCTTCGCCGCGGATGACCCGGCCGAGGGGTTCGGCGTCGGGCCCGAGGAGGGTGGCACCCATGTGATTTTCAAAGCCGATGAGTTTCTCGGTGAGCTCGGAGGTGAAGCCGGCGCGGGTGGGGGTGGAGATGACTTCACCGATGGCGCGTTTCTGGAGGGAGACGGTGGTGGCGTCGATAAGCCCGAGGCCATCGACGATGCGGCCGGCAGCACGGAAAGAATCGCCAAGTACCTGCAGGCCTGCGCAGACTGCGAAGATGGGGCGACCAGCATGCGCGGCGGTGGACAGGCCACGGTCCTGGGAGAGGTGCTCCGCCGCGAGGATCTGGGCGGTGTCCTCGCCGCCACCGAGGCAGTAGATGTCGAGACCGGAGGGGACGGCATCATCGAGCGTGAAGCGTTTGATCTCGGCATCAATGCCACGCATGCGGGCGCGTTGGCGCAGGACCAAAGCGTTGCCGTCATCGCCGTAGGTACCCAGGACGTCTGGGAGGATCAGTCCGATTGTCAGGGTGCTCATATTCAGTTGATCTCCTTTTCCAGGGCCTTCTTCAGGTCGCGGAATGCGGTGTAGTTGGCCAGAACCTCAACATGGCCGGGTGGGCAGGCACGGATGGCGGCGATGGGATCGCTCAGCAACTCGTGCTCGATCTCAGCGTAGGTCAGGCGGACCGCCAGGTCCGTGCCGCGTTCGCCGGAGGCTTTGACGGCCAGGCCGGAGAAGTCCTCGAAGTGGACGTCCCAGAGCCAGGAGAGGTCTTCGCCATCGGCGACCTGGCCGTTGACGGCGATGACCAGACCATCAGCAGAGCGGTCAACCATGGACAGGGCTTCCTGCCAACCGGCGGGGTTCTTGGCCAGCAGCAGGTGCACCTCATGCTCGCCGTAGGTGATGGTGGAGTAGCGTCCGGCTACATTGTCCACGCTATTCACCGCTTCAACAGCGGTGTCCAGATTCACGCCGTAGGCGGTGGCGGCGGCAATCGCCTGGGCGGCATTACCGCGGTTGGCCTGGCCAGGGAGGTTGAGGTCCAACACGATGTCGCCCTCGGGTGTGTGCACGATGTCGGCGTCAACAGCCCAGGCAGGCGTGGGGCGTTCGAAGATGCGGCCGTCGAGAAGCTCCTTGGTGGCGCGCCAGTGGTTCCCTTCGTAGACGATGCGGCTTTCGGTGCGGGGACAGGTGACGGCATCGCCCTGCCAACCACTGCCGGCAGCAACCCAGATGACGTTGGGGGCGTCATAAGCGATGGAGGTGACCAGCACATCATCGCAGTTGGCGATGATGGTCATGTCAGGGTTGGAGCGCACCGCATCGCGCAGCACACGTTCAATCTTGTTGATTTCACCCACACGGTCCAGCTGATCGCGGGAGAGGTTGAGCAGCACGAGGCAGGTGGGCTGGAGACGGTCAACAGCAGCGGGAACGTGGAGTTCATCCACTTCCAGCACCACATGGGAGGCATCGCGTCCGGCGAGCAGGGCGGAGATGATGCCAGCATCCATGTTGTCACCGCCCTCATTGGTGGCGATGCTGAACTTTTTTCGCATGGCGGCCACCAGCATGCGGGTGGTGGTGGATTTGCCGTTGGTGCCGGTGACCAGGACAACCGGGCGTTTGGCGGCTAGGGAGCGCATGATCTCAGGATCGACGGCATTGGCGACCAGTCCGCCGATCATTCCTCCGGAGCCCCGCCCGGTGGCTCGAGACGCAGTGGTGGCAAGTTGTGCGGCGGCGATGGCGATGCCACTCCGTATACGACGGAGAGGTCCGGGCAGTGAAAGCTTCATGACATTTTAGTCTAGTGAAAACATTGCCTTTGTTGCTCACCGCCACGAACTACTGGGCCTTTGGATCCCTCCGACCCTCTTTGACCCGTTCCACCTGCCGCATGAACGCCACATCAGAGAGCAGGGGAATACCCTTGCGTTGGGCGTGCATGGCCTTGCCATCGATATCGCGGGTCTGGTTGCACACCACCACGGAGGTCTGGCGGGTGAGTTTCTCAGAATAAGCCAGGCCGGCATCAACGGTGGCCTGGATGATGATGTTGGGGTCCATCTCAATTTCTGGTGCCACCACCACCTCCATGCCGGCGATCAGTGATTTCCCGGGTTCATAGGGGCCGGGGTTGATGAGTTTCCGGGGGGCTTCCTGTGCTTGGACGCGCACATGGGAACGCTGTAATCCGAATTTGTCGGCGCGGAGTTCTGCCGGTGTCAGTTCTGTCATCGGACCGTTGTTCTTCATGGTGAAATACAGTTGTGCCACCAGCAGGGTCTCCTCACGGCTGAGTTCGCGGTGTGCTGTCTGTGCGCGTTCCAGGGAGGCCTTTGCCTCCTGCGTGGGTAAAGCAAGGGTCTTTGCGACGCCACGCACCCGGACATCGTCCAGCACAACGCCCTGCCGGCGTGCAGACGAGAGTGTGTCGACGATCATCTCAGGCCTCGGGATATGCCCCACACGCTGCCGCCTGCGACCCCGCCCACCTCTCCTGTTGTTCCGGCTGTTGCTCCGGTTGGCACGTGCTGCGTCATTCATCGCCCGCTTGGCTTCAGACATGATGAAACCCCAGTAACGCGGCGCATTGTGGACAAGGAGTGTGCGGCCGTCGATCAGCCGGTCCAGACTCTTCAGGATCTGGCTGAACTTCTTGGCGTTGTGGAACTCCTCCTTATTCACCCCATGGAGGTGGAAAGGGCCAGGATCTGTGCCGGAATCCAACACTGCATGGAAAGTCTCCACAGGTGTGTTCTCAGCGCTCAGGGTGACAAGATCAATGGTCACCATTCTTGAGGTAGAGGGGTGGATACCACTGGACTGGATGGTCACGGCGACAAAAGGTGCAGCCTCGATGGCCTGCTGGCGTGCCAGTTCCTGTGCTTCACGACGCGCCTGTTCCTGCGTCTCCCGGTCATGTGAGGCGCTTTGTGCGTCTTGTGATTCCTGGTCGTCCTGCTGGTTATCTTGCATATCCTGTGTTTCCAGGGACTCTGGAGACTCCGATGCCGGAGAATACTGATCGGCGAAAGCTTCATAAGCCCCAGT
>NZ_CALZFS010000099.1 GCF_945649885.1 uncultured Corynebacterium sp. | reverse complement strand
CTTTGTGGATTCCCTCAGCCGCGCGCTTCCCATTATGTCGGTGCTTCTCACGCTCGTGATCACCGTCGGAACTGTGATCACAGGCATTGATAATTCAGAAAACTCAGACAGCGGCACCGATGATCCTCCGATTACCTCTCCTGAAGAAAATAAGCAGGCACGAACTAATTTATTCAATGCCATCAACACACAAAGACTCAATAGCGTTCTCTCCGGCGAAGCTATTCCTGGGGTAACAATAGATATTATGCTCCACGCCAATGCTCAACAGCAGGCAGAACAGAATGCTCTAGCCGGTGGTTACACTGAACCTGTTCAGGATTCTGCAGATAAAAAGATCCTCATGCTACAGAGCAGACTCGATAGCCAAACTGCCACCACAGATGCGATCCTCCATCGATGGGCTGATGACACTGCAAATTATGACGCACTGATGGACCCCGCTAATACAGCCATCGGAGTCGGCCTTGCAGAGATGAACGGTAAGACCTATGCAGTGGTGCAATTCACTCAGCAGTAGCTTTTACGTAGGATTGAAAAGGTGAATTCAACTGCATCTTCCATTCCTCCAGAAAGGTCAACAGCACTGTTGACCGATAAGTACGAGCTCACCATGCTCGAGGCTGCGCTTGCTGACGGCACAGCTGGCCGCCAAGCTGCCTTCGAGGTGTTTAGCCGAAGACTTCCCAATGAGCGTCGTTATGGCGTGGTTGCCGGAACCTCACGTGTGCTCCGGGCTATCCAAGACTTCAAATTTACCGAGGAACAACTCGCGGATCTGGACTTCCTGGATGACCGCACCCTCGAATTCCTAGCCAACTACAGTTTCACCGGCCACATCGACGGTTACCGCGAAGGCGAGATCTACTTCCCGAACTCCCCGCTGCTGACTGTCCGCGGCACCTTCGCCGAATGTGTCATCCTGGAAACAGTAATCCTGTCGATTATGAACGCCGACTCCGCCGTGGCCTCTGCTGCCGCCCGCATGGTTACCGCCGCTGATGGTCGCCCCATCATCGAGATGGGTTCACGGCGCACCCATGAATACGCCGCGGTGACGGCATCACGTGCCGCCTACCTGGCTGGTTTCTCCGCAACCTCCAACCTGGAAGCCTCCTTCCGTTATGGTATCCCGGCCTCGGGCACCTCTGCCCATGCCTGGACCCTGTTGCACGTCAATGATGACGGCACCCCGAATGAGGCTGCGGCCTTCCGTTCCCAGGTGGATAACCTCGGTGTGGACACCATTTTGCTGGTGGACACCTACGACATCACCCAGGGGGTGGAAACCGCCATTGAGGTCGCTGGAACCGACCTCGGTGGTGTCCGTCTGGATTCCGGGGACCTGGGAGTGCTGGCACGACAGGTTCGCCAACAACTCGATGATCTGGGTGCACACAACACCAAGATCGTGGTCTCCTCTGATCTTGATGAGTTCACCATCGCAGGCCTGCGCGGTGAACCCGTGGATGTCTTCGGAGTCGGCACCTCGGTGGTCACCGGTTCCGGTGCCCCCACCGCCGGTCTGGTGTACAAGATCGTTGAGGTCGACGGACACCCGGTGGCGAAACGCTCCCGCAACAAGGCCAGCAACGGTGGTGCCAAGAAGGCAGTGCGCACACACCGTGCCACCGGCACCGCCATCGAGGAGATCGTCTACCCCTACCACTCAGACACCCCGGACACCGGGAAGCTGGACACCATTGAGCTGACCATCCCGCTCATCCGTGGTGGTGAACTGGTCGAGGGAATCCCCACCCTGGAACAGTCCCGTGGCTATCTTGCTCAACAGCTGGTCTCCCTGCCATGGGAGGGTCTGGCACTCTCCCGCGATGAGCCGGTCTTGCACACCCGCTTCATCGGCTTCCCGGAGACCTTCTAGCCCTGGTTTCCCCACTTGCCCAGTGTGAGTCATCGCCGTCCCCTTGTGGAAGATCATCTTCTGCAAGGGGGCAGATATGTGGGGTGGATAAAACCGCATCAGAGCATGTGAACACGGTGCTTCGGCTTCTGCTGCCTATCCCGATAGACTGATCGGGATGTCTGCCGCTGATTCTTCCCCCACCGCTTCCACAGCCACCTCCGATGATGCCACCACGGAGGACACCACCACTGAACCGTTGAATGCCTCCACCGAGGAACTACTCACCGCTGCAGTCGAGTCATTGGGTGGTGCGCCCCGCGCTGGTCAGCAGGCGATGGCTAAAGCTGTCACCGATGCCTTCTACAACAAACGGCATCTGGCGGTGCAGGCGGGAACCGGCACCGGTAAGTCCCTCGCCTACCTGGTGCCGTCGATACGCCACGCGCAGACCACGGATTCCACAGTGATCATCTCCACCGCCACCATCGCCCTGCAGCGTCAGTTGGTCAACCGTGACCTTCCACGCCTGGCAGATGCGCTGGAACCGCTGCTGGAACGTCGCCCAACCTTTGCCATCATGAAGGGGCGTTCCAACTACCTGTGCATGAATAAGATCGCCCGCGAACCAGAGGCGGAAGAGGCCCTCATCGAAGAGGAGGACATCTCCTGGTTGGGAAAACACATCGTGCGGCTGCATGACTGGGCCAATGAAACCGACACCGGTGACCGCGATGATCTGGACCCCGGCGTTCCTGATCTTGCCTGGAAGCAGGTCAGTGTCACCTCCCGTGAATGCATCGGAGCCTCCCGCTGCCCGCATGGTGAGGAATGCTTCGCAGAGGTCGCCCGTGCCACGGCCAAGGAATCTGACATCGTGGTCACCAACCACGCGCTACTGGCCATCGACGCATTATCGGATGCCAATGTCCTGCCTGAACATGACGTGGTGGTCATTGATGAGGCCCACGAACTTGATGGCCGCATCACCGCCGTCGCTTCCGCGGAGATCACCGTCAACTCCCTCAATTTGGCGGCACGACGCGCCTCCAAACTGGATTCGAATGGGCGTGAGGAAAAGGTCACCGAGCTTGCCGGGGATCTGGAGCTGATGCTCCAGGCCATGCAGCCTGGTAGGTGGCGCGATATGGATGCAGGCTCCAAGGGCACCCTCGTGGCGCTTCGCGACGCCCTCTGGTCCCTGCGTCAGCAGATCGGCACTGCACCTGATGGCGAGGCAGCCAGCGACCCGGAACGTAATGCCGAACGCCAGAACCTGGCCAATCATCTGCAGGAGATCCATGATTCCATCGTGCGCATCCTCGAGGTCTTCGAGGAGGAGGATGCCGCCAAACAGGCCGATGTGGTGTGGCATAACCAGGATGATCGCCGGGGCGACTCCCTCAACGTGGCCCCACTATCTGTAGCGGGCCTGCTCCATCAGAAGCTCTTCACTGACAACACCGTGGTGCTGGCCAGTGCCACCCTGACCATCGGCGGAAACTTCAACGCCATGGCCAACAGCTGGGGTCTGCCCAAGGGCACCTGGGATTCCCTTGATGCCGGCACCCCCTTCGATCCTGCGAAATCAGGCATCCTCTACACCGCACGTCACCTTCCTGATCCCGGACGTGATGGACTTCCGGAGGAAACACTCGATGAGATCTATGAGCTCATCATGGCTGCTGGGGGCCGCACCCTCGGGCTGTTCTCTTCACGACGAGCCGCTGTCCAGGCCACCGAGGCCATGCGTCTCCGACTCCCCTTTGATGTGCTGTGCCAGGGCGATGACAACACCGGTGCACTGGTGAAGAAGTTCTCTGAATCAGAAAACACCTGCCTCTTCGGAACCCTGACCCTCTGGCAGGGTGTGGACGTACCCGGCAAGTCACTGTCACTGGTGATCATTGACCGCATCCCCTTCCCCCGTCCGGATGATCCATTGCTCCAGGCACGTAAGGAAGCGGCAGATGCTGAAGGGCGCAATGGCTTCATGGAGGTGGCTGCCACCCATGCAGCGCTACTCATGGCACAGGGTGCCGGCCGATTGCTGCGCCATGTCACCGACCGCGGTGTGGTGGCTGTGCTCGATACCCGGCTGGTGACCAAACGCTATGGCGGTTTCCTGCGTTCCTCCATGCCACGTTTCTGGGAGACCACCAATGCCTCTACCGTGCGCCAGGCTTTGAAGCGGCTGGTGGCAGGCTAGTCTCATCCACGGTGGTCAATCAGAGCACCGATGATTGTTTGAAGTACCTGGGGGCGGACTCCCCCTAAATTCACGGGGCCGGGAAACTGTTTCCCCGTAGCGAAGGCTGTGGCGGGATAACCATGGTGTCTCCTCAGGTTGGATCACAGCCTTTGACACTCAACTGATATTTTCTCAGGGGACGGCCACGACAGTGACGGAGTTTGGTGCCACCTCGGTGAAACCAGCATCGCGAACAGGTACCGCCCCGGACGTGGCCACACGGGTGGCGAATTCCTCCGGCTCCACTTCACGAACATGCAGCAGGAAATCCGCCTCTGCCCACTGCTGGACCCAGTCGAGCGGTTGATGAGCCGCCAACAACATGGAGGCGTGACCAACCTGTGCGGCAGCCTTACCCAAGGTCATCTTCAAAGAGACATCAATATAGATGATGGGATGATCATCACTGATCGGCTTCGGCTCATCCAGGGGAAGTTCCGTACCGGAGATCTGCAACTTCTTAATCTCTACAGGGGTCTCACTGACAGCACTAGGCAGGAATGCCCTCACCTGGGCTGAATCGTCAGTGACCGTGACGCCTGGAAGCTCTTGGATGCGTTCCCAGGCCGCATTCCGGGCCCGACGGGCAACCTTCCGGATTAGGTGGTCATACCACTGTTCCAGGGCCGCCCGGAACTCAGGATCTGTAGCCACCCGTTCATCCAGGCAGAGCTTGACCACGCTTCTGGCCGCGGCATCCAACACATCGGTTCTGCGGGGCGGATCCACCTTCGGAATATGAAGGGCGATCTGCATGGCCTGAACAGTCCCGGGATCTGAAGGATCCTCTGAGTGGGGACCGTCAGAGACACGCGCCGCAAGAAGGGTGTGAGCGGCGTCCAGATGAGCGTGGTCAAGCATTATTGTTTTAGTGCTCCAGAGGGACGCGGTGGTAGCTGCCGTCCTCAAGGTCAGCCAGGTCGATCTCATCGCGGGAAATACCCATGATATGGAGGACCTCATCCAGGAATGGGTGATTCACGGAGGTATCCGCGATCTCCTTCAGAGCGGGCTTGGCATTGAAGGCGATACCCAGGCCTGCTGCGGACAGCATGTCGATGTCATTGGCGCCATCACCAACAGCAACGGTCTGGTACATCTTCAGGCCTGAGTCCTCTGCGAATTCACGCAGCAGGGTTGCCTTGGCAGCACGGTCCACAATCTCACCGATGACGCGGCCGGTCAGCTTACCGTCGATGATCTCCAGAGTGTTGGCGCGGACGTAGTCCAGCTGCAGCTCCTCGGCGAGACCTTCGAGCACCTGGTTGAAGCCACCGGAGACCACGGCGGTCTTGTAACCCAGGCGCTTGAGGGTACGGATGGTGGTGCGGGCACCCGGGGTGAGAACAATATCCTTGGCCACCGCATCGATAACGGAGGCATCCAGACCAGCCAGTGCCTTGACGCGCTCACGGAGGGATTCCTCGAAGTCCAGTTCACCGCGCATTGCGCGTTCGGTGACCTCAGCAACTTCAGCTTCCTTGCCGGCATGGGCGGCCAGCATCTCAATGACCTCACCGGTGATGAGGGTGGAATCGCAGTCAAAGCAGACAAGGCGCTTGGAACGACGGAGCAGACCGGAACGCTCAATGGCAATATCCACATTGAGTTCCGTGGTCAGCGCAGCCAGTGCTTTACGGATCTTCTGTGCACCGCCGGGGCTGGTGTCTGGAACGGTCACCTTGAGTTCAAGACCGGTGACCGGGTAATCAGCGATACCACGAATGGTATCGATGTTGGCATCATAATCTGCCAGTGTCTGGCCGATGCGTGAGAGGTCAATCGCATCAACCGGGTTCCCCAGAATGACCACCACGTGGGATGAGCGTGGTCGGGAGGACTGCACCACATCCTGCAGTTCCACGTTCACGGACTGTCCATGAACCTTGAGGGTGTCGGTTAGTCCGCTGGTAACGGTTTCAACCCGCTCAGGGGCGATACCCACGAAAGCTGCGAGGCTGAGGAATCCACGGAAGATGGACTGCTCAACATCGAGCACCTGGACCTTGTTGGCAGCCAGAACGCGGAAGAACGCCGCGGTGACACCGGGGCGGTCCTTGCCACTGATGGTAATCACTGCTGGGTGGTACTCATCCCGCAGTGCTACGTACTGGCCGACGTCGGAGAGCTCGTTATCAATCTGGGAAAGTTCAGTCACGAGGCTCATTGTCTCATGATTCGGGGGAAGAAACGACATTGACCCCGGTAGAGGTATCTACCGGGGTCGTTGCAGTCGGAGGGGACTTAGATTTTACTCTTAGCGTACTTCAGTTGGAGTAGGCGTCTGAGTGGTTTCAGCACGCTCGTCGCGCTTGGTGGTGTGTGCCTCGAGACGCATACGCTCAATCATATGAGGGTAGTGCAGCTCGAACGCTGGGCGCTCGGAGCGGATGCGAGGCAGGGAGGTGAAGTTGTGGCGAGGAGGAGGGCAGGAGGTTGCCCACTCCAGGGAGTTGCCGTAACCCCATGGGTCATCAACGGTTACGAGCTCACCGTAACGCCAGGACTTGAAGACGTTCCAAACGAATGGAATGACAGAGAGTCCGAGCAGGAAGGAGAAAACCGTGGAGATCTGGTTAAAGATGGTGAAACCATCGGAGTCCAGGTAGTCGGCGTAACGACGTGGCATACCCATGTTGCCCACCCAGTGCTGGATGAGGAAGGTGCCATGGAAGCCGAAGAAGGTCAGCCAGAAGTGGATCTTGCCAAGACGCTCATCGAGCATGCGGCCGGTCATCTTCGGGAACCAGAAGTAAACGCCTGCACAGGATGCGAACACCACGGTACCGAAGAGGGTGTAGTGGAAGTGCGCGATCAGGAAGTAGGAGTCAGCCAGGTGGAAGTCCAGTGGTGGGGCAGCCAGCATAATGCCGGTCAGTCCACCGAAGAGGAAGGTGGACATGAAGCCCACGGACCAGATCATTGGGGTTTCCCAGGTGATGTGCCCCTTCCACATGGTTCCAACCCAGTTGAAGAACTTAACGCCGGTTGGGACCGAGATCAGGAACGTCATGAAGGAGAAGAACGGAAGAAGAACTGCACCGGTGACGAACATGTGGTGAGCCCAGACAGCCATGGAGAGGGCGCCGATGGACAGGGTCGCGAAGACCAGGCCGACGTAGCCGAACATCGGCTTGCGGGAGAACACTGGAATGATCTCGGAGACAATGCCGAAGAACGGCAGTGCGAGGACGTAAACCTCAGGGTGCCCGAAGAACCAGAACAGGTGCTGCCAGAGGATGGAGCCACCGTTGGCTGGATCGTAGATGTGTCCACCGAGCTTGCGGTCGTAGAGAACGCCCAGTGCAGCTGCGAGCAGCAGTGGGAAGATCAGCAGAGCAAGAACGGAAACAACGAAGATGTTCCAAGTGAAGATAGGCATGCGGAACATGGTCATACCTGGTGCGCGGAGGCACAGGATGGTGGTCATCATGTTGATGGCGGAGGCAACGGTACCGATACCGGTCAGGCCAACACCGATGATCCACATGTCAGAACCGAGGCCCGGTGAGTGGATGGAATCAGAAAGTGGGGAGTACATGGTCCAACCGAAGTCAGCAGCACCACCCGGGGTCAGGAAGCCGCTCAGCATGATCACGCCACCAACGGAGGTGATCCAGAAGCCGAAAGCGTTCAGACGTGGGAAAGCTACGTCAGGCGCACCGATCTGGAGCGGCAGAACGTAGTTGGCGAAGCCCCAGACAATCGGGGTGCCGTACAGCAGCAGCATGACAGTTCCGTGCATGGTGAACAGCTGGTTGAACTGTTCATTCGACAGGAACTGCAGACCTGGGGTGAAAAGCTCAGCTCGGATGAGCAGAGCCATCAGTCCACCGAGGAAGAAGAAGCTGAAAGACATAATGATGTACAAAATGCCCAGCTGCTTGTGGTCGGTGGTGGTCATCATCAACCATGCTTTGCTGCCCTTGCGAGCATGGCCTGTCGGCTCGGGCCTCTGCGGGGCGACGTGCCCGTCGACCCTAGGCGCCACAGCGGTCATAGGTTCCTCCTGACTACGGGACGATCCATTCGGATTACCGATCGTCCTTTAACAACACTGCCTCATCTTAGGCGAGAGGCAGGATCCGATGCCAGCCCAAAATGGCCGGTATGCAGCTAACTGTAACCCCTCGCGGGGCCCATAAAAAATGTTTTCATCACATTGGTTGACCCTCACCTCATCGACCGGCCCATGTTTCCCACCCTGTTTCATTCATTCATGTGAAAGGGTTCACATTTTGGGCGTATTTCACCTGCACGGACCAACGCTCCATAAGTCCCCGCACCCCACCCCAAGGCACCCCCGTGTGGGCTCAACCTAAAGGTTGGGTTGGCTCAAGTGATCAGAAATAATGCGAGGAAACTTGAAGGAACTCTCATCGCCCAACCGCTCCCCCACCCCGGGGACTGGTCTGGGAAATTGCTCCACCAAAACGGAAACTTGTCATTCTGAATCCCGGATTTCAAGCCTGGATCGGGTTTTACATGCGGAAATCTTTGTGCTGGCGTGATTCTGCGTCAAATGACAAGTTTTTCACCTATGCCCACACAGGCGGAATGGGAGCCTCTCGCGCTAGTTATCCTCTTCAGAACGTCTGATCAATACCGGCGAGTTCCTCATTGCAAATATTCACAGCACCCACACAAGGATTTTCACTCCTTCCTGAGAAACACCTGCCCACACTGCCCTGAAGACCATTCTTCTTAATTCCTTCCTCTATATATGGAGTGAACTTCAGGAAGCGGTATCTGTGGGTCGGATATGAAATATCCTCTCTCCTGAAATGACTCAAGGGCCGCACGCGGTAAATGCGTGCGGCCCTTGCTAACGGTGTACACCACCTCTCAGTGGAGGCAGTGCGACACATCGTGGGGTTAAACCAGAATCAGACTAGAAGTCCCAGTCCTCATCCTCAGTGTGCTCAGCCTTACCGATGACATAGGAGGAACCTGATCCGGAGAAGAAGTCATGGTTCTCATCAGCGTTAGGGGACAGTGCCGACAGGATCGCGGGAGAAACCTTGGTTTCATCCGCTGGGAAGAGCCCCTCGTAGCCGAGGTTGTTCATCGCCTTGTTGGCGTTGTAACGCAGGAAGCGCTTGACGTCCTCAGTCCAGCCCAAAGCGTCATAGAGATCCTCGGAGTACTGGGTCTCATTCTCATAGAGGTCGTAGAGAAGTTCGAAGGCGTATTCCTTCAGCTCTTCCTGACGCTGAGGGGTCTCCTTGACGATCGCCTTCTGGTACTTGTAACCGACGTAGTAGCCATGCACTGCCTCATCACGGATGATCAGACGGATGACATCAGCGGTGTTGGTCAGCTTGGCATGGCTGGACCAGTACATCGGAAGGTAGAAGCCGGAGTAGAAGAGGAAGGACTCCAGGATGACCGAAGCAATCTTACGCTTCAGCGGATCATCGCCCTTGTAGTAGGCGAGGATGATCTTGGCCTTGCGCTGCATGGCCTCATTCTCCTCAGACCAACGGAATGCATCGTTGATCTCTGGGGTGGAGGCGAGGGTCATGAAGATATTGGAGTAGGACTTGGCGTGCACAGACTCCATGAAGGCGATGTTGGTTAGAACAGCCTCCTCATGCATGGACTCAGCATCCGGGAGGAGAGAGACCGCACCGACGGTTCCCTGGATGGTGTCCAGGAGGGTCAGGCCGGTGAAGACACGCATGGTTGCCTGCTTCTCCATATCGGTGAGGGTTCCCCAGCTCTTGATGTCATTGGATACCGGCACCTTCTCCGGAAGCCAGAAGTTTCCAGTGAGACGATCCCAGACCTCGAGATCCTTCTCATCAGGAATAGAGCTCCAGTTGATAGCCTCAACTGGGTTCGGATTGTTCTCGAGGTACGCCTCGTGGGTGCTCAGGTGCGAATCGACAGCCATGTGGTGCGATATTCCTCTCTTTAAAGAACTTTGGGGTAATCAACTCCGTTTCTCGCGAGCCGATTTTTCACGGCATTCAGCGGCGGAGTTACTTCCCCGACTCTACCTGTGATGTCAGCATTAGGAAACTGCCGTCCGCCGACATCCACGACGTTGTGAAGGGCACCACCAAGCCCGTCTCCCGACACCTGGTCACGACCCCAGAACGACTGGTGAGAGGTTCATTCCATCACAATTTGATATCCCTGTGAGCTGAGTTTCCCAGCCATCGCAAGTCATCCCCTGGAAGCACTAGGCCCACTACCTGGACAACCCGTCTCGGACATGGCCGTATATATTGCCTTGCATTATGGCTCTGAGCTTTAGTTTTAGACAAACACTTTAATGTGAGATGGGACTCATTGAAGGTTTTTATGCCTTCCCTGGAGCATGGAATTCAGCCCGGTGTTAGCTTACCCAAACCACATAAGTGCAGGTAAAGGTACACTATCCTTGCCTGACAGCTCGAGAAAGTCGGTGTACATTCGAGGCCATGACAATCGACGACAAACTTGCAAACGCATTCAACAATCAGGTCACCGCAGAGCTTGAGGCTTCCATGGTTTACCTTCAGCTCTCCTACTTCCTGGATGACATGGGTCTGGTCGGCATGCGCGACTGGATGAAGAGCCAGAGTGAAGAGGAGCTGGAGCACGCCCACAAGTTCTCCCAGCACCTTCTTGACCGTGGTTATGTCCCACAGGTTGGTGATATTGCTCCACCGAAGTTGGATATCAGCACCGCAGTGGATGCCTTTGAAGCAGCCCTGTCCCACGAGCAGAAGATCTCCGGTCTGATCCGTGAGCTCGCAGCACTTCAGGATGCTGTGAAGGATTATGACTCCCGCCCGCTGATCAACTCCTTCCTCGAGGAGCAGGTTGAGGAGGAAGCCACCGTTTCTGAGATCCTCGATCGCCTCCGCATCGCCGGCGATTCCGGTTCCGGACTTCTGAACATCGATTCCGAACTCGGCTCCCGTTAGTCGCGGCCCCTCATCAAGGCGGAAACCCGCCCAAAAACGACCTCGTCTACTTCCCCATCATCTGTTTCTGGGGAGGTATACGAGGTTTTTTGGCCTTCTTATGGGGGTTGTCTACCTTTTTCGCAAGAGAAGTGGGGAAAGTCTCGAACTCTCCGGCAAAAAAGGGAATAATGGTAATCACAATTAGAATTTCGCAGGTTCCAGGTCTCTTGTGCCGCCCGCGTTCTCGAATCTCATCCGCCTGAAATGAACAAGGAGGCTCTCATATGCCCCCGATCTCTGAAAAGAAGTCAACGGGCTCACCAGCCAAGCCATTGCTCGAAAATGTTCTTGATGAGCTTGGCCAGGAGATTGTCAGCGGCAAAGTTGCTGTGGGCGATACCTTCAAACTGATGGATCTCAGCGACCGCTTCGGAATCTCCCGCACGGTAGCACGCGAAGCCATGCGTGCTCTCGAACAGTTGGGGCTCGTCTCATCCTCACGTCGCATCGGTATCACCGTGCGGCCACGGGA
>NZ_CALZFS010000098.1 GCF_945649885.1 uncultured Corynebacterium sp. | reverse complement strand
TGGCTCTGATTATTTCACGTCGCTCTTCCTACTGCCCCAACTTTGCAACAGCACCCCCTGAAGTTACCGAAGCCCCTGCCCCTAAAAGAATCGTAGAATGATCTTTTACTCTAGGCTCACGTGTGAACGTGCCTTCCATTCGTGCAGCTGTTCGCCCTGTCCCTGCCAGTGGGCGTAGAGGCCAGAGACGGTGGCGTCGATAAGCACTGCCTCCAAGCACTGACGCAGGCGCTCCTTCATCTGCGGCGTCTGGAGAACCTCTGCGTCGACCGCTTCACCCTCCTCCGGCTGCTCACCTGCAGCCAGATGTGCCAGGGTGATGATCATCGCGCCCTGATCCTCCTCGATGTACCGGTGGCCGGCATCAGGTAGGAGTTCATCCAGGTAAAGCTCATCATTGCGCAGATCCTCGAGGACCTCCTGTGCTTCTTCATTATCAAAGGGGCCGGTGTTCCAAATATTCATGACGGCTAGAGTACCCGGGATCACTACCTGCAGGAGGGATTAGTCCATCAAAAGTGCGAAGAAGTCCTCTTCCGATAACACCCGGATTGGGGCACCCTTCTCACGCAACTGGGTGGCGCGCTCAAGTTTCCGGGAAGCCGACGAGCCTTCTTTCCAGGCGGAGGGGTTAGGGACACCAACAACTAAGAGTGTCGTCTTTTGCGTGACATTCTTAGAAGCAGCAGCACCTACATGCTTGAGGAATTCCTCCAGGTCAGCACGCTTGCCACGCTCTAAAGTGCCGGTGAAGCAGATGCGCTCCCCTGCAACGCAGTGGAGTGACCAAAATTCTCCACTAGTTGAGCCACATTGAAGGCATCCATTTCATCCAGTGATTGCTGGCGCTGCATCTGGGCAAAGATTCTTCCTGCAGCAATCGCGTCAGCTTCTGCCTCATGGTGGTTGAGTATCTCACCTGGAAACAGGTGGTCAAACACCACATCCAATGACTTCTTCGGCAGTTCGGGATAGAGCCTGCGGGCAAGCCTGAGGGTGCAGTACCGGGAGTTCTCCAGGGGCACATGCTGGTAGAGATCAGTGAGTTGGTTGAGCACAGAGCCATCAAAACCGAAGTTATGGGCAACCAGCGGCATCTGCCCCACAAACTCTGAGATGTCCTCGAAAATACTGCCCCATTCAGGAGCCCCTGCAACATCTCCTTCCCGGATACCGTGAACCCAGGTGTTTGCAGGATGAAAAAAGCGGTGTTCGGGGTGTGGAAGGATCAGCGACTGGTAACTCTCCACCACTGTGCCCTCTTCATCAAAACGAGCCAGGCCGATGGAACAGGCAGATGCCCTCTTTCCATTGGCAGTCTCAAAATCAATAGCGACAAATGGTTGCGTCTTCAGATCCTTCGACTGGAAGCTCAATAGAATACTTATTGAAAGTGTAGCCGGAAGCCCCTTTTCCGGTGCCTACTGTGACCATGGACTTAATCCTAAGATCAGGATTCTGTCTTCAAAAGAACTGAGAAAATTACATCCCTGGGTTCCTCCAAAAATAGGGTGCCAGGGAATTGATAAGGCGATACGGTGGCTCACATCCCCTCCCCGAGAACCGGGTGAAAGGATAAAAGGGGGTCTTTGTCCTAATAGCTGGACGGTAATGGTGGCCCCTCTGATTCTCCTAAGTGCAATCGTGCGTCACGGAGATAGTAGAGCCCTTCCACCGCCACACCACGTGCCACCTCAAATTGGTTGACGGTTTGGGCATCCCTGGCCCTCAAAATCGCATTGGAATGCCGCTGCGCAGCAAGACCTGTCAGCTCCTTGGCACGTTCATCACTAGGGTTAAGCGCCAGCAGTTCACTGCCCAGGCGTTCAATCCACCGCTCGGCATCCACACGCGCATCAGTGATTTCATGCTGTTCCTGTCGAAGCTCTTTCCGCAGCTTCATGCCCTGGCTGGTGAAACTGCGGAAAATCGACAGCCCGATGATGAGAAAAGCCAGGAAGAACACAATCGGGAAGACGGAGAAAACCATGCTGGAGCCCATGCCACTATTTTGGCATAGCTCAGTACCTGGCGGATAGATCTGTTGTGTTCCCTCTTGATTTCACAGCAGAGCTCGGATCACGTTATAGAGACCAGAACCCACCTGTGGGCTGTGCAGACTCCGCCCACATGTCTTTCTGTGTTGATTCTGGTGAACATCCTGATTCTCATCCCTCCGGGGCAAGCCTTGGGGGCAGAGTTCTTCTCCCATGCTGGGATCCTTATCCAGTAGGACTGGGAGCATCACCGTCTTCATCCCTGGGCAATGGACTCAACCCTGATGGCTCGGTACATCTCAATCTGGAGAACCGGCTCCAACCTCGCCATGAAAGAAGCCACCCTCCGGCCAAACGCACCCCCACATGGTAGTAACCGGTGGTCCCATCACCCACGGCTTTGTGGAGGTACAGGCACAATCTGTCGTCGATAATGCCCGCTTCACCCGTACGTTGCTCCGGCATACAGAAAGCGTCACCGTAGTGACTTCTGCTAACCACATCTGCCAGGCAACAGTAGTGTGCACGCTTGCATGTGGTTCTCATGCCACAGGGATTTCTGCAGTGAGTGATCCGCGAACTGCTATGCCCAACTTACTCTGGACCTATCGTGATGCTGTGACATGGTTCTTGGAATAGAGCTAAACCCCGGCATCGCTGCTTATATGCAGTGGTCCCGGGGGCGGATGGTCAGATGGGGTCTAAAAAATAATCGGTCTAATTCACGCGGCCGAGGATCTCAGAGATCAGCTTGCCGGCTTCAGCACGCAGATCATTGAGGGAACCGTTGTTGTCCACAACGATGTCGGCGGCCTTGAGGCGGATATCATCAGGGACCTGGGAGGCGATGCGGCGGCGCACATCCTCCTCGGTCAGGCCACGCTTGGCCACCAGCCTGCGGACGCGCTCCTCCACCTCCACATCAACGACCACGACCAGGTCCATCTTGCGGTCCAGGCCCTTCTCCACGAGCAGGGGCATATCGTAGACCGCAAGCTTTTCTCCCCTGGCTTCTGCCTCCGCGAAACGGCGGGCGGATTCCTCAGCGATGCGGGGATGGGTGATGGCATTGAGCAGGGCTGTCTGCTCCTCGCTGACAAATGCCTTGGCAGCAAGACCTGGGCGGTCTAGGGTGCCGTCGGGTTTGAGGATATCCTCACCAAACGCCTCGACGAGTTCGGTCAGAGCCGGCTGGCCAGGCTCGACGATGTCGCGGGCGACCTGATCCGCGTCGACGATGAGGAATCCTTCAGATGACAAAAGATCGGCAACGGTAGATTTACCGCTGCCGATCCCTCCGGTTAATCCAATGCGCAACATGCGCCCCAGATTAGTAGTTAATGTGTCACCGTGTGGGGAGTTAGTTATTCTCGCTCTTGTTCTGATCCTTACCGGTGACAGTAATGATGCTGGTTGAGGCATCTGCTTCCGTGTTCGGGTGGCTTTCAACGGCGCCGAACTTCTTGGCGTTGGAGATCACCACGGGGGTGATCAGTGGTAGATCCTTGGAACGGATGAACTCTGGATCAAAGGTGATCAGCTTGTCGCCTGCCCTGACATGCTGCTTGCGCTCAACATGGACCTCAAAGCCCTCGCCATTCAGCTGGACGGTGTCCAGGCCGACATGGATGAGCATTTCAATTCCATTGTCCAGGCGTAGTGCCACGGCATGGCCGGATTTCTGCACCAGCAGGACTGTTCCATCAGCAGGGGCGACAACAGTGTTGCCGGTTGGTTCGATGGCGATTCCCGGTCCTAGCTTTTCTGCTGCAAAGATCGGATCTGGCACCTCAGACAATGGCACGGCGCGACCCTCCAGTGGAGCGGTGATCTCTGCGATCTCACCTGCCTCAAGGATGGTGCGGGTGGCGGTTACGGTGGATGCACCGGAGGTGGCCGGAGCGTTGGTGGCAGCAGCTGCTGCAGCTGGACCTGCGGTCACGCCAGCAGCAGCTGGGTTGTTACCTTCTGCTTCAGCTGCCTTCGCAGCGTCCATCTGTGCCTTGGCTTCCTTGCGTTCTTCATCGGAACGGTAGTCAAAGAAGATCACCAGGAGCATCGAGGTGAAGAACGCCACGGCGATACCGATGGTGTAGCCCAACCAAGGATCCATTGCTGGGATGGTCAGCAGTGAGGTGAACACGAAGGCATAGGCCTTGATGTCGAAGATACCCATGACCACACCACCGGCGAAACAGCCTGGCAGGAGGCGGAAGTAGGTCTTTTTGAAGCGCAGCAGAACACCGTAGAGGGAAGGCTCAGAGATACCACCGAGCAGACCGGCCAGCATGCCACCGAGTGACACCTGGCGCATTGCCTTGTTGCGTTCCTTGATGGCCAGGATGAAGACACCGGTGACCAGGCCGAAGCAGGCGAAGTTCCAGGCGCCCATGGGTCCCTGGATGAAGTCATAGCCCAGGGTGTTGATGTTCTGGATCATGATGGCATTGAGTGGCCAGTGCAGACCCAGTGGCACCAGGAATGGGTAGAGCATCGGAATGATGATCGCCAGGATGAAGGGGCTGAAGTTGTTGACCGCCTCCAGCATGTTGGAGATGCCATTACCCACGCCGATGCCGAATGGGCCGAGCAGGAATGCAGTGGCCGGGATCATGATGAGTAGGGAGAAGAATGGCACGAATACCATCTGGACTGCTTCAGGGATGATCTTCTTCAGCCCCTTCTCCACCCAGTACAGACCCACTGCTGCGATCAGTGGTGGGAATACCTGGCCGGAGTAGTCGTTGATGACCATGCTCAGGCCGAAGACCTGGACAGTGTCGCCGGCTGCGCCGAGGGCCAGGAACTCCGGGGTCAGCAGTGCCGCCGGGATGGCTGCACCGATCCACTCATTGGCACCGAGTTTTCGGGCTGCGGTGGCGCCGACCATGATCGGCAGGAAGTAGAAGACTGAACGCCACATGGCATGCAGGAACACGTAGGTGTCCGGCTGCTCATCCATCGGTGCGCGGAAGTCTTGGAGGCCGAAGGTGTCGGCCAGAACCAGCAGGGTGATGATCAGGGAGGCACCCAGCAGGGCCCAAAGGACGGGACGGAAGGTGTCGGAGAGGAATTCGAAGCCGTAGTCGATCCAGGAATACTTGCCACGAACACCGCCGTAGTCCTTGCTTCCGGAGGAATCTGAAGCGTTGGCCTCGCCATCCTGGAAGCCCTTCATGCCATCAAGCTTGAGGAGTTCCTGGTAGTAGTTGGCTACGGAGCCGCCCATGACCACCTGCATTCCGGTGGAGCCCTGGGGCACGACACCGAGAACTGAAGGGTCAGAGTCGAGGGCGCTCTGGTCTACTGCTGACTGATCTTTGACCTGGAAACGGAGGCGGGTTGCGCAGTGAGTCATCGAGGTGATGTTCTCCGGCCCACCAAGGTTATCCAGAATGTGCTGCGATGTCGCCGTCACTTTAGACGCCATGTCAAACCTTTCTGAACGCACGGTCCCCCGGTTCTTAAATGATACCGAGAATCCCGTGACGAGAGACGGGAGCTGTTACGAACCAGGGGTCCGGTTCGCCAGCAACTACCTACTGTCCTGGGGAGGAGTGGTCATTCAACGGTGTTGAGCAACACAACAATGCAATCGATTGCCCAACCCATGGAGTGGTAATACCCTTTCACTCCCTGGGAGACGGATCTTTTACAGACATGCCATGCACCTCACCGTTGGAAAACATGTGAAGCAGCACACTCATGCCCGATTCAGTGGTAAGTATCCCTTAGTTTAAGCCCGATTCAAACAAGAAACAAGCCAGTCAGGGGGCCAATTATCACACCATCAAAAATTTCCATGTCCGTGCAAGTCCGGTTATACATTTAACCTCATTTAAGTGGTTGTTTATAAGGACCAGGCTTGATATGACCAGTACCAGTCAGCTGGCGCAGACGGCCAACCGCTCCCCTTTCCTGCTGCTTGCTCACCCACTTACGGGCGGAAAAGCACACAAAAACGCCCTGTCGTGCAATGCGGAACCATTAAAGGTTTCACACGCAGGACAGGGCGTCTTGCGGAGCAAACGTTAGGCCTTCACACCGTCAACGTCAGTGTGAATGCCCAGCGAATGTGTGCAGGTAACTTTAGTTGCCTGCGAGCTTCTCACGCAGAGCAGCGAGCTGCTCGTCGGAAGCCAGGGATCCACCGGTCTCTTCCACAGGTGCGGAGGAGGAAGATGGAGCTGCGTCCTCAGACTCGGAGGAGTAGTTGCCGGCCGGAGCCTCGGCAGCTGCCTCTTCCGCCTGCTGGCGACGACGCTCGATCTGGGCGGTGTGAGCGGTGAAGCGACGCTCGGACTCGGCGTAGCGAGCTTCCCAAGCCTGACGCTGCTCATCGAAGCCTTCGAGCCATTCGTTGGTCTCGGCGTCGAAGCCCTCAGGGAAGATGTAGTTACCCTGCTCGTCATAAGAGTCGGCCATTCCGTACTTGGATGGGTCGAACTCTTCGGTGTAGTCCTCGTCAGCCTGCTTGAGGGAGAGGGAGATGCGGCGACGCTCGAGGTCGATATCGATGACCTTGACCATGACCTCTTCGCCAACTCCGACAACCTGATCCGGAACCTCGACGTGGCGCTGAGCCAGCTCGGAGATGTGGACGAGGCCTTCGATTCCCTCTTCGACGCGAACGAACGCACCGAATGGGACCAGCTTGGTGACCTTGCCTGGAACGATCTGGCCCACAGCGTGAGTGCGGGCGAAGACGCGCCATGGGTCTTCCTGGGTAGCCTTCAGGGACAGGGAGACGCGCTCGCGGTCGAGATCGACCTCGAGAACCTCAACGGTGACTTCGTCGCCGACGGTGACAACCTCGGATGGGTGGTCGATGTGCTTCCAAGACAGCTCGGAAACGTGAACCAGTCCGTCGACACCGCCGAGATCGACGAATGCGCCGAAGTTGACGATGGAAGAGACGACGCCCTTGCGGACCTGACCCTTCTGGAGCTGGTGCAGGAACTCGGAGCGGACCTCAGACTGGGTCTGCTCGAGGAATGCACGACGGGACAGAACAACGTTGTTACGGTTCTTGTCCAGCTCGATGATCTTAGCTTCGAGCTCCTGGCCGATGTACGGATCCAGGTCGCGGACGCGACGCATCTCAACGAGGGATGCAGGCAGGAAGCCACGGAGGCCGATGTCCAGGATGAGGCCGCCCTTGACGACCTCGATGACGGTACCGGTAACCGGCTCGTCCTTCTCCTTGAGCTCCTCGATGGCACCCCATGCACGCTCGTACTGAGCACGCTTCTTGGAGAGGATCAGACGACCTTCCTTGTCCTCCTTGGTGAGGACAAGTGCGTCGATCTGGTCGCCGACCTCGACGACCTCGTCTGGGTCGACATCGTGCTTGATGGAAAGTTCACGTGAAGGGATGACACCTTCAGTCTTGTAGCCGATGTCGAGAAGAACCTCGTCACGATCGACCTTTACCACGGTACCTTCAACAATGTCGCCGTCATTGAAGTACTTGATGGTGGCGTCGATTGCTGCGAGGAAGTCCTCAGCTGAGCCAATATCGTTGATGGCTACCTGAGGTGCGTTGTTGGTGGGCATATGTAAATTGCTCCGAAATGGATAGGAAATTGAGAATGGATAGGGATGCTATGCCTCCCGAAACTCCAGCGCAATGGGTGTTTCGATGTCACGAAGCAACCCGGAATGTTTTCCTATAAGAACACCCCGGCATTGGACGCAGCGACATGCTTGTACAACAATACTGCGTTTATGCAGCTAGAGCAAATAGTATTCGCACAACGGATTCATGGTTGGCACTGGAGTCACAAATGTGACTGAAGTTCATTAAAGCCACTCACTTTGGCTCTATCCCCCTCCAGTTCGACGTGGGGAAACATCCTGAAGCATGGGCGAATATCTGCAGGTCTACAGTGAGGGTTGTTCGGCTCTTTATGACAATGGAGTGAAAACCTTGACTGACCTTCCCCCGAAGACTTCTTCATCCTTCTCCACCGCCAACCGTTATTGGTGGGATCTGGATGCAGCTGACTACCATGACCGCCATCCGGAGTACCTGGGCCAGGACTCCCCACATGGTGAGTTCTACTGGTGTCCGGAAATGCTCCATGAACAGGAGGAACGTCTGCTTGGCCAGGCGGGTGAGCTCGCTGGCAAGAATGTCCTGGAGCTGGGCTGCGGTTCCGCGCCCTGTGCCCGCTGGTTGGCACATGATGTCCCGGATGTCTTTGTCACCGGTTTTGACATCTCCATGGGGATGCTGCGCCACGCAGGAACCAGCCACGGCGCTCACCTGGTCCAGGCTGATGCCGCCTCACTCCCCTACGCCGATAATTCCTTTGACGTGGTGTTTTCCGTCTTCGGGGCGATCCCGTTTGTGGAAGATTCCGCGGCCCTGATGAAGGAGGTCGCACGCGTCCTGCGCCCGGGTGGCCGTTTCGTCTTCTCCATCACCCATCCCATGCGCTGGGTCTTCCTGGATGACCCTGGCCCCGCCGGCCTGACTGCGATCACCAGCTACTTCGACCAGAGCGGTTATGTCGAAGAAGATGAGACAACCGGTGAGGTCACCTACGCCGAACAGCACCGCACGCTAAGCGCGCGGATCACAGAGCTTATCGACGCTGGCTTCACCCTTACGGGGCTTCTGGAACCAGAATGGCCCCAGGATCTGGATGAAACCTGGGGCCAGTGGTCACCACTGCGGGGAGAATTATTCCCGGGAACGGCGATTTTCGCAGCTACACACTAGTGCGCGGCGGTATCCCAGTCACGACCATCGCCTGCTGAGACCTCGAGCGGAACCAGCAGTGAGATGGCACCGTCCATCTCACGTTCGATGATGTTCTGCACCTGCTCCAGCTCACCGGAGGCGATCTCGACGACGAGTTCATCGTGGACCTGCAGTAGCACGCGGGATTTCACCTTTGCCTCCTGCAGTTCACGATCCACCCGGATCATGGCTACCTTGATGATATCCGCAGCCGTGCCCTGGATCGGTGCGTTGAGGGCTGCACGTTCCGCATTTTCACGTGCCACACGGTTATCCGAGGTCAACTCCGGCAGGTAACGGCGACGTCCAAACAGGGTTTCCGTGTAACCGGTCTTGCGTGCCTGATCGACCACCTCACCGAGGTAACGCTGCACACCACCAAAACGCTCGAAGTAGTTCTCCATGATGGCTTTGGCCTCACCTGGGGAAATATCCAGCTGCTGGGACAGACCAAAGGCAGAGAGTCCGTAGACCAGGCCATAGGACATGGCCTTCACACGACGACGCAGTTCCGGGGTGACCCCGTCGATAGGCACATCGAAGACCTTGGAACCCACATAGTTATGCAGGTCCTCGCCTTCCTGATACGCCTCAATCAGACCCGGGTCCTGGGAGAGGTGCGCCATCACACGCATCTCAATCTGGGAGTAGTCAGCAGTCAGGAGGGTTTCAAAGCCCTCGCCTACCACGAAACCGGAACGGATCTTGCGTCCTGCTTCAGTTCGAACCGGGATGTTCTGCAGGTTCGGATCCGTGGATGAGAGACGTCCGGTGGAGGTCACCGTCTGGTTGAAGGTGGTGTGGATCCGCCCATCAGAACCCACGGAGCGGATGAGGCCTTCCAGGGTGGTCTTCATCTTCTGGTACTGGCGGTGTGCCAGGAGGTGATCCAGGAATGGGTGCGGATTCTTGACAGCCAGTGCCTCAATCTCCGCGGCCGCTGTGGAGTAACCGGTCTTGGTCTTCTTGGTCTTGGGCATGTCGAAGGTCTCAAACAGAACCGACTGCAGCTGCTTCGGGCTGGAGAGGTTGAGGGTGGGATCCTCCGCTAATTCGCGGGCGGCTTCCTCCTCCTGCTGCACCTGGTTGATGAAGCTCTTCAATTGCTCTTCCAAGGTCTGCGCATCCACGGCGATACCAATGGATTCCATACGTGCCAGGATGGTCAGCAGGGGGATCTCAAGATCACGGTAGAGCTCAAAGGCGTTGATCGCCTGCAGCTGTACGGTGAGTACCTCTGCCAGCTCGAAGATGGCCACGGCCTCATCCACCAGAGCCTGAGAGTCGCCAGCATCAAGGAGTGTGAGTTGATTACTGCTCTCCGCGGCCTTGAGCTGACGTTGCAGGTGACGCTGATAGACATCGGCCAGTTCATAGGTGCGCTGTCCGGGACGCAGGAGGTAGGCGGCAATAGCGGTATCGTGTGTGATGCCGTTGAGTTCAAAACCACGGCCGGCAAGCATGTGGAAAACGGCCTTGGCACTGTGGAGCAGCTTCGGTGAATCAGAGGCGATCCAGGCGGCGAATGCCTTCTCCGCCTCCGGGGTGATATCTGCCAGGTCAGCTACTACAGCATGACGGTCAGTATCGACGATGGCAATGGAATGCGCATCACCGGTGGCAGGTGTTCCCACACCGGTGATGGCCAGTGCCAGGACCTGTCCTTGACGGGTGCTCAACCACTCATCCAGGTGGACGGTGTCAACGATGACCTCGTCCTGCTCCACCACTTCTTCCACTGGAAGGTCACCTTCAGTTTTCACTGATGCCAATACGCGCTCACGGAGGTTGGTACCGAATTCCAGGGTGTCGAATTCCGCTGCGACCTCAGCCACGCTGGCCGGCCGCATCTCCAGATCATCGGGACCGACAGGCAGTTCCATATCCTTGATCATTTCGGTGAGGGTGCGGTTCATCTTCACCTGCTCAATGCGTTCACGGAAGCTGACGCCCGCCTTGCCCTTGATCTCATCTGCATGTTCCAGCAGATTGTCCAGGGTGCCGTACTCAACGATCCATCTGGTGGCGGTCTTATCGCCCACACCCGGGATATTGGGCAGGTTATCGGAGGGGTCTCCACGCAGGGCGGCGAAGTCTGGGTACTGCTCAGGTGTCAGGCCGTACTTCTCCTCCACCGCCTCCGGGGTGAAGCGGTGGAGAACAGACACCCCACGCATCGGGTAGAGCACCGTAGTGGTGTCATTAACCAATTGGAATGAGTCACGGTCGCCGGTGACGATAGCAGTTTCAAAGCCCAGGGGTTTCGCAGCGACAGCTAACGTGGCGATGACATCATCAGCCTCGAAGTTATCTTTTTCAATGGTGGTGATGCCCAGTGTCTTCAGCACATCCTTGAGGATCTCCACCTGTCCCTTGAATTCGGGCGGGGTGGCCGCGCGCTGCGCCTTGTAGTCTGGGAACATCTCAGTACGGAAAGTCTTACGGCCAACGTCGAAGGCCACAGCCACATGGGAGGGCTTCTCCTCCTTCAACAGTGTGGCCAGCATGGAGAGAAAGCCGTACACCGCATTCGTGTTCTGCCCACCCGTGGTGGAGAAGTTCTCCGCAGGCAGGGCAAAGAAAGCACGGAAGGCCATGGAGTGGCCGTCGATGAGCATCAGGGTCTGGTCAGTCTTCTCAGTCACGTCACCGAGTCTAGGCCAGAGCAAAAATCAATGGCACATGCCCACTGTTTGCTGCCGGATTTTCTGGTTTTTCAGCCTCCCCTGCCCCTAAAGGCACCCCAATTTTCATTGTTTTTCAGAAGTGGTCTAGTATTGCTTTCTAGCACTAACGCCCTAGTAGCCCAATTGGCAGAGGCAACGGATTCAAAACCCGTCCAGTGTGGG
>NZ_CALZFS010000097.1 GCF_945649885.1 uncultured Corynebacterium sp. | reverse complement strand
GAGGTAGGCCCCGCCCATGAGCGTGGTGTTATCCACCGGGCCGAAATCCGCGAGGTTGGTGGCCGGCCCGCTGACGATCAGGCGCAGGTCTGGGTGTTGTGCAATGAGAGTGCTCCACAGGTCCCGCCATCCCTGCACGCCCCCAGCACTCCCACCTTCGCCAACAGGGACCTCCCCAGGTGTCACATACCCCAATCCCAGTGCACCATGGGTTTCCTGGGTGGTCACCAGCGGCACGTCCTTCGGCCCGGGTAACCCGGGCAGCACCGGTACCTCTGGTAGACCGCAGAGATCAAGCACCCACCTGCTGTTGCGGGCGGTTTGTTCCACCTCCACATTGCCGGCGGTGGTGGTCACCCCGCAGAGTTCGATCTCACCACCATGGTGAAGTGCCGCGAGATAAATCAGGGCGAGGGCATCGTCGATGCCGGTGTCACAGTCGATGAGAACAGGAATACGTGCCATGGGTACAGAGTCTAAAACACCCCCTGACACCTGGACACCACCTACAGACTTCCCCGATACTCCCCCATGTTTCTTCGATACCCTCACCCCCTCGTTTATGGTTAAGCACCATGACCACCGCAACCACCCCGCATCCGGAGCGCAAAAAGGTTATCGCCGGGTTGATGTTCGCCCAGATCATGATCGGCCTCTCCCATGGCATCACCTTGTCCATGGGCAGTCTGCTGGCCGCTTCCATGGCAGGTACCGCCTGGGGTGGATCGGCCGCTACCCTGACCACGATCGGTGCGGCACTCTGGGCGCTGCCACTGGCGACATTGTTGAGCCGCTACGACAGGCGGGCATCATTGAGCGTGGGTATGCTGCTGGGTTGCGTCGGTGCGGTACTCGCAGTGATCGGCGCCCAGTTCGGGCTCTTCCCGGTGGTGCTGCTGGCCTTCCTGTTCCTGGGTGCCATGAGTGCGGTGAACTTACAGGCACGTTTTGCCGCCACCGATGTTGCCAGCGACGCCACCCGCGGGCGCGATCTGTCCATGGTTGTCTGGTCCACCACCATCGGCGCGATCATCGGCCCCAACCTGTTCACCCCGAGTGCCCAATTCAGCCAAATGATCGGCCTGGATGAACACGCAGGCGCCTATATCATCTGTCTGCTCGGCCAGCTCATCGCGGTTGCCGTCTGGTTCTTCACCCTCCCCAAAGGCCTCAAACCCGACACCAACGGAGCCGAAAACGCAGGCCCGGCCACGCTCACCCCCATGGCGCGTCGGGCTGTTTCTGCTGTTGCGGTGGCTCATTTTTCCATGGTGGGCATCATGTCCATGACCGCGGTGCACATGCAGGGGCATGGTGCGAGCCTCACCATCATCGGCTTCACCATCAGTCTCCACGTGGCGGGCATGTACGCCCTGTCGCCACTGTTCGGCATCCTCACTGACCGCGTTGGCCGCGGTGTGACCATCGGCGCGGGCTTCACCATGCTGGCTGCTTCCGCATTGTTGCTGGTGATCTGGCCGGAACCACAGTGGTCCGTGATTACCTCGCTGGTGTTGCTCGGCCTGGGTTGGAACTCCGCCCTGGTCGGTTCTTCCGCCATGCTTAACGACGCCACCCCCACCCATCACCGCGCCCACGCCCAGGGGCGTTCCGACCTGACGATGAACCTGGCAGGTGCTGCTGGCGGGTTGCTCGCCGGTGTGATTGTCGGCGCCACAGGAATGCAGTATCTCGCCGCACTGGTGCTGGGTGTGGTGCTGATTCAGGCGTTCCTCACACGTCCACGGGCTGGTGCCAAGGTCACCACCCAGATTTAGTCATAACGCTTGTCCACGCGGAACTGCTGCTCAACATTGGCAATCAGTTTCAGGATCATACCCACACCGAAGGCAGCAGCCACCGTGCCCTCACGGACGCCCTCCAGTCCGCCAAGCAGCACCAGGGACAACACCGTGGCGGCCGCAACGAGTGTCCAGTCAAAGATCATCTTCACATTGCCCAGCTGCAACGGGGTCTTCATGGCCAGCAGGGCAACCAGACCATCTGCCGGGATGTAGGTGAGCTTAGGTTTCATCTCAATGTGCACACCCACCGCGATGATGAGGATGCTGATGATCACCCAGATCCACTGCATCAGATAGTTCTGAGGATCCACCCACGGGGTGAGCAGCATGGAGATGTCGATGAAGAATCCGAAGAGAAAAGCTGCCGGAATCTGCATCAACTGGAACAGGGGAAAACTTCGCCCACTGATCACCATGGAGATCATCACCATCACCATGTTGAAGATGATGGACAGTGTTCCCACCGACAGTGCGGTGGTAAAGGACAAAACAGTGGGCATTGCGATCACGGGCCCCGTTCCCAAGTTGGCCCGGATGGAAATGGCGATGCCAAAAGCCAAAATGAACAATCCGAGGGTGAACAGAGTGGTCCGCTGAAGAATTTTGAGTGTTTTCCTGGGGTTCATCTTCGCGGAATCACCGATCCTGTCCTATTAAGCTGTGTTTATCTCTATGCACCATAGTCTTATGCAATTTAATTGCATGTATTAACTGGTCTTGCCGATATTTCCAACAGATTTTATTCAGGCTTACCTGGATTTCCCATCCAGGCCTGACCACTGAGCTTCTACCCCCGATAGTGCAAGACAACAGCTCTGCGAAAGGCCCCTGAGAACCATCCTCCTCACAGTGTCTCTCCCCTTCAAGGAGTAAAAGATCATGACCACCTCAATTGCCACCCAGATTGTTCCGCACCTGATTGGCGGCGAACCCACCAGGGAAAGTGCCCGCTCCCAGCCGGTTTACAGCCCCGCCACGGGCGAGGAAATTCGACAGGTTCCCCTCGCAGACACCGAACTGTTGAATCAGGCAGTTGCTACCGCTGCACAGGCACAGAAGTCCTGGCGTTCGCTCGGTCTGGCAAAGCGCAGCCTGGTATTTTTCCGCCTCGCAGCCATCATCCGTGATGAGCAGGAGGATCTGGCACGGATCATTACCGAAGAGCATGGAAAAACCATTCCGGATGCACTCGGCGAGATTGCCCGTGGCCTGGAGAATGTTGAGTTCTGCGCTGGTCTGATGCACCACCTCAAGGGTGAGAACGCTGAGCAGGTCGCCTCCGGTGTGGATGTCCAGCAGCTCAAACAGCCAGTTGGGGTTGTCGCCTGTATTACCCCCTTCAACTTCCCGGCAATGGTGCCTCTCTGGATGATCTCCACGGCAATCGCAGCAGGCAACGCCGTCATCCTGAAGCCCTCTGAACGCGACCCTTCAGCAACCGTGTGGATTGCTGAAGCCTTCCAGCGTGCCGGTCTTCCAGACGGAATCCTCAATGTCGTGCACGGAGACAAGGACACCGTGAATGCCATTCTGGAGCACCCTGTCATCCGAGCTGTTTCCTTTGTCGGCTCCACCCCTATCGCCAAGCACATTTACTCCACTGCCGCCCTGCACGGAAAGCGCGTCCAAGCCCTGGGTGGAGCCAAGAACCACATGGTGGTCATGCCTGATGCCGATCTCGACTCCGCAGCAGATGCCGCCATTTCCGCAGGGTTCGGCTCTGCCGGACAGCGTTGCATGGCTGTATCTGTTCTAGTTGCTGTGGGAGACATCGCTGATGATCTCATTGAGAGAATCACCCTGCGCATGAATGACCTCAAGCTCGGTAATGGTGCAGAAGCTGACACTGACATCGGACCCCTGATCACCAGGCAGGCACAGGAACGCGCTGACAGGATTCTGGACTCCGCCCCAGGTGAAGGCGCAACCATCGTCGTGGATGGCAGAACTTCAGCCCAGGGGATGGACGGATTCTTTGTTGGTGCAAGTCTGGTGGACAATGTTCAGCCGGGAATGCAGGTTTACGATGAGGAGATCTTCGCACCAGTACTTTCAGTAGTGCGCGTCAACACCTACGAGGAGGCTGTAGAGCTGATCAACTCCAACAACTACGCCAACGGCGTAGCCCTGTTCACCCGTGACGGCCGGACCGCACGAGAGTTCCAGATGGATATCGAGGTCGGAATGGTTGGCATCAACGTGCCCATCCCGGTTCCCATCGGCGCCTTCTCCTTTGGCGGTTGGAAGGACTCCCTCTTTGGAGACACCCATATGTACGGACCCGAATCCTTCAACTTCTACACCCGCAGCAAGGTCATCACCTCCCGCTGGCCACTTCCCGACGAATCCCAGATCGAACTCGGTTTCCCCACCCACTAGGTAAACCGTTTCACCACGCCACTCCCCTCATCACCCCCGGGGAGTGGCGTTTTCCCGTCTCCGCACCGATACCGCTGTCCACTAGGACACACATCTACATGGTAAGACCACCCCCACCGATGAGCATCCCCCGGTCTTAAATTTAGGAATTTTCGGCCAAAAGCCCTCCATAAAACAGCACTGAACAGCAAGGGTAATCTCCGCAGACGGTAATGTGATATGCACCTCAATCCATATCCCAATATGCCCCATGACACCCGCAGGGTTAGCTATAGTCACATTAGTAAGATTCCCAAAGTTGGAAAGGACCCCCTGCATGTCTGATTCTCACCCCTCAACCTTCACCGCCGCCGTTGTAGAAGAATTTGGCCCCACCCTCAACATCCGCGAAGTGGAAATTCCTACACCTGGCAGAAACCAGGCACTGGTCAAACTGCACGCATCCGGAATCTGCCACACCGATCTCCACGCAGCCGAAGGCGATTGGCCTGTCCAGCCTGCCCCACCTTTTATTCCCGGCCATGAAGGCGTGGGCGAAGTTGTGAAGCTCGGCCCCGGCGAGCACACCGTCAATGTTGGTGACATCGTGGGCAATGTCTGGCTCTGGTCCGCCTGTGGCGAATGTGAAAGCTGCCGCACCGGCTGGGAAACCCTCTGCAACTCTGCAGAATATGGCGGCTATACCACCAATGGTTCCTTCGGCGCCTACATGCTGGTGGACACCCGCTACTGTGCACGCATCCCAGAAGGCTGTGACCCTGTTGAGGTGGCACCGATCCTCTGTGCCGGCGTGACCGTATATAAGGGACTCAAGGTCTCTGAAACCCGCCCGGGTCAGTACATGGTGATTTCCGGTGTCGGCGGCCTCGGACACATCGCCGTCCAGTACGCCGTGGCCATGGGCATGCGTGTGATCGCTGTGGATATCGCCGATGACAAGCTGGAACTGGCCACCAAGCATGGTGCAGAATTCACCGTGAATGCCCGCGCCGAGGATCCGGTGGAGAAGATCAATGAAATCACCGGTGGTGGCGCCCACGGAATTCTGGTCACCGCAGTTCACCCGCAGGCCTTCGGCCAGGCGATCGACATGGCCCGCAAGGGTGGCACCATCGTGTTCAACGGCCTTCCACCAGGAGACTTCCCGGCCCCCATCTTCGACATCGTATTCAAGGCCCTCACCATCCGTGGCTCCCTGGTGGGTACCCGCCAGGACCTGGAGGAGGCATTGGACTTCTACGCACGCGGCCTGATCAAGCCAACTGTGGAAGCCTGTTCACTCGAGGACGTCAACGATGTCTTTGAGGAGCTACGTCAGGGCAAGGTGGATGGACGAAAGTCGATCCGCTTCTAAAAACTGTCACGGATCAAAAGCGTGAGTCCCCCCTCATAGGGGCTCATGCTTTTTTACTTTTCCAGAGGAGTCATGATGTCATCATTATGTTGTCATCGGGATGACCAGGTGTTCCCCGATATAACCGATGTAGATCTTTCCATCATCTGCATCTAAATAATGAAGTCGCGGTGCTTTGCCTCCCTCATGAGCCAGCCTGCAGTGCGCCCACATGCTCTGGCGGCGGGTGGGGGGGGGGAAATATGCTCCGGCACTTCCAGCAGACGCACACTGCTAAATTTCTCCTCGTTTTGAACTCATTTTGTCTCACTTGGAGCATGAAGATTCAGGGTCGGGAGCGGAAGCAGCTTCCCCGTGTGTCTGAGATAGCAGCACGTTCTGCCATGAGGCAATCATTGAGAATTGCCGACCATACCCTACCGATGAAACCAAAGTTGCTTGAAACAGGGGCAGTCATCGTAACGGGGTCTCCACATGGTCAAGGAAGTATCAGAAGATAACGCTTCTCAACAGCCTATCCCTGTTCCCTCCCCCCATCCTTGATTAACTGAAGGTCTCTATTAAAATTCATGGCCCCTCAAGCAGGAAAGCCCTAAAAGAGCTACACCCTGCATATGAATCAGTTTCTACCGATTTCAGGGAGTCGCTGCAGCTGGCCAACCTCATGCTCAACCCTGCGGGCAAAGTGGGGGCAGGAAGAATCTACTAATGCCTGATCCAATGTTTTCTTGCTGCCAGCACAATACTTCAAGGATGCTGGATTATCAGGAAAATCAGGCACAATCTCATCGAGGCTGACTCTGATTAAATCTGATCTACGCTTGGTCTGACATCCCTGACGGCGAGGGGTTCTTTTACGGAAATTACTGATGACCTCAGCTATCACATCCTCAGTGGTATGAACCTGAAACATACCTTCGTTGGCGTTCCTCAGAAGAAACAGCCAATCCATGAGGGTTTTGCTGAAGAGGATATTCGCATCAACAAAAACACGCTGGGCCATCTCTTGAGGATAGTCCACTCAAGAGATGGCAGCAGGAATACTACTAATCTTCGATGCCCAGTTTTTTATCGAGGACACGCAGCTCTTCGAAAGCCCGAAGTCGGTCTTCACGACGCTTTTCCTTCAGCTCCAGAACTTCCTTGCGCAGGAATCGACGATGCGTTCCCACATCGAATGTAGAAATCTTCTTCTGGTCAGCCCACTTCATCAAAGTAGGTCGAGATACCCCGAGAATCTCTGCTGCTGCGGTACTTGTCAGCTCATCAGGAACACGCAGAATACTGGTTGGCTCCCCCTCAGACAGTGCTGCAAGGGTAGACATAAGAATGCCCGCTACCTTTTCAGGTAATGCGATTTCAGTCCCATCATGCTTTTTAAGGACGAGTGCCATCCCTCTGGATGATTGCGTGCTGAAAACAGCACGTGCTTCTGCAATGATTCTGTCATCCATAGCTATACGGTTCTGGCTCTTGATCGACGATGACATGGCGGTTCCTTCTGTCGTGGTGCCGCCCAAGAGTAGGTCACTTGCACTTATACCTGCACCCCCCTGGGGTTCGATCAAGCAAGATGAAGCATGATCAGGCAGCTTCAAGTCCGGGAAGTCTCCGCCAGATCAGCGCCCGGTACCCAACGCCCCAGGCAGTTCGCTCACGCTGCCTTTCCATAGACTTCAACCCACGTGGTCACCACCAACCAACCACGCTTATCGATGCACCCCCTACCCCGCCACCATAAAACGCCTGCTATTTCCTGGAATGGAAACAGCAGGCACCTTGACGATTTAAAGCGAACTACTAGCCCAGAAACTCCCTGACCACGGCGTCATAGCCGCGGATGGTCAGTTCTAGATCCTCCAGGTGGAGGGCTTCATCATGGGAGTGCAGCTGGCCCAGCGCTTCGGCGAGGGTGCGTTCGCGGGCGTGGACGGCAAAGCCATAACCCACGCCGCCCAGGCGGCGACCAAAGCGCAGGTCCGAGCCACCGGAAGAGATGATCGGTACCACGGGCGCGTCGGGGAAGAAATCGCCCAGAACCTTCTCCAGCACGTGGTAAAGACCGGAATCGGTGGGGCTGACGGTGGCTTCTTCAGAGATCAGGTGTTCAATCTCCACCTCATCAGCCAGATCCCCCAAAGCCTTCCGCAGGGCATCATCCACATAGTCATTGGTCTGCCCCGGCAGGGTGCGGATATCCAATTCCAGGTAAGCATGCGATGGCAGGACGTTGATGGCCTGGCCTGCACGGACCACGGTCTGGGCGATGGTGAGGTGGGAGACGGCATGGGCGAAACGTGCCAGTTCGCCGAACTCTCCATAGGCGGCCGGATCAGTGCCTTCCAGGAGCGCTTTTTCCACTGCCGGGTCAAAGCGGAAGGCCTGGACAAAGCCCTGCCAGATGTCATCTTTGGCCACGGCGATATCAGCGGCGGCGATGCGTCGGGCCACCTCACCGATCTTCACAATTGAGCTGTCGCGATCGAAGGGGATGGAACCGTGTCCGGCGTCGCCGTGGACATGGATGCGTCGCTGGGCAGCACCCTTTTCACCGATGTTGATCACCACGGCGTCGCTGCCATCAGTAACGGGCAGGTGTGAGCCACCGGTTTCTGAGAGGCAGTTCTTCCAGCTGAAGGCCTGTGGGTGTTCCTCCGCGATCCACTTTGCACCGAGTCCACCACGGGCTTCCTCATCGGCGATGCCGACGAAGGTGAGGGTGCCGCGCAGGCCACCTTCGCGTGCCACCTGGCGGGTGACGGCTGCCTGGGTGGCGGTGATGAAGAGCATGTCCACTGCTCCCCTGCCCCAGATCTGTCCCTCGGAGATCTCCGCACCGAAGGGGTCCTTGGTCCACTTCGGTTCGTCGATAGGCACCACGTCGGTGTGGCCGAGCAGGGTCAGGGGCTCGGCGTCGGGATCGCTGCCGGGGACGGTGAAGATGATGGTGGTGCGTCCCGGGCGGGGTTCCAGACGCTGGATCTCCACGTTGGGAACACCGGCGAAGAAGCGTTCCAGGGTGTCGGCATTGCGGACTTCCTGGCCAGAATCTGGAGTGAGGTCATTCACGCAGGCGTTGCGGATGAGTTCCTGGAGAAGAGGCAGGGTTTCTTCATAGAGGGTCAAATTTTTCTCCACTTTCTAATAGCGGGAACGTGCCGCAAGCCAGTTGCCCAGGGACTGGATGCCCTGGACGACGATGATGAGGATGATCACGGTGGCGATCATGGCCACGGTATCGAATTGCTGATAGCCATAAGAAACCGCCAGGTCACCCACGCCACCACCACCGATGACACCGGCCATCGCGGTGGCACCGATCAGGCCCACACAGGCTGTGGTCATGGCCAGGACGATGGAGCTCTTTGCTTCGGGCAGCAGGAAATACCGGATGGTCTGCCAGGTGGATGCGCCCATGGACTGGGCGGCCTCCATGATGCCCTCGGGCACTTCCAGCAGTGAATTCTCAATCAGTCTGCCGATATAGGGTGCGATGTAGATGGTCAGCGGCACCAGTGCTGCGGTGGTGCCGATCGAGGTGCCGGCAATCAGTCGACTGAAGGGCACGATGGCCACCATCAGGATGATGAAAGGCAGTGAGCGGATGATGTTCACGATCACGTTCACCACGTTGTAGATCGCAGCATTCGGCTTCAGACCGTCTTTACGGGTGAGCACCAGTAGCACGGCAATCGGAATGCCGAGCAGGCTGCCGATGAACAGCGAGATGCCTACCATGTAGATGGTTTCGTTGAAGGCATCCAGGTATTGCTGGTTGGATACGCGGGTATCAAAAAGTTCGGTCATGACAGCACCTCCACGTCCAGCCCCTCGAGGGCGGAAGCCCAGTTGGCGGCTTCAATCGCCCTGGTCCCCTTGATGCCGAGCACCAGGGTGCCCACGGTGGTGCGCCTCAAAGGTGCCTCCGTGGCGTTCAGCAGGGATATCGACACATCGAATCGCGCGGCGAGATCCGTGATCAGATCACGTGCTGCGCCTTCGCGGTAGGTCACCCGCACCGCGGTGCCCACACTGCCCGAGGCAATGTCTTCTGCCACCTTTTCCGGCAGGCGGCTGGGCACGACGGTGTCCACGAATCTGCGGGTCAGTGGGTGTTGCGGTGCAGAAAAGACCTTATCGACGGTCCCATGTTCAATCAGTTCGCCATTTTCCAACACTGACACCCCATCGGCGATCTTGGCCACCACATCCATCTGGTGGGTGATGATCAAGACGGTGACACCGAGCTCAGCATTGATCTTGATGATCAGCTCGAGAATCTGATCAGTGGTCAGGGGGTCGAGCGCGCTGGTGGGTTCATCACAAAGCAGGATCTTCGGCCTGGTCACCAGGGCACGGGCAATACCGACGCGCTGCTGTTGACCACCGGAGAGCTGCTTGGGGCGGTTGCCCGCACGACCGGCGAGGCCGACAAGTTCCAGGGATTCCGCAACGCGCTGAGCAATCTCCTTCTTGCCCACACCTGCCAGTACCAGCGGCATGGCGACATTTTCTGCCACCGTGCGTGAGGCCAGCAGGTTGTAGTGCTGGAACACCATGGACACATTCGCGCGCAGTGCGCTCAGATCTCTGACCCCGAGTTGTGCCGGTTCAACGCCGAGGACCTCGACGACACCGGAGGTCGGTGTCTCGAGGCCATTGACGGTACGGATCAGCGTGGACTTGCCGGCACCAGAGGTGCCGACCACACCGAAGATCTCCCCTTCTGCGACATCAAAGCTGATGTCTTTGAGTGCGTGGAGATCCCCGTAACTCTTGGAGACGTTTCGGAAGGAAACAGCATGCATTAGTTGTATTCCGGTACGAACCAGTAGCCGTTGGAGTTCTCCTCATCCAGGAATGCTGCGAACTCATCCGACTGGTAAGCGTCCGTGACAGCCTGTGCCCACTCGGAATCCTGCTTATCCTCGGTGGTCACCGCAACCAGAATCAGCTCAGGGCGCAGGTCCTCATCCAGCAGCGCCAGCTCAGCGTCAACACCGGAGGAGTAGGAGATGGAACCTGGGATAACACCCCAGTCCAGGTCCTGCAGGGAACGTGGGATGGTGGCGGAATCCATCGGCATGATCTCCAGATCATGAGGGTTGTCCGCAATATCATTCACCGTGATCTGGATCGGATCGTGGCCTTCCTTCAGGGTGATCCAGCCAGCCTTGACCAGAATATTGAAGGCACGGGACTGGTTGGAGGCATCCAGTGGAATGCCCACGGTCTGGCCTTGAGCGACATCATCCAAGGAACTGTGGGAGTCGGAGTACAGCTTCGCGGGAACAGTCGGGATCTCCACCAGGGAAGCCAGGTTTCCATCACGTTCACGGTTGAAGACCTCCATATAGGCGGTGTGCTGATCCACGTTGAGATCAACAGAGCCCTCGTCAACAGCGATATCTGCCTGCTGGAGATCGGAGAAGTTGGTGTATTCCAGGGTGTAGCCCTGCTCTGTCAGGATGGGGTCAATGCCGTCCTTGAAAAGCTCGGAATAAGGCCCGGGTGAGGTGCCCACCTTGATCACGTTGGCATCCCCTTCAGACTCACTGCTGCAGGCAACAAGCGAGAAAGCTAATGCCACGGCACCGATGGTGGCGCCGATCTTATGGGTGAATGAAGCAGCCACAATAACTCCTACATGTTGAGTTTCATATATTTCTAAATGAAACTATAGACCGTAGAGTTCAATTTTCATAGACTGTGCTGTCTATAATTGATTTCGCTCCTTAATCAACCACCCTACAATCCAGAACAGCACCCACGCCTGCCCCATCAGAGAATGGCCCACTTCACACAGGAAGCACCAGCCTTGTCTGATATGGAAAAAGCCCCCACGGGCGTTACCCTGAGAACGACACACAAGCTTGGTCTGACCATGACAACAACAACCCAAACTTCAACGAAACTGCAGCAAGAGACGACTTCCCACATGGACGGCACCCCGCCAAAGAATCTGAACACACCACCTCCACCAGGATCCGCCATCCCCGCACCCGGCGGAGCGATCCCTGGGACTATCCCCGGAGCAGGAAAGGCACCGGAGGCACCACCTCCGGCGCCTACACCTGCCGCC
>NZ_CALZFS010000096.1 GCF_945649885.1 uncultured Corynebacterium sp. | reverse complement strand
CGATCGTGTACACATCAACCTGGACGTGCTGGTCTTCGCCCCGGAGTCCTCCTGGTCGTCCTTGCAACTGCACCTCGCCCTGGCGCCCATCCGTTTTGCCGCTGCTTGGAACGCCTCCCAGGCCATCGCCGGTATCCAGGTGGCGCTCAGTGCCAACTCCCCGCTCTTCCTCGGCCGACGAGTCTGGCATGAAAGCCGCATCCCGGTCTTCCAACAGGCCATCGACACCCGCACCCCCGAACTCGTCAACCAGGGGGTACGACCCCGGGTCTGGTTCGGCGAACGGTGGATCACCAGTGTCTTTGACCTCTTTGAAGAAAACGTCCGCTATTTCTCCCCGCTCATTGCAGAAGACCGGGCACTGTCCGGCACCCCGATGATGAAGGGCAACTCCCCCGCCCTGCACTACCTCAACCTGCACAATGGCACCGTCTGGCGGTGGAACCGACCGATCTACGCCCCAGGTGAGGAACGCTCCCACCTACGCGTGGAAAACCGAATTCTCCCAGCAGGCCCCACACCTGTGGACATCGTCGCCGACGCCGCTTTCTACTACGGCATGGTCAAATACCTCGCCGAAGAAAACCGTCCCGTCTGGTCACGGCTGACCTTCGCCGATGCAGAGAAGAACTTCCAATCGGCAGCCCGTTCCGGCATCTTCACCAGAATGACCTGGCCAACAATCGGGCAGGTCAATGTCGCTGACCTCGTGGTGGAACACCTCCTCCCCCAGGCCCGCGAAGGACTCAAACGACTCGGAGTGGATGATTCCCTCAGTGACACCTACCTAGGCATCATCCGCGACCGCGCCAAGTCCCGCCAGAACGGTGCTGCCTGGCAGCTACGGACCCTCAATAAATTTGATTCCCACCGTGGCCTGCCTGATTCCGAGACACGTCGCGCCGCCCTGGCCGCGATGCTCGAGCTCTACCTCAAGAACCAGGCCACGGGTGAGCCTGTCCATACCTGGGACATCGGCGGTTAATTAGATTTCAACCAGTTTTTAGCCGGCCCGCGCTTCTGTTGAAGTCAGGGCTGGCATCTTTTTGGGGTCGGTCACCGCGCCAGGATGCATATCCGTACCAACTTGCCTCACAAACGGTCAGTTTCAGGACCTGGTTCCGTACGGTTATGCCACCGCATATCTTCTGGAGACTTCCTACTCCGTTTGAGGGTGATCATTCATATCGGACTTTTTAAAAAATGGGTGGCTGCACTGGGAACGCAAAGATGTGCACGACGCTTGCATCAGATTCACAGGAAAAGAGAGCGGACAAGCTCTGATGTGTCTGGCATCACCCGCTAAGGTGGATTTAGTTAGAGACCAACCGTCCTAAATGGAGCTGAGAATCATGTTCAACTTTGAGGAAACCGCTGCCCGACTCTTCGCCGAAACCCAGGAGGCGATCATCTACGCCTCCCGCGACGGCATGATCCAGTTGTGGAATGGTGGTGCGGAGAAGATGTTTGGTTGGGACACCGGAGAGGCGATCGGAAAATCACTCGATATCATCATCCCGGAAAAGCACCGCAAGCCACACTGGGATGGGTGGGACCGAGTGATGGAATCGGGTGAAACCAGATACGGTTCGGAGCCCCTGAAAGTCCCCGGGATCACCAAGGATGGATCCAAGATTTCCCTGGAATTCTCCATCACGATCCTCAAGGATGACGCTGGGGTGATTGAGGGTGTGGCGGCTTTCCTCCGCGATGTTTCTGCTGAATGGGAGGAGAAGAAGGCCCTGCATGTTCGTCTGCGGGAGCTGGAAAAGGCACAGCAGGACTGATAAAAAGCCACATCCCCCGGAAGTTAAGCCCAATTTCCGGGGGTGGTGCTTTTCCACCCCTTAACTGCGGTTTAACGCCATTTTTCCACTGGACACTTGTCCAGAGCTGTGGCGTGGGCCATACTTTGCTGACCTAAGTGTCGACAATCTCACGGATTTCAGCGAGGAAACATGGTCCAGACAACAACCCCCACCGCCTCCCGGCGAACAATGACAGCCCCACCCGGGGAGCAGATCCCCTGGCGCAAGGCAGGCCTGCGCATGGCGGTCATTTTCTCCATTCTGCAGATGCTGAACGAGATCGGAACGCTCATGGCGATCCCTCTCTACGGCTCAATGGCAGCGTCCCTCCAACTCACTCCAGGCCAGACCGCCTGGGCCCTGATGAGCACCACCCTCATGGGTGCGGCCACTATCACCATCTTGGCGAAGGCGGGTGATGTCTTCGGCCACCGTCGCCTGATGTTCCTCAGCCTGGTGGGAATCACCGTCGGCTACATCATCTCCGCCCTGGCACCGAGCTTCATCATCTTGATCATCGGCCGCGCACTTGTTGGGATCATGGCTGGTCAAGCACTGTGCGTGGGCATCATGAATGATCGCCTCACCCCGGAGAACCGCCGCAAAACCGTGGCCGTCATCGCCGGCGGTCAGGCAATCGGCGTCTTCCTCGGTTTCGCCTTCGGTGGCGCACTACTGGCCATGGGCGGCGACTGGCGCGACGCCTTCTGGATCGGCGCTGTCCTGACCATCATCAGTGCCATCGGCTTCTACTTCTACGGACTGGACTCTGACGCTCTGCACCGCCGCACCCAGTCCCAGCTGAAGGGCATCACCGAACGCCTTGACATTGCGGGCGTCAGCCTGATGGGTGTGGGCCTGCTCCTGCTCTGCATCGGCATTTCACAGTCGACAGTATGGGGAATCTTCTCCGGACTGACTGTCGGCACTATCAGCGCGGGCCTCGCACTGCTCGTCCTGTCCCTGGTGTGGGAATCCCGTACCAAGAATCCACTTCTGCCTGTCCGTGACATCTTCTCCCGTCGACTGGGCCCCGCCTATGCGATCTTCGTTTCGCTGGGCATCGGTGGATCCATGCTGTTCAACCTCACCATGACCCTGCTGCAGATCCCGGGCGATCCGATCGCCTTCGGTTTCGGCATGACAGCCCTGGCGGCATCCTTTGTCTTCCTGCCCATGACCTTCGCAGGCATCGTGGCCACCCGCCTCGCTCCGAAGATGCTGGGTCGCACACCCCGCGGAACCATCGTCATTGCAGGTCTGGGAATGTTCATCGCCTTCATGTGGCTGGCGTTTGCTCATACCAATGTATGGTCCATGACCCTGGCGATCTTCCTCTTCGGCATCTCCTACACCACCCTGCTCACCGCATCGGTCTCCGTGATCGCCATTGAAGCCGCACACGGCAAGGGTGCCGGAACCGCCTCCGTGTACGTGGCCATCGCACTGTCGATGACCTCCATCGGTACCGCGATCTACTCCGCGATCATGTCCGGTTTCTCCACTCCGGAGGGAATGCCCGCCCCAGACGCCTTCACCGTCGGCTATATTGTCGCCGGCAGTGCAGCACTGGTCTCCGTGCTGTGTGGCGTGCTGATCAAGCACCGTAAGCCGATTACCCAGGTTGTTTCTCACTAAGCACCAGCTGCTAAAACCGCTATCGTTGATGGCGGTTTTTTCATGCCCGCAGTTCCGCTGTCCCGGTGGTCGATTCACGGATAGGCATGGTGACGATGCCCGGGGTGTAGGCGTAGGTGTGGTCGGCGCGGGCGTCACGCCAGCTGCGCACTATCAGGTATACGATGAGCGGATACATGATCAGTGACACAATGATCATGTTGATCATGCTGGCAAGCTGTGCTTCCCACATCATGTTCCACGCGAAGTGCAGGGCAAAGGCCACGAAGATCCAGGCGCAGGCCACACCCCAGCGCCACGCCAGTGTTTTGTGGGCGCGGAACAGAGCCAATGCGATGCCATAACCTGCGAAGGCGGAGAGGATCGTGTGGATCAGTGGGCCGAAGACAGTGCGATATCCCCACATCATGAGCACACCATCGAGGTCAGAATTCGGATCCAGCAAAGCACCGGTGGAGCCGTAGAGAAGGTTCTCGTTGACCTCGAAACCCAGGCCCACGAGCGCGCCGGTAGCCAGCCCGTGCCAGGGACGGTTGAGCTGGCGAAAACTCAATAGGATCAAGGCAATACCCAGGGACTTCGCGATTTCCTCCGGGTAGGCACCGGTGAAGCTGGCCATGAAGAAGTCCAGGCCTAGTTTGGTTGTGAGATCCATAACTGACAGCCCGAAGATCATCACCAGGCCGAAGGACACAAACGCACCCCACAGCAGAGATGCCGCCACCCATTGTGTGGTGGAACCATGCCCGCGGCGTTTGTTGCCCTCAGGTGTCCTGCGGAAACTCTTGAAATCCGGCCAGAGGGGTGTGCGGCTGAGTAGCCAGATCACGATGACCAGGTAGAAAAGGGTGAAGACAACCCCCAGAATTCCTGCGAGCGGATTGATGAAGGCGCTGCCGGCCGCGGTGAGAAACAGCGCGGGTAGGGACACCGCAATCAGTACCCACAAGGTGATGGAAAAGAGACGGCTCATGCAACTTCCTCCTGGTTCTCCCGGATAGCGTGCAGCGTTGTGGAACGTTCTGCTCCCCTGCCCAGCAGGTCATTCAGTTCGCCCTCAGATGGTGTGTCCTCATGGTCCGGAAGCCATTCTTCCCAGGGCAGTTCCTCCCAGGGCAAGCCGCCGAAGGGATCATCTGGGAAGGTTTCCTCTTCTATAACCAGGGGGAAGTCTTGTTCATAGGGCAGTCCGCGTTCCTGGGCCATGCTGGACCAGATGTGGGAGGCGTAGTACTCATTGGAGAAACCATTGACGATGGCCACGGCAGTGAGGTTCTCATAATTGCCTTCTCCGCGCAGGCTCATGGCGGCGATCGGCAGGGTCACAAACGCACCCTCCTCGATGCCAGGTTGTGCCAGCGCGTGGGCCCGGTCATCCTCGCTGGCCACAGCCGGAGTCTCATCCGGGACAGGGGTGGTCAGCCCGGCACGGACCATGCGGCGAAGCGTGTTCGCCGGGTCCTCCACGTCTTCGACCAGCATGGTGACAACCGTGGTGTCGCCATTGCAGTCCCAGTACTTCATGAAGAGGTCATCCATGGTCATTTCACACATGACCGGTGCACCATCCTCAGTGACCACCGGGACTTCCCATTCATAGCCGAAGGCGTCGATGGTGAGCTGTTCATAGCTGTTGCTCTTTTCCGGAACTACTGCGTTGATCACCACCGGGAGCAGCAGCAATAGTGTTGCAACACCCAGGATCGACCACCACAGCTTGGCCCGGCCCACTGGCTTCAGCTGATACATGCTCTCTGTAGAACTCACATGACAAAGGCTACCTGCTGCGCTTATCGACGGCGGTCTGCGGGGCCCAGGGTGCTGCCTCAGCGCAGCACCAACGCACTGTGGGCGGCAATGTAGGCGCGCATAAATGCAGCGCGGATGCGGCCCTCACGACCCAGTTACCTGTTTTGTCTAGAGTGGGCTGCATGAAGGATCTTTATCGCTTTGTCAATGGCCCGTGGCTTGACACCCACATCATTCCTGAAGACCGCGCTGTCGACGGCACCTTCCACAAGCTCCGTGATGATGCTGAAGAAGATGTCCATGAGATTGTGAAGGCTGACCAGGGACGCGTCGGTGCTCTCTATTCCTCATTCATGGATGTTGAGGGCATTAATTCTGTCAGTGTTGAGTCGCTCGACCCTGATCTGGATAAGTTGTCAGTAGCCAATATTGATGAGTTCACCACCGTGCTGGGCGAACTCGACCGTGAGGGTGTGGGTGCACCGATTAGTTATTGGGTGACAAAGGACTCCGCCTCCAATAATGCGGTGGCCTACCTCGTACAGTCCGGCCTCGGCCTGCCTGATGAGGCGTATTACCGGGTGGAGGCACATGCTGAAACCCGCGAAGCCTATGTTGAGCACATTGCCCGCATGCTGGAGTTCCTGGATCCAAGCCGCCTCTTTGGCCTCACCCCGGACGCTGCGGCCCAGCGGATCTTCGCCCTGGAAACCACCCTGGCCAAGGGCCATTGGGATGTGGTGAAGACCCGTGATGCCATGGCAACGTACAACCCGACCAGCTTTGATGAGCTTCCCAACAGGGTCCGTGATATTCTCGCTGGTTCCCAGCTGCCCAGCCAGAATCTGATCAACATGATGCCGTCCTACACTGATCATCTGAATGATCTGTTGACGCCTGATCGTCTTGCGGACTGGCAGCTGTGGGCCACCTGGCACATCCTGCGTTCCCGCGCAGGTTACCTCGCTGAGGAAACCGCGCAGGCGAACTTTGATTTCTACGGGACCCAGCTGTCCGGCGCCACTCTGCAGAAGGATCGCTGGAAGCGTGCCGTGGCCGTGGCGGAAAGTCTGGTCGGTGAGGAGATCGGCAAGATCTTCGTCGAGAAGCACTTTCCTGCTCCCTCCAAGCAGGAGATGCTCACCCTGGTTGACTACCTGGTTGCTGCCTACCGCGACCGTATCTCCAATCTGGTGTGGATGACACCAGCCACCCGCGAGCGTGCGCTGGAGAAATTGGAGAAGTTCAACGCCAAGATCGGCTACCCGGAGAAGTGGCGTTCCTATGAAAATGTGGAATTCTCCAGTGAAGGTAAGGATCTGGTGGAGAATATCCGTCGGGGTTCGATCTTCCTGCACGACTATGAGCTGAGCAAGGTGGGCAAGCCGGCGGACCGTGATGAGTGGGTGACCACCCCGCAGACCGTCAACGCCTTCTACAATCCGGTGGTCAATGACATCACCTTCCCCGCCGCTATTCTGCGCGCGCCTTTCTTCGACCCTGAGGCCGATGCTGCTGAAAACTTCGGTGCCATCGGTGCGGTGATCGGCCATGAGATCGGTCATGGTTTTGATGATCAGGGCAGCCAGTATGACGGCGAGGGCAACCTCAACTCCTGGTGGACCGATGAAGACCGAGAAGAGTTCAACAAGCTGACCACGCGCCTCATCGACCAGTTCGAGGGCTTGGTCCCTGCGGTGCTGAAGAAGAATGAGATCGAAACCACCGGTGTCAACGGCGCCTTCACCGTGGGTGAAAACATCGGCGACCTGGGCGGACTGGGTATCGCCGTGGTGGCGTACAAGAAGTACCTGGCTGATCAGGGCCTGAACTTTGCCACCTCCCCGAAGAAGACCTTTGAGGCTGAAGGTTCAGAACCGGAGCTCGCCGACCAGGAGTTCAATGGTCTCCAGCGTCTCTTCCTGTCCTGGGCCAGGGTATGGCGCACCGCGATCCGCCCACAGATGGCCGTCCAGTATCTGGCGATTGATCCCCACTCCCCCGCCGAATTCCGCTGCAACACCATCGCCGGCAATGTGGAGGAGTTCTATGAGGCCTTCCAGGTCCCCGAGGACGCCCCGATCTTCATCAAACCGGAGGAGCGCGTGACCATCTGGTAGTTCTGCACTGGCAACAGTGCCTGTGAACGATCCCCTGGTCGCCTCTCCACGAGGAGAACCTTGCACACCCCTGAAGCTGTGGCCGAAGCCTTCCGCACGGCCTGGAACAACGCAGACGCCGATGCCTTAACCGCGGTGTTCACCGAGGATGCTGACTTTGTCAACGTTGTCGGCTTCTGGTGGCGTGGGCACAAACAGATCCGACACAACCATGCCATCGGTTTCCGGGACATGTTCCCTGACACCACCATGGTCTTTGAGAAAACCCGGGTGAGGATGCTCGCAGATTCCAGGGTGGCAGTAGTTCATGCCCGCTGGATAATGACCGGGCAACGGGTACCTGATTCGACCCCGGGTTCCCCACCGGCAGGGCCTCGCCGGGGTGTTTTCATCTTCGTCTGTGCACAGCAGGAAGATGGTCGATGGTTAGCGGTTTCCGGGCATAACACCGATATCATCAACGGCGTACAAACCCACCTTGTGACTGAAAGCAACAATATTCAGGCTGTCCACTATCGGCCGATTTCATGATTTGGCCTGAGCAGGCGGCAGAAGTCTCCACACTGCTGAAACCTCCAGACACATCCCCCAGCATCGTTCACTTGGCAAACATTTTTTATTAGCAGTAATGTATATCTTCTATATCGGTTCCCCCCCGGAAAGGTCATCCCAAGAAAGGACACACCACGGCTCTCCCTGGTCTCCTGGTCTGCCGCTGAATCCGATGATTTTTCTTTTCTCTGGTTGTAGAAAGTCTGTGTTTTGCCCATCCGCATTTCCCATACATTGTTGTTCCTCCTATTAACTGCAGCTCTCCCCCTCAGCGCCTGCGCTTCCTCTGCACCAGGCGACGACAGGAACGATGGTGGGACCATCAGGTTTGTCATCACCCCCTTCCTTGATGATCCTTCTGTGCAGACCCCACTTCCTGAGTTGAAGAAGCAGTTGGAGGAGGCCACCGGACACCCTGTACAGATCACTGATGTTCCCAGTTATTCTGCAGCGGTGGAGGCAATCCGAGCTGGCCATGAAGACATTGCACTGGTATCCGGGTTTGCTGCGGCATTGGCGATCAGCACGCAACAGGTGGAACCACTGATTGCCTGGCCAGGTGATGCCACGAGTGCTTCCCAGTGCATTGTCTTAGAGGATTCACCCTTGCAATCCCTGGCGGATATAACTCCGGAGACTGTTGTCGCCTTTGCCGACCCAGCCTCAGAATCCGGATATTTCCTATCCCTACACCTGCTCAAGGAAGCCGGATTGAAGGAGGGTGAGGATTTCAGCTCAGTGTTCGCAGGCAGCCATGATCGCGGTTTATTGGCGCTCAAACACCAGGATGCTGATGTTGCATGCACCTCCGCCGTTTTCACCGCGATGGTGGGACAGGGAAGTCCCCTGTTTCCCTTTGAAGAAGGTGCGACCCGCATCCTGGGGGAATCAATCCCCAAGCCGATTGCGGCCTCTATCATCACCAACGCTGGCCTATCTGAGGAAAAACGCAGGGCTCTGTTGAATGGACTGCCTGAGGTTTTCCACCATGACAATGTTGATGAGCTGGGTGTCTATGTAGATGGTTTGCCTGCGGGTGTTGAACCTGTGCTTGACCCCGGCGATGAACCCTTCCAGCCCTATCTTGAGATCGCAGCCCTGGCTGATGTTGATCTCACTGAAGTGAACTAGACAACCATGTTCATGACCGCACTCCAGATCAGCGATCTCCACGTGCGCTATCCAAACACCGTCGAATCTGTGCTCACCGGGGTCAGCATGGACATCACGGCCGGAGAGGTCGTGGCACTACTTGGCGCATCCGGGTCAGGAAAAACAACATTGTTCAAGGCCATCACCGGTTTTGTCCCCATCTCCTCTGGCTCAATCCAGGTATATGGCACCCAGGTTAAAGGCATCCGTCGTCGTGCGCTGCGTTCCCTGCGTGCAGATGTCGGTCAGGTATCGCAACACTATGGGCTGGTGGGAAAACTATCCACGCTGACCAATGTTCTGATGGGTTCCCTTCATCACGCCGGACCAATGAGCGTGGTTGGCACTTTCCATTCCGCTGACAGGAAGCGTGCCCATGAGCTGCTGGACCTGGTGGGGCTTGGTGATAAGTCCTGCGAACCTGCACGTCAGCTCTCCGGAGGGCAGCAACAACGTGTGTCCATCGCCCGGGTGCTCATGCAAAATCCCCGGATGATCCTTGCGGATGAGCCCGTGGCTGCCCTGGATCCCCTGTTGGGTGGAAGGATGTTGGAGCTCTTCACCACCATTGCTGCTGAAGAATCAATTCCTGTGATTCTCTCCCTGCATCAACCACAGCTGGCCCTCAACTATGCACAGCGGATCATCGGCCTGCACGAGGGCGGTATCAGTCTTGATTCCCCTTCAGCGCGGCTCTCTCCCGCTGATCTCACCCAGTTCTATGAACAGGAGGAGCAACGGTGAAGGCAGAAAAAACTCTCCGGATGCGGTGTGCCATCGGTGTTGTTCTAGCTGTGGCCATTTTGCTGTGGTCAGCTGATGGAGCGCAGATCAGCCTGTCCGATCTGACCGCCGGCTCTGGCAATATCTGGGATTTCCTTTCCCGCTTGTTCCCACCAGATTTTTCTGAGTTTCCGCTGATCATCAGGCTGCTGGTGGAAACACTCCAGATCGCCATCATCGGCACCGCCATCGGCGCGCTTCTCTCCCTGACCATCGCCATGGGGGCGGCTGAAAATATTGCACCCTGGTGGATCTACCACCCTGTCCGCACCGTCATGAACATCATCCGCTCAGTACCCGATCTGGTGTTTGCCCTGGTGTTTGTCTCCGCCGTTGGTTTAGGTCCCTTCGCCGGGGTGTTAACTATGATGGTGGGATCCGTGGGGTCCATTGGCAAGGTGTTTGCCGAGGCCATGGAATCAGTGGACGAGGAGCCCGTCAACGCGCTGAAGGCTGTGGGGGCATCCAGTCCCCAAGTCGTCCATTATGGAATTCTTTCACAGGCACTGCCCGCGCTGGTCAGTTACACATTATTGTTATTTGAAAGCAATGTTCGCAGCGCAACAATCCTCGGATTGGTGGGTGCCGGTGGTATCGGACTGGAGTTGACCCTGGCCATCAACCGCTATGAGTATGGGCATCTGAGCGCGATGATCATCTGCATTGTTGTCCTGGTTGCTGTTATTGATCAGTTTAGTGCAGTAATCAGGAAGAAAGTTCACTGAGGAGTATCTGAAGCAATGAGCTCTAAACAACCCCGTCTGTCCCGCGCTGGTCGTCCGCGTGAACAAGGTCTGGATGAGAGAATCATCCAGGCTGCCCAGCGGATCATTGAACGTGGAGAAAAAGTAACTGTTGATTCGGTGGTTCAGGAAAGCGGGGCATCCCGGGCATCGGTCTACCGTCGGTGGCCTTCACTCACCAACCTGGTGGCGGGCGCCCTCGATGACGGGCGTGAGGGAAAGCCTGTGGTTGATGTGTCAGGCACCATTAAAGATGGACTGATCAAGATGTTGTTCATCAACTCCGTACAGTCCCAGGGAAGTGATTATACGGAGCAGCGCTTCCGTAAGCGTATCGAGCTCACCATCTCAGATCCCAAATTGCAGCAGGTTTATTGGCGTTCCCATGTGACCAAGAGACGCGAAACCCCCCTCCGTGCCTTGGAATTAGCCAAGGAACGTGGGGAGATCCGTCAGGACGCGGACATCGAAGCAGCCCTTGATGCCATGTATGGCACGTTCTATTATCAACTTGCCGTACGTGGACTGAGTTTCCACGATCGGGAATCCCAGACCAGATCACTCAAGGCCTTTGAAATGATCTGGAGTGGGATGCAGTAACTTCGCCCAGAACTTATTCCAGCCAGTTGAATTCTGCGACCAACAGTTCACGGTTGGCGTTGTCCGGATGCGGGGCAACAAGACGCTGGGCGGTGGCACTGTGTCCACGGCTGGTGTGCATGACCTCGGACAGGACATTAGGCAGACGCAGCTTGAACTGCCTGCGCACACCGTTGACCACAACAGTTCCGATGACACGCTGGCGGGTGACCTCGGTGAGGGTGACGTCGTCAAGGTCAAGGTTCTCCTCAGTGCCGGTGCCGCGGATATCCAGGTAGGCGGCGACACCGTCGTCACGCGTGGCGCCATCATCACCGGTGAGGATGGTGCGGATAAGTTCACGTACCGCCACTGGATCACCTAGGGCATTGGTGATCCAACGCTTGCCTAGAACACCATGCTCAACGACCGACAGGGTGTGCTGGGGATCGACTTCCTCCGAACGGTAGCTGAAGGGGATCTGCACAAGACGATCGTCCTCATCAGTGGCGAT
>NZ_CALZFS010000095.1 GCF_945649885.1 uncultured Corynebacterium sp. | reverse complement strand
AACTGATGTCTTGAGGTTGGGCTTTTCGACCCTGGCCCAACTTTGCAACAGCACCAGTAAGCGTGCATCGAACGGTATGTGAAATTTCCACTAACTTGGCTCAGAATTAAATTTCACACCAGCACCGTTTACCAGTTCCGCAATCCGGGACCAGGGGAGATACTTTCGCAGGAGTCCCGGACGCTTACGCGCATTAGATTCGGACCGGGCGGCATCTGCGGCAGCTTGGACCACCCCAGGCTCTTCGCCCAGGGCTTCGGCCATCCATACGAACGCCGCTGGGCACAGGAGCCTGTTGTAGGTTCGACGCGCGCTAGTATTTGGAGTCTTGCGAGTAAAAGAACCACTCCCATGACTGTTCTGGCTCCCGAACCAGCGGATCATATGTTCTTTCTGGCTCGACCACCAGGCTCCTTGTTTCTGAGGACAATCCCGTTCGTAGGCATCGGAGATAGGGAGATGGGGTTCAAGCGATCGCAACACTCGAACAAAGTCATCTACATGAAAATCCTCTTCCGAAGCTCCCATGTTCATCACTTCCTTTCCAGGGGTGTTGTTGCAAACTGGGGATCTTGATGGCGTGAGCCGGGATCAACAGGCCCATGGGAATCTTCTCGGGTCATCATTTCCCTCACGAGGTCATTCTGTGGGCGGTGCGGTGATCATTCCACGGCGATCACCACTTTGCAACAGCACCTTCCGAACACCATCCGGTCGGTACTCGCGAGGTGGTGCCGCCGACAGCTGGCCAGTCACGCCTTCTTCTTGCCGCTTGTGGTGGTCGTGGCCGCGGACTGATCCCCGTCGTTGGCCGGAGCAGGGGATTCGGTCGCTTCTGCGAGGGCCTGCTGTTCGTAGACGAACAGCTTGCCGCGGGCCTCGGCGGCTTCCTCACGGGCCGCACTGACAGCCTCGCGTTGATGGTCCACCTCATCTCGAAGCCGGTCATTGTCTGCGGCTGCCACGGCCAGCTCAGCCTTCAAAGCAGCGATGGTGGTTGCTTGCTCGGCGGTGATGGCCTTTTCCTTCTCCAGTTCCCCGGCCAGGCGGGTAGCCTCCTGGCGGGCTTCCTCGGCTTCCTCGGCGGCAGCGCTCGCCGCCTGGTTCACGGCATCGTCCTGTGTGGCACGCTCAGCCAGCACGGCCTGGCGGATGATTGCTCGCAGGGTCTCAAAAGCCCGCGCCTCCTCCTCGGTGGCAGGAGCAGCCACCTCGTCGGTGGCCCCCACTCGCTGGGTGCCCTGTTCGCCGTTGTGTATCTGCAACTCACGGATCTCATTGCAGGAGCTCTTGGGCAACAGCACTGGGTGCCTAACGACTGTGTGGAGGGCCAAATCATAAGGGTCTCTACCAGACCCGGACAACCCCTTTTTCCTAATAACCGCAACATGCCGACCGTGTTGGATCACGGGAAAATAGTCATTCAACTCCGCCACTCTTACCAATCAAGGAATTCATAGGTTTAGTGGCATCGGTACCTGCTATGAATAAGACTCATGGGTGAAGTAATTAATTTCGTTTACGATGAGCTCAAAAAGCTAGTAGAAGATTTTGAAGACGGAGAGCATAATCAAGAAAGTGCTAATTTCCTCGGGCAGTTAATCTCCCTTCACCCATCCAGTGAAAAGGAAGGCTACCAAGTACTTCTTGCACGGGTTCAACCAGAGAAGCAGAAACTAATTCCAGTGGCTGAAGCTAAAACTCCCAGAGGAAATATGCGCCTACGAGCTCTCGAGGACCTGGTTGAAAAATATGAGGCCAGCGATGGCAGTGAAAGAGCGGCCATCATCTTGATCAACATCCTGACTTCCCAGCGGGGATCCTCGCAAGAGCCGTACCGCACACTAATTAAGCGCGTTAAGCGGCACTCCCAAAGAATTCACCCAGCTCTCAGAGGTCTACCGACGAGCCATTATTTCTCCATGACCAAGTCAGTTTCTTCCATCGAACATCGTTTCAATGAAAGGGATGCTCAAGAAATTTTAACCATCATCAAAGATGAGAATCCCTGCCGATCCTCGGTATGAACACCTGGCACTACGAGTGGAATATGCCATAGCGGCCAACAAGCAGAAATCATCCGCCCGTAAGAAAACAGCGCGACAGCTGGAGAAAGAACGTCAGAGCGCCGGCTGGCGTGAGTTTGCGCCCCGTGGGCTGGGGACAGAATCAACCCAGCGTCTTATGGGAGGGCGGAGAACAGTAAGTGGAGGCCTCCCCAATAAGTGAACGACGAATCATTGCGAGTCCCTACCAACACCAAAACCAGATGCGTGCACCCATCAACACAAGATCCAATCTAGTCAAAGTGAGTTCGATTAATCTGTTTACATAGTAGTAAAAATAGCTTCTACCACTATCTTTAGCGAATTTTACTTTTGTGTTCATAGGTTTACATTGACAGGTCTTGTGTTTGTAGGTATTGTTATTTTTATGAAACATGAAAAGAACACAAATGAGACACTTCATAATCGATTGATCATTATTGATATTGAGTGCTACAACGGGGGCCCTGTCACCTCCGCAGCACAGGCACAGTGGTGCCACCGCACCCTATTGAACTGGGTCACCCCCAGCGAAGATGACCTGATCATCCTGGCCACTGATATATCAACAGTGACAAACCTTCATAGCATGTGGGGTTCACACCGAATCTTGGTTGGCCGGGGCAAAGATGGGGCCGACCTGCGCCTTCTTGAGGTTTTAGAAGAGGATGTCGCGGGTCGTTTTAAGGAAGTTTCCCTGGTTTCTGGGGATCATATTTTCGCTGAGAAGATTTCCCAGCTGGCGGGTGAAGGCATCCCCACCACTGTGTACTGCCACGAATCCAGCCTTTCGAAGCGTTTGGCTTTTGCCGCCACAACAGTGATTACCTCTCCCTCCCACCCCACTCCTCCACCTATGGCACCAGCAGTGGTTTCACTTCGAAAGGTTGCTTAATAATGACTAGCACATCTGGCCGTCTGGCCATTAAAGATATTGCTTCACTGGCAGGGGTAACTCGAGCAGCAGTGAGCAATTGGAGATCCCGTAATGAGGATTTCCCAGCTCCTGTCGAGGGATCACCTGAACGACGCCCATTATTCGACATGCACGAGGTTGTTCGCTGGCTTAAACAGAAAAACCTGCTTCCCGCTGATGCTCAGAGAAAACAAACAGAGCTCAGTATCTGGGGAGTGGCTAATCTTTTGCGCAGTAACACCTCAGATCCAATTGAAACCAGCATTCTGGTTCTGCAGCTGCTGGTATTGCGTAAACAGTCAGAGATGGATGCTTCCCATGGCATCTGGTCTCAGGCATTAGCGGCCTCCACCAGCAATGAGGTTGTCTCAGTATTCTTACAGGCCGATACCCATGCAGATGCTGTTTTTATTTATGAGCCCGTTAAGGACCTTATCGAGGGTCTACCTGGTGAGCTCATGAAAGAACTGGTCTCTGCCGTAGACGGCATTCCTATTGATGACTACGGGGAGGCGGCACGACTCACTATTGATAGACTTCTCGGCCTTGGCGGCCGAGGCGATGTCAGCGCTTTGAGCACGTCGATCTCACCGCAGTCTGAACTATTAATCCATGCGGCTGCCACGACATTAGCTGCCGGCGATACTGTCTTTGATCCTGCCTGCGGCATCGGCGGCACACTGCTGCGGTTCCAGGGCCTGCAGGAGGAACTTTCATTGATCGGCAATGATATTGACCCCTCAGCGATACTGATCGCTCAACTGCATGCCTACCTAGCCGATGTTACTGCTACATTCACGGTGTCTGACTCATTAACACGAGAAATCCATGGTGGCCTTCAGGCCCAGGTCATTGTGAGCGAACCTCCGATGGGAATGCGCTTTGATCGAGATCTTCAGAAAACTATTCTTGCTCACGCAGGGCTTGATACACGGGGGGGATTGTTCTCAGATGAGCTCTTTCTTATTCTTGCACTCGGTAATCTTGCCCCGGGTGGACGTGCTTATATCCTGACCACCACGGGTGCGGGTTCCCGCAAGTCTTCTCAGCAGGTACGCCAGGAATTGGTTGCCCGAGGTCTCATTGAGTCCGTTATTCAACTGCCAGCACGTTTTCTTCCCTACTCCAATATTGAAACCTTGCTCTGGGTCTTGCATATTCCTGAGGATAAGCCAGAAGCGTCCGTGCTGATTGCCGATGCTACCTCTGAAAAATCACCTGAGAAGCATATTTTCCAGTGGTTGACCGATTTACGTGCTGGGGCTGAGACGTCTATCCCGTCTCGGACACTGTCTTTGGCTGAGTTAATCACCAATGACGGATCCATCAATCCGCCTGCTTTACTGCGTAAAGAGAAAGATAAAGATGAAGTCCGAGCAGACCTTGAACGGTCTCTGGAGGATCTTTCGCACACACTTACCGCAATACGGAAAATGGAAACGAATCCACACGATCTTATTAAGCTCCCATCCTCCTCAGGCTTTACAGATCTCAAGACGCTTATCGACAGTGGGGTTCTCACCCGTCTGCGCAGGCCCTTTATCTCCGGTAAAGATAGAGAGGTAAAAGAGGGGGTAGAGGCTTTTGTGCTGCCTATGCGCAAGGGGCATGGTGAGGTGAAGCAGGTCGTTGCCCGTGAAGCAGACTTGTGGGTGTGTGATGGAGATATCCTCGTCCCCGAGATCGCTGCAGCTCCCGCGCGTATTTTTACTACTGATGAACACAGGTGGGTTGTTCCAACCAGTATGACTGTGCTGAGAATCAATGACTCTGCCCTCAACCCTGACTACCTCGTATCTTGCATCAACGCCCCCTTCAATAGGGAAGCGACTGAAGGTATCAGTCATGCCCGACGAGATTTCAAACAAATCCAGATCCCAAATCTTGATCAAGACGCACAGGAGCAGCTTGTAACAGCGTTGGGGGAACTATCAGTGGTGAAGCAGAATGCTGAATGTCTGGCTCAGCAGGCAAACACTGCTACAGAAGCAGTGCTCAACGCTGTGCGTTTCAGTAATCACACTGCGTAGTCTTCTACGCACCCTGGGCTATCGCCACGCTGCCCGAGCTCTCTTGAGTTATAGCCAGACCAGGTACGCCCAAGAGAAAATACACCCCGTACTCTTATCTTCACCATCAATTAATACATCAAAGGATATTGAACATGGCATCATCGGCCTCGCTCTACCAGGCGGTATGGCAAACAGCGGACACCTACTTAAGAGGAGTGGTCCCTCGCCAGTCCTACGGCGACTACATCCTCCCGTTCACCGTGCTGCGCCGCCTGGAGTGCCTGCTTGAACCGACCAAGCCTGCTGTGCTGCAGACCATCAAGCACACCAAGTTCCCCGAATCCATGTGGGGACCTCTAATCCGCTCGGATCATGGCCTGTCCTTCTACAACACCTCCGAGCTGTCGATGGGAGTAATCGGTGGCAGCGACGACCACGTTAAACAGGGCATGCTCACCTACCTGGACGCTTTTTCCGACAACGTCCGCGACGTGTGGACGGCGTTCAAGTTCCCCGAGTTGCTGACCAAATTGGAGGAGAACAACGTCCTGTGGGGTGTTGTCAAACACTTCGCCGATATTGATCTCTCTGATGAGGCTCTTGGTGAGAATGCCATGGGTAATCTTTTCGAGAACCTCATGTACCGCAGCTTCTCTGAGAATGGCCAGGTCGCTGGTGAGTTCTACACTCCTCGTGATGCCATCCGTCTCATGGTCGATGTGTTGCTGTCCAGCGACGATGATGGTCTCTACGGTCAAGCACCTGCCCGTACTGTCTACGACCCGGCAGCTGGCACCGGCGGCATGCTGCTGGTGGCCAAACGTGCCATGGAGGAGCTCAACCCGAAGATCGAGGTCTCCGTCTACGGCCAGGAGATGATGGCGGAGTCCCTGGCCCTGGGTAAGTCTGATCTCATCGTCTCCGGCATTTCCCCGGATGCCATTCGTGACGGTGACACCCTGGCTGGTGACCGCTACGAGGGCGAGCTGTACGACTACGTGCTCTCCAACCCTCCCTACGGAACTGACTGGAAGCGCTCCAAGGACGCCGTCGAGCGCGAGGCGAAGATCGAAGGATCGCGTTTCAGCCACGGTCTGCCACCAGTCTCAGACGGTCAGATGCTCTTCCTGAGCCATGTGGTCCACAAGCTCAAGGAGAAAGAACCAGGCACTAACAAGGGTGGGCGTGCCGGTGTGGTCACCAACGGCTCCCCGCTATTTACCGGCGGCCCGGAGTCTGGCCCTGATCAGATCCGTAATTGGTTGATTAACAACAACCTCATTGATACGATCATCGCTTTGCCGACTGAGATGTTCTATAACACCGGCATCGCCACCTACGTGTGGATCTTGGATAAAAACAAGGAAGCCAAGCGTGACGGCAAGATCCAGCTCATCGATGCCACCGGCACGTGGTCTCCCATGCGTAAAAGTATGGGCAACAAGCGCCGCGAGTTTTCTGACCAGGATCGCGAATTCATCCTCGGGCTCTACAACGCCTTCGAGGACGCTGACCCGGAGTACTCTAAGGTCGTGACACCGGAGCAGCTGGGGTTCCGGGATGTCCCGATGTACCGGATAATGCGATACTCCACGCTCATCAACGATGAGACCGTAGCTGCAGCAATGGAGCACAAGCAGGCACTCACCGGCCACGAGGCTGTAGTGCGATCCTGCGGGGGAGTGGCTTGGAACGATCTGCCTGCACACCTGAAGAAGGAAGCTAAAACCGCCGGTCTGAAAATGAGCGCCAGTTTGCTCGGCCACATCATGACGGCCGTGGCCGTCGAGGACGAGAATGCTCCGGAAGCGGTGGATCATAAGGGCAACAAGGTCATCGACAAGGCGTCGAAGATCACTGAGCGCATCCCACTGACCGAGGACGTCGATAAGCACATGGCCCGGGAAGTGCTGCCGTTTGCACCGGACCTAGTGTGGGACATGAGCGAGGCCAAGGTCGGCTATGAGATCCCGATAACGCGGCTGTTCTACAAGCCGGAGGAGATGCCGTCGATCGAGGAGCTCGACGCTGAGATCGAGACTGTGCTGGAGTCGATCCGCTCTCGTTTCCAAGAGGTGAAGGAATGACAGATTTCACCTCGGTCGACTCTATTTCTAAAGTGTTTATAGAAACGGAGGAATTCCGCGATTACCCGTTACGCCCCTTGTTCACGTTGTGTTCCGTTTATGCCGGAGAGGCCATTGCCTCTGACGATCTATCAGACGAAAAGATCGTTCCTGTTTATGGATCGAACGGAATTCGTGCTTACACAGACAAGCCGAACCATCTTGAGGACCAAGTTCTAGTGGGTCGTCAAGGATCGGTTGGCACTGTGCATTTTGCAAAAGCTCCTTTCTGGGCAGCAGAGCATGCTCTCGTCGTCGAACCGATAACTTCTGAAGTCAGCAAACAGTGGCTCAAATACGTACTTGAAACCTTGGATCTTTCAAGACTTTCCAGGGCAGTTGCTCAACCAGGGATCAATGCTTCTTCGGTGTCATTCCAGAGGGTTCCCACAATCTCTCTAGGACAACAAAAGGCTATCGCTGACTTCCTGGATCGGGAGACCGCCGAGATCGACGCTGCGGTAGCAGACCTGGACAAGTACATGAAGTTGCTGAGGCTCCGGGCGAGGAAGCTCATCAATGAACAGCTGATGAGTGGATATCCCGAAGTAAAGATGGGGCTTTTAGCTGAATCAATTATCGGTCTCACCTACAGGCCTGAGAATGTAGTCGACGAAGGTGGGATCTATGTCTATCGGTCTGGAAATGTTCAAGAGTCGAAAATTGACCGGAGCAACATGTTGGCCGTAGACGTTGAAGTACCTCCTCACCTCCGATTCAAGCGCGGGGATATCCTAATGTGTTCCAGAAATGGTAGCGCTAACCTGGTGGGAAAAAACGCAATCGTTGATCCGTGCGACTATGGTCAGACCTGGGGTGCATTTATGACAGTGATTCGATCAGACCTTAATCGGTATCTTTATTGGTTCTTCCGGTCGCCACGATTTGACGATTATCGGGGATCATTTTCTTCTTCAACGATCAACCAGTTGACTACTGGTATTCTGAATCGGATTCCGGTTCCATTGCCTCCGGAAAATAAACGAGATGAGATTACGGCATTTCTTGAGGAAGAAGTCAGCAAAATTGACTCCCTCATCGAAGAATCCATCAAGCTCCGCGACCTGCTGCTCAAGCGTCGTTCTGTGCTCATCACTGAGGTCGTTACCGGCCGAAAGCAGGTCTGATCATGGGTATCCAGTCCACGATGGAAAAGGCGTTCGAGGACGCCATCGTCGATCATCTCGCCTCCCACGGGTGGATCCACGAGACAGGGACCACCAACGCCGGCTGGGACAAGACCCGAGCGCTCTTCGTCCCGGACGTGCTGCACTGGCTGCAGACTCAGTACCCCGAGGAGTTTCTTAAGGCCATACCCGAGGCGCTGACCGGTGTGCAGCGTGACGTCTACGTCGCGAAACTACTCGACCGCCTGACGGAGATGCTGGATAAGGCACCGATCCTCAACGCCCGGACGAAGAAGGTCCAGCACGGTCTGCTGGGCACACTCCGCAACGGTTTCTCACACTCCCAGCGGGGCCAGATGAAGGCCACCTTCGGTTCCATGGTGGCCTTCTACCCAGAAAACCCCCTGTACACCGGTGCAATCGAGGACGCGCAGAAGAATCGGCTGCGGGTGCTGCGTCAGGTCCCGTTTGATGCCACCGGTACCGACACCCTGGATCTGGTACTCACCGTCAACGGCATCCCGGTAGCCACCCTGGAGCTCAAGACCGACAACACCCAGGCAGTGCGCGACGCGGTCAAGCAGTACAAGGTCGACCGCCAGCCGACCAAAAACCGCCCACTGCTCAAACCCGGCCGTGCGCTGGTGCACTTCGCGGTATCCAACCAGGAAGCCTGGATGACTACCGCACTGGACGGCCTGAAAACCTTCTTTCTCCCCTTCAACAAGGGCCGTGACGGGCATGCCGGCAACCCGGTCAACCCCAAGGGGTCTGATACCTCGTATCTGTGGGAGGAGGTCTTCGAACCAGAGCTGTTCCTGCGCATTTTGCGCGACTACGCCCTGTGGGAGCCCTCATCCAAGGGCAACAAGGGCCGGCTAATTTTCCCGCGCTACCACCAGCTGCGCGCCACCGAGAACGTCATCGACGACATCGCCGCCCGTGGGGCTGGCGGGCGCTACCTCATTCAGCACTCCGCCGGGTCCGGTAAGACCAAGACGATCGCCTGGCTGGCTCATCGGGCGGGCCGTTTCATCAACTCCTCTGGCCATCCGGTGTTTGATTCGGTCATTGTGGTCACTGACCGCACGGTGCTCGATGACAACATCAAGGAAGGCCTCGACCTGCTCCGTGCCTCTGAGGGTCTGGTCGTCAACGTCGACAACGAGCTGGGATCGAAGTCCAAGACCTTGGAGGCGGCCCTGTCGCGGGGTGGGCACATCATCTCGTGCACCATCCAGACTTTCCCGGCCCTGGCGAAGATGATGGAAAAATCCCCAGCCCTTAGCGGGCGCAACTACTGCGTGATCATGGACGAGGCGCACTCCTCCCAGCACGGCGAGGCCGCCACCCGGCTGCGTGAAATCCTCGTCGACATCGATGTCCCCGACAACGAGGACATCTCTGCTGATGACGTGCTCCTGGCCATGGACAAGGCGGTAGCCAACTCCCCGAACTTGAGCTTCATTGCGCTCACGGCCACTCCGAAGGCAAAGACCCTGGCAGCCTATGGCACGGTTGACCCGGATAACCCCGACACGCGGGTGGCTTTCGATACCTATCAGATGAGTCAGGCCATCGAGGAAGGTTTCATCCTCGATGTGCTGGCCAACTACTCCACGTACGCGATGTTCGCCCGCATCCGCGATGATCTGGGCAGGGAGGAGACCGTGAACTTCGGGGAAGCCGTCTCCGACATGGTGCGCTTTGTGCGGATCCACCCGACCTCGATCGCGCAAAAAGTGGAGGTCACCGTCGAGCACTTCCGCCGCAACGTCATGCACCACCTGGGTGGTACCGCCAAGGCCATGGTGGTGGCCCCAGACCGGATGTCGGCGGCGACCTGGTCGCACAAAATGAACGAGTACATCGCCAAACGCGGCTACGACGATATGACCACCCTCGTGGCGTTCTCCGGCTCCCTGACCTACGGCCAGGGCGAGGAGTCGGTGGAGATCACCGAGGCCTCGATGAACGGGGTGCGCGATACCGCCATGTCCTTCCGGGAAAATGATGACGCCAAGGTCCTCATCGTCGCGAACAAGTTCCAGACCGGGTTCGACGAACCGCGTCTGTGTGCCATGTACGTGGATCGGAAGCTCTCCGGTGTGCAGGCAGTACAGACCCTCTCCCGGCTGAACCGGGTGTTCCCGGACAAGCCGAAGCCGATGGTCGTGGACTTCGTCAATGAACCCGAGGCGATCCTGGAATCCTTCAAGCCCTATTACCGGGATGCGCACATCGAGAATGATATCCCCGCCAACGCCCTGGCCGATCTCGGTGATCTCCTCGACGCCGCGGCGTTCTACACCCCGGAAGAGCTCGACGCCCTGGCGGATGCCTACATTGCCCGCGAGGATGCTGAGACCCTCCAGGGACTGGTCTCCCCGATCAGGGCCCGGTGGAATAATCACATGCGTGACGCCCGCCAGAAGCTCGATAAGGAAGCCTACGAGACCGGCAAGTCTTTCCGGACCAATCTCATCAAGTACGCCCATGCCTGGGAGTTTCTCAGCCAGATCGTGGATTTCCAGGACGCGTTGCTGCATAAGAGAGCCATTGTTGCTGGATTGCTGTCGAAAAACCTGAATCTAGAGCGCCAGGACGACGATGACGACTACACCGTCGGCATTGAGCTGGTCGGTGTCGCAGTTGAACCAGTAGACGCTCCCAAGGACCTTGGTCTAGCCAGCCAGGATATTGATGGCACCTTGGAGTTGCCCGGTTTTGATGGCCGACCGGTCGGGGATAACTCGCCGGTGCAAGCCGCGTTCGATGAGGCTGTCGACCAGGTCAACCAGATCCTGGCGGCCGTAGGCCTCGCAGGCTCCAACGAAGCCACCAGGTCTGCCATCCGTGCCAGCTACGGCATCCTCGTGGAAGACACCACGGTCCAGGCCCTGGCGAGGGAGAATGATCCCTCCCAGGTGGCGGGCACTGAGGCTTTCAAAAACAAGGGCTTCGGGGCGATTATCGCCGCAGCCCGGCAATCTAATGAGGTGTACGAGGCGATTACCGCCGACCCGGACAACCTGGATGCGTTCTTGGAGGCACTGGCGCACATGATCGTCGCCGCGAAGGACGAAGGCGACCGAGCCCGCGAGTAACCCCGCCGTCACTGCCAGCCCTTATCGCGACACCCGACAGGGGCTGGTGGTGGCGGTGCGGCTCCACCGAGGCCGTCTTTCCTTACTCCCAGCGAGCACGCGGCGCCAGACAGATGACCACTCCCCAAATCTGCCTCAACACAGCGAAAGAACAGCAAACCCGGTCGTTCACTCCCCCAGGTCACCGGAGTTCTCTGCGGCATCGGTACCTGGGAGAGTTACGCAGTACGACGGGAAGGGCTCGTGTCTGGACCACAGGCTAACCGGTGCTGTTGCAAAGTAGGGGCGGAATGGTGGTCGCCATGGAATGATCACGGTTA
>NZ_CALZFS010000094.1 GCF_945649885.1 uncultured Corynebacterium sp. | reverse complement strand
TAGGCGCGACGGATCATCATGGGATCATTGCGCAGATCGATGGCCCAGGCGATCATCACGCCGACGAGAATGATGGCAAAGGGGAGTGCACAGGTCACCATGATGGATTGCAGGCCTGATAGTGCGTTCTGTCCGCCGGCGAGCAGCAGGGACATCGAGATGAGGCCGAGCATGGAGCCCCAGATGATGGTGACCGGTTTGGACGGCACGGGACGACCGGACTGGGACATGGATCCCATGACGTTGGTGGCGGAGTCGGCTGCGGTGATGAAAAAGATCACGATGGCGATCAGAACAATGATGGAGGTGATCGTGGAGAAGGGCAGGTTGCCCATGAGATCAAACATCACATTCTCGCCGGATCCCTTGATTTCCATGTCCCCACCGCTCATACGTTGCCAGATGGTGGAACCGCCGAAGATGATGAACCACAGCATGGAGATGCCCGATGGTACGAGGACAACCACGACGACGAATTCACGCAGGGTACGTCCGCGGGAGATTTTAGCGATGAACATGCCCACGAATGGTGACCAGGAGATCCACCAGGCCCACAGCAGGGTGGTCCAACTCTGGAGGAAGAGCTTCTCGGTCTCGCCCTCGCTGGGGTAGACGGTGAGCATGGCAGGCAGGCCGTCGACAAATGTCAGGAGGGTGGCGGGGACCAGATCAAGGAGGAAGACGGTGGGTCCAGCGATGAGTGCGAATAGTGTCAGACCGATCACCAGGAACATATTGGCGTTGGAGAGTATGCGGATGCCCTTTTTTACACCGGATACCGCAGAGTAGATGAAGAGGACGGTGAGGGTGGTGATGGCAATGATCAGGAAGGTATCTCCGCTGACATCGCGTCCGGTGGCAATGGAGGTGCCGGTCTGGATCTGCAGGGCTCCGATACCCAGGGAGGTTGCGGTACCGAAGAGAGTGACCAGCACAGCGAAGATATCGATGATCTTGCCCAGGATGTGGTTGTTGCCACCGGGGAACACTGGTTCAAAGAGGGAAGAGATCAGAGGGAGGCGACCGCGACGGTAGGAGGCATAGGCGATGGCGCCACCCACGAGTGCGTAGACGGGCCACGCCAGGGAGGCTTGATGCAGAATTGCCTGGGTAATGGCCTGGGTTACCAGTCCGCTGGATTCCGCCTCCAGGCTGGAACCCGGCGGGGGAGTCATGAAGTGGATGAGGGGTTCCATGGGGCCGTAGAAGATCAACCCGATACCCAGGCCTGCGGCGAATAACATGGAGATCCATGAGGTGGTGGAGTAGTCGGGTTCACTGTCGTCGTCGCCAAGGGGGATACGCCCGGTAGGTGCAAAACCGATCACCAGCATGAAGACGGTGACAGCTACGATGAGTGTGCCGAAGAACCAGGCGAAGTTTTGCACCACCCAGCCCTGCATGGTGGTGCCCACCTGGTTGATTCCGGTGGGGGAGATTACTGCTCAGATGAATGCTGCGGCAGAGAAAAACAGTGCAACCGCGAAAACCACCTTGGTGGTGGGGAGCTGTGCGTCAGTGTCATCGACGCTGATGCCGGGAACGAGCGCGGGGTGGATGGAACGCTCTCCAGAGGAGGCCTTCTTCAACGCGCTGGGTATCCGTTTCTTGGGGGACCCCTGGGGGCTCATGTTTATGTCCTTCACACTAAGAGAATGCCAACATCTTAAGTTTAGGTGACCTGGGACACTATTTTGCGCTGGGCAAAAAGAGCTGCGGGGGATTATTTATAGTGGGATTGCTGACTATGCGCAGGTCGCGTTAAAAAGTATGACTAATAACACTGATAGTTAGCTGGCGGGAACTGGATTACACCTTTAGATTGAGGGTTATGAGTCCACGAAAAATAGGTGTAACCGAAGTTGCTCTGCGTGATGCACACCAGAGTCTGATGGCAACCCGCATGGCCATGGAAGACATGGTCAGCGCCTGTGAAGATATAGACAATGCCGGCTACTGGAGTGTGGAGTGCTGGGGCGGGGCAACCTTCGACGCCTGCATCCGCTTCCTCAATGAGGATCCCTGGGAACGGCTACGCACCTTCCGCAAGCTGATGCCCAACTCCCAGCTGCAGATGCTGCTGCGCGGCCAGAACCTCCTGGGGTATCGCCACTATGAGGACATGGTGGTGGACAAGTTCGTAGAGAAATCAAAGGACAATGGCATGGATATCTTCCGTGTCTTTGATGCCCTCAATGATCCCCGCAACCTGGAACATGCCATGCAGGCGGTGAAGAAGGTTGATGGACACGCCCAGGGCACCATCTGTTACACCATCTCCCCACTGCATGATGTGGAGGGCTACATCCAACAGGCCGGACGTCTCCTGGATATGGGGGCGGATTCCATTGCCCTGAAGGACATGGCTGCACTGCTCAAACCCCAACCGGCCTATGACATCATCCGTGGCATCAAGGAAACCTACGGTGAGGACACCCAGATCAACGTTCACGCCCACTCCACCACGGGTGTCACAATGGTGACACTGCAAAAAGCCATTGAAGCTGGCGCGGATGTGGTTGATACTGCGATCTCGTCGATGTCATTGGGACCTGGACTCAACCCCACCGAGGCGCTCGTGGAGATGCTCGAAGGTACCGATTATGACACCGGCCTGGACATGGACCGGCTGCTCAAGATCCGGGATCATTTCCGGACAGTCCGCCCCAAATATGCGGAGTTTGAATCCAAGACCCTGATCAACACCGATATCTTCCAGTCCCAGATCCCCGGTGGCATGCTCTCCAACATGGAGGGGCAGTTGCGCGCACAGGGGGCTGAAGACCGCATGGAGGAAGTCATGCTGGAGGTCCCCCTGGTGCGCAAGGACGCCGGATATCCACCACTGGTCACCCCATCCTCACAGATCGTGGGTACTCAGGCGGTATTCAACGTCCTCATGGGCAGATACAAGGTCATGACCGCTGAGTTCGCGGACCTCATGCTCGGCTACTACGGCGAATGCATCGGGGAGCGCAACCCTGAGCTGATCACACTGGCACAGGCACAGTCCAAGAAGGAACCGATCACCATCCGTCCCGCAGACCTTTTGGACCCGGAATGGGAACAGCTGCGCACCCAGGCAGAAGAACTGGAGGGCTGCAACGGTTCTGATGAGGATGTGCTCACCAACGCACTCTTCCCAGGGGTCGCACCGGGATTTTTCACCACCCGGGATGAGGGGCCGAAGAACGTGGGCAAGACAGCAGAGCAGTTGGCACAGGACAAGGCCGCAGCCCGCGGTCAGTCCACCGCGATCCGCGAACCCATCACATACAAGGTCACCGTCGGTGGCCGCAGCCAGACCGTCAAGGTAGAGCCGGGAGCATAGAGAAAATATGGCACAGGAAAAAAGCATGCAGGAGCGTCTCGACGCACTGGCAGCCGAACGCGATCGGGTGAGCCTCGGCGGTGGCCAGGCCAGGATTGACAAGCAACATGAAAAGGGCCGACTGACGGCGCGGGAACGCGTCGCCAAGCTTGTCGATACCGACACCTTCCGCGAAACCGGGATGTTCGCCAAGCACCGCACCACCCACTTCGGCATGGACACAGCAGAAGCACCTGCCGACGGTGTGGTCACCGGCGTCGGCGCCGTCTACGGGCGCCCCGTGCACATTGCCAGCCAGGACTTCACCGTCATGGGCGGCTCCGCAGGTGAGAAGCAATCAGAAAAAGTCGCAGCCATGATGGATGCCTCCGCCACCACCGGTACCCCGTTTGTGTTCATCAACGACTCCGGTGGCGCCCGCGTCCAGGAAGGCATTGATTCCCTGTCCGGATACGGCAAGGTTTTCTACCACAACGTGCTGCTCTCCGGCCTGGTACCGCAGGTCTCCATCATCGCCGGTCCCTGTGCCGGCGGTGCCGCCTACTCCCCGGCGCTGACCGACTTCATCATCCAGGTCCGCGGCGCACAGATGTTCATCACCGGTCCCGGCGTGATCAAATCAGTCACCGGGGAAGAAGTCACCGCCGAACAACTAGGCGGCGTGGATGCCCACATGACCAAGGCCGGTAACATCCACTTCGAAGCGGACAATGATGAGCAGGCCATCCTCATTGCCCAGAAACTCCTCAGCTTCCTGCCCCAGAACAACACCGAGGAACCACCGGTGGTCAACCCGGATCCCGTGGTTGAACCAGATCCGCACCTCCACGAGATCGTGCCTGTCGAGGCTAAAAAGGGCTATGACGTCCGCGATATCATCGCCCGCATCGTCGACAACGCCGACTTCCTGGAAGTTCAGGAAGGCTTCGCCCGCAATATTGTCGTCGGATTCGGGCGCGTGGTGGGCCGCACCGTGGGCATCGTGGCCAACCAACCACAGGTCATGTCCGGTGTCCTGGACATCAACTCCTCCGACAAGGCCAGCGCCTTCATCCGATTCTGCAACGCCTTCAACATCCCACTGGTCACCCTGGTGGATGTCCCCGGCTTCATGCCCGGCGTGGCACAGGAACACGGCGGCATCATCCGCCACGGCGCGAAGATGCTCTACGCCTACTCCGCCGCCACCGTCCCGAAAATCACCGTGGTCCTGCGCAAGTCCTATGGCGGTGCCCACCTGGCAATGTGCTCCAAGGACTTAGGGGCTGACCGCGTCTTCGCCTGGCCCACCGCAGAAATCGCCGTCATGGGAGCCGAGGGGGCCGTCAACGTTGTATTCCGACGTGAGATCGCCGAAGCCGAAGACCAGGACGCGCGCCGGGAGGAACTGATCCAGGAATACCAGGACACTTTCTCCTCACCATTCATGGCAGCCTCCCGCGGACTGGTGGATGACATCATTGACCCGGCGGAAACCCGCCTCCAGATCGCTGACGCCCTCATGGTGCTGGCCAATAAACGCACTCATCGTCCGCAGAAGAAACACGGACTGGGACCGGCGTAGAAAAGATGGGCACCATGAATCAACAAGAGCTGGAGCAGCTCCTTACAAAGCTCTCACAACGCCTCGACACCGTCGAAGCCGAACTCAAAGAGCTCCGGGCCCGATCCGATGCCGACATCCCGGAGGACACCCTCCTGGCGATTGCCGCTGCCGTATCCGCCTACATGGGCAACCGCGGCAAGGTTAAGGCCGTCAAACTCCACCGCCACCGCACATGGGCAGCGCAGGGAAGGCAGCGCGTCCAGGACCACTCCACACTTCTACAAAGAGGGCCCCACACACAATGAAACTCAAAGTAACGGTTAATGGAATCGCCTACAGCGTCGAGGTGGAAGTGGAGGAAGAACAGCAACCACTGGGTCCGATCATCATTGGTTCAGGCCGTGGAAATACCCCCGCTGCCCCCACCACAGCATCCATCCAGGGCGTAGCCGCCAACGCAGTGGTGGCTCCCCTGGCCGGATCGGTATTCAAGATCCTCGTGGCCGAGGGGGACAACATTGAAGCAGGTCAGGTACTACTTATCCTGGAGGCAATGAAGATGGAAACAGAGATCACCGCACCTTCTGCCGGTGTGGTTGGCACCATCAACGTCGCACAGGGTGAAGCAGTACAGGGAGGACAGTCACTCATTGAGATTGACTAGCTGAACAGCTTAAACATCGTTTATGTCACACTTGGCGTTTGCTCCGTCGAAAGTTACTTCTCTCATGGCAATATGTAGTGCATTGCCCGTTTTCATTGTGAAAGTGATTTAAAGATAAATATGCGCCTCCCGGTTTCACGCCGTTTCCTACTGACAACCTCGATTCTGGCGACTGGGGTGACTTTCATGGCACCGACCGCCCAGGCAGCGGAATGGGTGGACACTACAGCTGTGGTTGACCAGGCGAATGAAACACTTTCACAATTTGGGGTCACCCTCGATCGCACTGTGGCAGAACAGTTCGACGCAACAGCAAATACCAACATCGATGCCAGCATCAGCGCAGGTATCAAAGACGGTGTCCTGCCTGTCGAGGTCCGCACCCAGCTTCCTTATGAAACCACCGGATATGAGGATTCAGTCCGCGTGGTTGAGCAGCCGCTGCGACTGCTCAATGAAACAGGCGAAGTAATTGAAGAGGAGATCCAAGAGCAGGTTCAGCGCGCACTGCCGAACTATGAAATCCGAACAGATATCCAGGCACAGATCATGGCCGCCACCCCGGGTGAAGTGCTCCACCGCGTCCCAGGGTCCTGGTTCAACCAGCCGGCAGTCCCGGTGGCATCCAAGGACATGGAAGCGGAAGGCCGTTCTCTCTTTGGCCCCGGCACCCCGATTTACCTCGGACAGGATTCCCTGTGCACCCTGGCCGTCACCGGCACCGATGCCGATGGCCGTAAGATCGGCATCACCGCAGGACACTGTGGCAATCCCGGTGACGCTGTCCGCTCCGCAGACTCCTTCTGGGTGGGGGAGGCAGGCACAGTCGTGGCCAGCGGCTCCAACGATGACTACTCCGTGATTGAGTTCGGCTCCAACGCTGAGCTCTCCAACTCCTACAACGGTGTGAGCGTCAACGCCATCGGCGGAAAAACAGCGAACATGCAGGAAGTCTGCAAGTCCGGTGTCGCAACCGGATACACTTGCGGACTGGTTTGGAGTTCGGATGAACGTATGACCATGTCGCAGGTCTGCGCCATGCGTGGTGATTCCGGTGCACCCGTGATTTCAGGTGGTCGCGTGGTGGGCCTGGTTTCGGGAGGAGTACTCCCGAACCATGACCTTGCCTGCCAGACTCCGCTCCAAGGACCTTTTTACATGCCATCCCTGTCAGTGAACATGGACCGAGTTCTTGCTGAGATGGATGAGAGCGAAGGCCCAGGCCGCGGATTCACCCTGGTGGGGCAGTAGTTCCTAGTGATTTTCCATTAACCCAGAGATCCTGTTCCTAGAAAGCAGTAATGATCTCTGGGTTAACTTGTGCCCTTTCTGGGTTAGGGTTTCTGGGTTAATGGCTTAACAGGTAGGAACACGAAAGCACTACTGGATTCGCCCTGAATCAGAGTCCTTTCGCCCTTCACCTGAAGGTGTTTCCCTAAAACAGCACAAATAAAAGGCACCTGACATGGAAAATCCCATGTCAGGTGCCTTTCATCTTCGTCAAGCAGCTAAAAACCACTACCTACCCGTTCAGGCGTCCCAGAACCTCATCGTGGAGCACGGCGTTGGTGGCCACAGCATCGCCACCGTGGGGTCCGTCTTCACCTGCAAGGGAGCTGAAGCGTCCGCCAGCTTCGGTGATCAGGATGGACAGAGGCGCCAGGTCCCAGAGGGAAACCTCAGGTTCCGCGGCAATGTCCACAGCGCCCTCGGCAACCAGGCAGTAGGAGAAGAAGTCTCCGTAGCCACGCAGGCGCCAGGTGGTGTCGCTGAGGCCGATGAAGTTCTCACGCAGTTCACGTTCCTTCCAGCCCTCAAGTGAGGAGAAGGAGAGGGAAGCATCTGCCAGGTCACCCACAGATGAGACTGTCAGCTTGCGTGGGGAACTACCGTTGAAGGTGCGCCATGCGCCGGATCCTTCAGATGCCCACCAGCGGCGTGCCAGTGCCGGTGCGGAGATGACTCCGGCGACGGGGCGGCCGTCGTCAAGCAGGGCTATCAGGGTTGCCCACACTGGGACACCGCGGACGAAGTTCTTGGTGCCGTCGATGGGATCGATGACCCACTGGCGGCCGGTCAGTTCCACATCGCCGCCGAATTCCTCACCGAGGATGGCATCAGCTGGGCGGGCTGCGGCGATCTTTTCGCGCAGGGCGGTCTCGGTGGCCAGGTCGGCGTCACTGACCGGGGTCATATCCGGCTTGGAGGTCACATCCAGATCGGTGGCTTCAAAGCGGTCGAGGGTGATGGAATCGGCAAGCTCGGCCAACTCGAGGGCGAGCGCGAGATCGTCTGCATAATTACTCATGAGAAACTATCCTAGTTCGCTGAGGATGTCCGTGACCTCGGATACCGCCTGAACGTTGCCAGCGACACACCATTCCACGCCCCCGGCCTGCACCTTAACCGCTGCACCGCCGACGCCCTCCACGAGAGCACGACCCGGCAGCCAGTCCCAGTCAGCGACAGTGTGCTGCATCCACACGCCACTGGTGCCATCAGATACACCACCAAGATCAACAGATCCAGCACCGAGCATGCGCAGGGCAGCAGGCTGGGTAGCCACGGCGTTCCAGGCGGAGCTGACCTCGGGGTTAGCCAGCCAGGTGGGGTGGATATAGGTGGCAAGCGAGGTTTGGGAGAGGGGGGTGTCGATAAGCACCGGCAGCTCCTTGCCATCGAGCATGGTGCGGATGCCGGGGCCACCGAACCAGGTGTAACCCATCGCAGGGCGGTGCACAGCGCCGAAGAGCAGGCGCTCAGGAGCAGATGGATCGCCCTCAACCAGGGCGATGGCGCTGCACCAGTAGTCGGAGCCGCGGGTGAAGTTGTAGGTGCCATCAACCGGATCGATGACCCAGCAACGACCGCTTTGCGACGCCTTGTTCGCACCTTCCTCACCCACGACACCGTCCTCGGGGCGCAGGGCTTCCAACGCGCCTGCCACGAATGCCTCCGCCGCACGATCGGCATCGGTGACCACATCGGATACGGAGGTCTTGAAATCGGTATTCACACCATTTTCCCGCATGCGCCAGGCCAGGCGGCCCGCGTTATAAACCAGGGCCTGTGCCAGGTGCTCATCGGAGTCCTGCTCATGGGCGATCACGAAGGTTTTGGTGATCGTGGCGATCATCTCATCAAGTGTTGCAGCTGGGTGCCGGGACTGCTCAGTATTACTCATGAACTCTATTGTGCATTGTTGCAGCCTAGGTTGCTGACTTTGGGTATCGGTATCACCAGGTAACATATTTAGACATGCGTCCCGAAATTTCTGCAGAACTCTCCGAGCTCGACAGCACCCTCACCACCATCGAGAAGGTTTTGAACCCGGAGGAGCTGTCCGATCGTGTCCGGGAGCTGGAAGCCCAGGCCGCCGACCCGAGCCTGTGGGATGACCCCGACCACGCCCAGCAGGTCACCTCCGAGCTCTCCCATGTCCAGGCTGAACTGCGCAAGGTCACCGATCTGCGCCAGCGCGTGGAGGACCTTCCCATCATGTATGAACTGGCGGAGGAAGAAGGCGATGGTGACACCTCCATCGCTGATGAAGAATTAGCTGATCTCCGCGCCGGTATCGAGGCACTTGAGGTCAAGACCATGCTCTCCGGTGAATACGATGCCCGTGAAGCCGTGATCAACATCCGTTCCGGTGCTGGTGGCGTGGACGCCGCTGACTGGGCTGAGATGCTCATGCGCATGTACACCCGCTGGGCTGAGAAGAATGGCCACAAGGTGGATGTCTATGACATCTCCTACGCGGAAGAAGCTGGCATCAAGTCCGCGACCTTCGTGGTCCACGGCGACTACATGTACGGCCAGCTGTCCGTGGAACAGGGGGCGCACCGACTGGTCCGTATCAGCCCCTTTGACAACCAGGGCCGCCGCCAGACTTCCTTCGCCGAGGTTGAGGTGCTGCCCGTGGTGGAGAAGGTTGACTCCATCGACATCCCTGATGCAGATGTCCGCGTGGACGTCTACCGCTCATCAGGTCCAGGTGGACAGTCCGTGAACACCACTGACTCGGCAGTACGCCTCACCCACGTGCCCACCGGGATCGTGGTGACCTGTCAGAATGAGAAGTCCCAGATTCAGAACAAGGCCTCTGCCATGAGGGTTCTCCAGGCGAAACTGCTGGAGAAACAACGCCAGGAGGAACGTGCTGAGATGGATGCCCTCGGTGCCGGCGGTAACGCCTCCTGGGGTAACCAGATGCGCTCCTATGTGCTGCACCCGTACCAGATGGTCAAGGACCTGCGCACCAACTTTGAGGTGGGGGATCCTTCCAAGGTGCTCGATGGCGATATCGATGGCCTGCTGGAAGCCGGTATCCGCTGGCGTATGGGGCAGCAGCAGGAAAGCTAACGCAGCCAGGAAGCACAAGCAAACAGGAAACAGCCTGCCCACTTGCTGGGAGTGGCCAACCAATGTAGTCACAGGCGTTTCTCTAGCCACATGAATGTGGATAGAGTGTGACGGGTGATCACGTTTGAGAATGTCACCAAAAGCTATAAGACATCAACTCGCCCAGCCCTGGACAATGTCTCATTGAGCATTGACAAAGGCGAGTTCGTCTTCCTCATCGGCCCGTCCGGATCAGGTAAATCAACCTTCCTTCGACTGATGACCCGCGAGGAGAATGTCAGCTCCGGCCAGATCACCCTGGCGGACTTCCACGTGAATAAACTCAGGGGTGGCCAGGTGAATAAACTGCGCCAACGCATCGGTTATGTCTTCCAGGACTTCCGTCTGCTCAAGAACAAGAATGTCTACGACAACGTGGCCTTTGCCCTTGAGGTGATCGGAAAGAAGAAGGACCGTATCGCTGACCTGGTGCCGGAAACCCTGGAGATGGTCGGCCTGGCCGGTAAAGCCAACCGCATGCCCAATGAACTATCCGGTGGCGAACAGCAGCGTGTGGCCATTGCCCGTGCCTTCGTCAACCGCCCTTTGGTCCTGCTTGCCGACGAACCCACCGGCAACCTCGACCCGGACACCTCTGATGAGATCATGATCCTGCTCAACCGGATCAACCGTCTGGGCACCACCGTCATCATGTCCACCCACAACGCCCGCACCGTGGACGATATGCGCCGTCGCGTCATCGAACTTCAGCTGGGCAAACTCGTCCGCGATGACGCCCACGGCGTCTACGGCGAGATGCGATAGAAGGGAGAGGGAGACACTCATATGACTCTTGGATACGTATTCCGCGAAGCCTTCCGTGGCATGGGTCGAAACCTCACCATGACCATCGCCCTGATCATCACCACCTCGATCTCCCTGGCGTTATTGGCCACCGGATTCCTGGTGACCAATATGACAGAGCGCACCAAGGATATCTATCTGGACCGGGTGGAGGTGATGATCCAGCTGGATGAAGACACCTCCGTCAATGATCCTGATTGCACAGCGCAGGCCTGCCAGGAGGTCCGTGCGCAATTGGAGGGGCTGGACGGGGTGGATTCCATCACCTACCGCTCCCAGGAGCAGTCCTATCAACGTTTTGTCGAGGTCTTTCAATACACCGATCCCGTACTGGTGGCAGAAACCTCCCCGGATGCACTTCCTGCAGCCTTCCATGTGCGGCTGGATGATCCACTGGCCGTGGACATCCTTGATCCGGTCCGTGAACTAGAGCAGGTCAGCGCTGTGATTGACCAGGTGGATGATCTGCGCGGTGCCACAGAAAACCTGGATTCCATCCGTAATGCCACCTTCCTGATCGCCGCGATTCAGATCCTGGCGTCGATATTCCTGATTGCCAACATGGTGCAGATCGCCGCATTCAGCAGGCGTGAGGAAACCGAGATCATGCGCATCGTGGGTGCATCGCGCTGGTATACCGAGGCACCCTTTGTGACGGAGGCGGTGCTGGCCACCCTCATCGGTGCGGTGCTGGCCACGGCGGGACTCTTCCTGGGTAAGGAACTTGTCATCGACAAGGCCCTGCGTGGACTCTATGATTCCCAGCTGATCGCACCGGTGACCAACAGTGATATCTGGACCGCAGCGCCGCTGCTTTCCCTCATCGGAGTGGTGGTGTCCGGCGTCATCGCACAGGTGACACTGAGGTTCTACGTCCGCAAGTAAAAGCTCTGCCGTACACTTAAGGGGCT
>NZ_CALZFS010000093.1 GCF_945649885.1 uncultured Corynebacterium sp. | reverse complement strand
ATTCGGCTACCGGATCTAACCGAATACCCTCAGACTTCGTTTTAGGACAGCTATAACTAAAATTGGTGTACCAAGCAGTGGGAAAGAGTACAATCTGACGATTGTGAAGTCGCAAGATATCTGAGCATTCTCAAATGATCTCATCGTTCACGAGGCGAATTCTACGTCAATGAATAATGTCACAAGGCCAGCTCTAAACCCCCTTGCCCTCTATGTATTCTTCAACAATCTCGTTGGCACTGCTCTCTCCACGAACGGCCCTGACGAGGGATTTAAGTTCGTTGGTGGTGATGGTGCCGCTGACCCAGTTGAGGACTTCGCGTTCTTTTCTCACGAGGGTGGGTTTACGGTAGATGGGGACAATGTTTTGTGGGAGTTCATTCTCTCCTGCACAACCGGTGGCGTTGGAAGGGTCGGAGGCTGCCAGCTGTGGGGGCAAGGAGCCGAGGAGTTCGGCGTAGGTGCGGTCGCGCCACTCCCCTGTGTTGCGTTCTGCTTCACCGTTTTCTACAGCTTCGAGATATTCAGCTTCCAGGGCTCGTGCCCTGACCGGGTCCACGTATTCCAGGAGGCTGCCGGTACAGGTAATGATGAGGTCGCTTGTGCCGTCGTTGAGCCCCTCGAAGGGATTCTCACGGAAATTATCATCAAGTTGAACCACGGCGATACGGGAGCGTTTCTGGATGACTGTTTCATAAAGTTTGCCCAGGACCCAGCTTTCTGCGGAGTCAGGGTCGATGGCGATGTAGAGGTTTTCGCTGCTTTCCAGCGTGGGACGTGCGATGGGTTCGAGTGTTTCGCAGGCAACCAGTCCGGTTGCACTCATAACTGAGATCAAGCCTGCCATGGCCCACTTCACGCCCCTGTGTTTCATAGCTGGTCACTTTACCTTGTGGGTTTTGTCATCATGTGGCGGGCGATCATATCGCGGGCATCGCGGGCACGGTCAGGGTTGCAGAGGATGTCATAACGGCCGGCCACGATCTGGGTGGCGGAGGTGAAGTCACGCTTGCCGCGAGACGCCCAGTAGGGAACGGCGGCAAGAACAACTCCGAAGATGACACCCATGACCAGGCCAGTGAGCAGGGATGAGAACCAGAAGTCAGACATCAGGCCCATGACCAGGCCGAAGAACAGTCCCAGCCAGGCACCGGATGCCGCACCGCCTGCGATCACTCGTCCCCAGGTGAGCCGGCCGGTAACTTTTTCCACCTCCATGAGGTTGACACCGACGATGGTCAGTTCAGTTACGGGAAATTCTTTGTCGGAGAGCATGTCCACTGCTTGCTGTGCTTCTTCATAGGTGTTGAAGCTGCCTACCGGCCATCCTTCCGGCTGTTGCTTCAGTCCTGGCATCTGCCTGTTTTTTGCGCTCGGTTGGCCTGGCTGCATCGTCATTGAATCATCTTCCTTACACCTGATTTAGTTGTCTTAGTATCCGTATATGTCAACGTTTTGTAGGGCACAAAGGTTCCCTCTCCCTGTAGTGTCCGTGTGAGGCGTTAAGCTGTGTGCCATGAGTGGAATTTCCCGTGTCTACGCAGGTCGCCTATCAGGCATGGTGGTGCGTGGCCCTGATACTGATGTGATCGGGCGTGTGCGTGATGTGGTTGTCACCATCCGGCCCAATGGGCAGGACTCCCGCGCACTCGGCCTGGTGGTGGAATTGGTCAATAATAAGCGGCGTATCTTCCTACCGATGCTGCGCATTGCTGCGATTGAGCCGAAGGACATCACCTTGATCTCCGGTTCGGTGTCTCTGCGTGCCTTCCGTGTGCGTACCGGTGAGCTACAGGTCATGGGTGACATCTTAGGAACCAAGGTGCATACCGATGATCCGGAGCTGGAGCCGTTGCATGGCCGTGCCGTGGAGATCGCTGATATTGAGCTGGAGTTAAGCCGTACGCGTGACTGGATCATCTCCCGTGTGGCACTGATTGGTGAGCGCCCCAAGTTCGGCCGGCGTCCCCAGTTGCATGTGGCACCGTGGAGCCACGTACACGGGATCACGGCTGCTGGTGTAGGTGAAACCGACCAGACTGCTGAGCTCATCGCCGGTTTTGAGGATATGCGTCCTGCGGATGTGGCAAAGCAGCTCTACGGGCTGCCGAAGAACCAGCGTGACATGGTCACCGGTGAGCTTGATGATGACCGTCTGGCTGATATCCTCCAGGAGCTCAGTGAGGACCGTCAGGCCGAACTGATTGAAACCCTGGATATTGAACGTGCTGCGGATGTTCTGGAAGAGATGGATCCGGATGATGCCGCCGACCTGCTGGGTGAACTCCCCGATGACAAGGCTGATGTCCTGCTCGAACTGATGGACCCGGAGGAGTCCGCTCCGGTTCGTCGTCTGATGAGCTTCAGTCCGGATACGGTGGGTGCTCTCATGACCCCGGAACCACTTATCATGGATCCGGCCACCACTGTCGCCGAGGCACTCGCTCTGGCACGTAATCCGGATCTGCCCACCTCCCTGGCCTCCCTGGTGTTTGTGGTGCGCCCGCCTACAGCCACACCCACCGGCAAGTATCTTGGATGCGTGCATCTGCAGAAACTTCTCCGTGAACCTCCCTCCAGCCTGGTGGGTGGCATCCTGGATCCGGATCTTCCTCCGCTGTACGCCAGTGATTCCCAGGAAACCGCAGCACGATTCTTCGCCACCTATAACCTGGTGTGCGGTCCGGTACTTGATGAAAATGGTCACCTCTTGGGCGCTGTGGCCGTGGATGATCTGCTTGATCACCTCTTGCCCGAAGACTGGCGCGATACCGGGATTCGTCCCGGAGTAAAGGAGGTCACCCATGGGTGAGTACATCCGTTCCGACCTGGATACCCCACTGCTTCGCACCAAGCGTCAGAGATTCAAATTCGATGATGACACGATCGGCACCTATGCCGAGAAGGTGGCGCGTTTCTTCGGCACCGGCCAGTACCTCTTCTGGCAGACCATCTTCGTGATCATCTGGATCATGCTCAATGTCGGGGGCTTTGTCTGGAACTGGGATCCCTATCCCTTCATCCTGCTCAATCTGGCGTTCTCTACTCAGGCTGCCTATGCTGCACCGTTGATCCTGCTGGCCCAGAATCAGCAGGAGGACCGTGACAGGGTGACCATCCTGGCGGATCGTCGCCGTGCTGAGGAAACCCCGGCCGAGCCGGAGGTCCTCGCCCGTGAGCTGGCCGGTGTCCGCCTGGCTGTGGGCGATATGGTCACCCGTGACTATCTCCGTCATGAGCTGGAGGATCTGCGCAACCTTCTGGAACGTGTGGAGGCCAAGCTTGATGATGCTGTGGCCTCACGGATCATGGATCCGCAGGATTTCAACGCCCCCACCCAAGGTGATATTGCTGAGTAATCTGGGGTGGCATGACTACCACTACACCCTGGGCGGAAGCCTTCACTGAGGTTGGTTGGGCTCTGCCTGAGATTCTGACGACAGCTGGCAAGGATCGCGCAGTCTCCTGTCTTGAGCAATATTTCGCACATAATGAGGCCAGCAGCCCCATTTTCACCGGTTCCCTCTTCGAACATGGCACCAACAAGAGCGACAAGATCACCGCAGAGGATCTGCTCGCACTTTCCCTGCTGGATGTTCCGGTGCGCGGATACCAGGTGGCGCACTTCCTCACCCCGTCTGACACCGCGAAAAAGGTGGACCTGGATGAGGTCGCCACCCGCGACTTCACCGCCCACCAACTCCCCTATCACCTGGGACAGATCAATAAGATTCTCGCTTCCATCCCCACCGATGTGGCCTTGAGTTCTAAGAAAGCCGCCGCCCTCATGCCCGCCGGTGACCAGCTCTGGGTGGCGCTGCGCAGAAAAGGTTTCGGGCCTTCTCGGGTAAGTAAACTCATGGCGCGCAAACGCCCCAAGCTCTTCCCCATCATTGATTCCGTGGTGGCAGAACAGCTGGGCGCAGACAGCCTGGGGTTCTACGACAACCTCCGCACTATTCTGCGGGCTGAAGACAAGGCCCTGAACAAGCACCTCAAAGATATCCGTGCTGAAGCTACCAAGCGGTCTGGAAATGATCATATTGCTGAGCTCAGCCCCATCCGGGTCTTTGACATTGTGGTGTGGATGTCAGGGAGAAAGCAGGCTTAGGAGTTATGTGGCTTGCGGACTACTATGTTTAGGTGATGTCTCAAGTAACCGAATCCGCTGTCCGCAGCGCGCTATCCCGCGTAGAGGATCCAGAGATCGGTAAGCCCATCACGGAGCTCGGCATGGTCAAATCTGTGGCCATCGATGGCTCTGATGTGAAGGTAGAAATCTACCTGACCATCGCGGCTTGCCCGATGAAGACCACCATCGTTGCCAACACTGAGGCGGCCGTCAAGGACGTCGAGGGTGTGGGCAATGTCCAGGTAGACCTTGATGTGATGAGCGATGAACAACGTCGTGAACTCCGCGTCAACCTCCGTGGTTCAGGCACTGAACCAGTGATCCCTTTTGCTCAGCCGGGATCCACCACGCGTGTCTACGCTGTGGCGTCTGGCAAAGGCGGTGTGGGTAAGTCCTCCATGACTGTCAACCTTGCTGTAGCCCTGGCTGCCAAGGGTCTGTCCGTGGGTATTCTGGATGCAGATATCTACGGCCACTCCGTTCCCGCCATGCTGGGCTCCGATGCCCGCCCGCACCAGGTCGATGACATGATCATGCCGCCGCAGGCGCATGGTGTGAAGATGATCTCCATCGCACACTTCGTGGAGGGCAACGCACCGGTTGTATGGCGTGGACCAATGCTCCACCGCGCAATTCAGCAGTTCCTCACCGATGTGTTCTGGGGCGACCTGGACATCCTCCTGCTGGATCTGCCACCGGGAACCGGCGATATCGCCATCACTGTCGCACAGCTGATCCCGAATGCGGAACTGCTGATCGTGACCACCCCGCAGGCTGCTGCAGCTGAGGTGGCTGAGCGTGCCGGCTCCATCTCTGTCCAGACCAACCAGAAGGTCGCCGGAGTCATCGAGAACATGTCCGCCATGGTCATGCCTGATGGTTCCACCATGGATGTCTTCGGTACCGGCGGTGGTGAGAAGGTGGCCAGGCGTCTGTCCAATATCACCGGTGATGATGTTGAGGTCATCGGTTCCGTACCCTTGGATCCTGCTCTGCGCATCGGTGGCGATGTGGGTAACCCCATCGCCATTTCCGAGCCTTCCTCCCCCACTGCTGCAGCCATCAATGCGATCGCTGACAAGCTGGCCACCCGCAAGGTCTCCATCGTGGGTAAGACCCTGGGCCTCGGAGTGAAGTAACCCCCACCTGCATATAGCAGAAGGCCATCACAGTTCAGACTGTGATGGCCTTCTACTATTCAGGTATTGCGTGGCAGGGTGCTCTTAGATGATGTCCGTCCAGGAGTATCCGCCACCTGATGCTGCAGGACCATTGTCCTTGTTCTGCTCTGGTTGTTCCGGGCGTTCGACCACCTGGGTGCGCTCGGGTTCCTCACCGGTTTTCGCCACCTGCTTGCGGTGTGCTTTGCCCGCGGTCTCATCGGCCATGATCTTCTTGGGGTCAAAGGAGTCGAGGAACTCATTGTCATCATCAAAGAGTGCGCGGGTGATGGCGGTCTTGGGTGACATGCTGCGAATCTGGGCGATCTGGGAGATCGGCTTACGGATCTCATCGAATTCCTCACCGAAGTCAGTGTCCAGGTTTTCCTTGGCATTGTTGATGGCGGTGCGTGCCGCAAAGATTGCTGCCTTGACGTCCTCAATCAGTCTGGGGAGTCGTTCCGGGCCCACGATGACAAGCCCCACGATGAAAAGCAGGAGGATCTCTCCCCAACCGACGTTAGAAAACATGCATCCAGACCTTCACTATTTAAAGCGTGAATTTTAGCGACCCTGGGTGCGACGGACTGCGCGCACCACGGATTCAACTTTAGCCACAAAAGACTCCGGGCGTTGAATTGCGCAGTCATCTGCACCCGGTCCGGGTGAGCATTCATTGGCCAGGCTCATCAGCTTGGCCTTGAGGTCAGTGGGTGCGGTGACCTGTTCGTTCTTGCATTCCTCACGGACATAGTCCACGGTGTCGCGCTGTTTGCTGATTTCTTCACGGCAGTCCGCGCAGTGCACCAGGTGCAGGCGGGCGCGGTGCATGGCACCGTTGGTCAGTTCATTGTCCACAAACATCGCCACGGCATCTGAGGAGAGGTGGTCAACTGAGGCGAACTTCTGGGCCTTGCTCTGTGCCTGTAGGGTCTTTTCCACGATCTTCGTCTTGATGACGCCACTGACCTTGATGGCATCGCGTTGAACCGCAGCAGAGGGGTGGAGACGACCCTGGCTGGTGGGTTTCTTCTTGACTGTTCGTGGTTCACGGAGCTGAGAGCTGAGTTCCCCAGTGGTGTCGGAATTGAACATGGTTTTCCGATGACCTCCTGTGTGCTCTTGAATGACGGATGAATGTGGAACGTGGGATGTTGGTGAATCGTTATTTTCCACGCTACCTATTTAATTAAACGTTTGTCATCGCGTCTATGTTCCCGACCCTGGTTTCCGGCATGAAAAATGTCCTGTTCCTTGCTCACTGACGGATAACATCACCACTGGTAGCAGCAGATGGAATCCCCTCATCAAGACTGCATTCCCCTGGACTTTCATATCCGAGGGGAATACTTGTTTTGAAGGTGAAATTTAGGTGGTGGGGACCAGCAGAGAGACTTCCTCATCGGTCTTTGCTGCTGCCTCGAGGTTGGCACGGAGCTGGCTGCGGCCCCGGTGGATGCGGGAACGAACCGTGCCCATCTTCACCCCGAGGGTTTCTGCGATCTCGTCATAGCTGAGCCCCACAACATCACAGAGGATAACGGCTACACGGAAGTCCGGGCTGAGGTCATCCAGTGCTTTCTGCAGGGCCGGGTCCAGGTTGGCCACGGTGTAGGCCTGTTCCGGGGTCATGTCATTGCCCGGGACACGCTCATAGTCCTCCGGCAGTGCCTCCATGCGGATCTTTCCGCGGTGGCGGACCATGTCCAAGAAGAGATTTGTGGTGATGCGGTGCAACCAGCCTTCAAAGGTGCCCGCCTGGTAGTTCTTCAGGGAGCGGAAGACCCTCATGAAGGTTTCCTGGGTGAGGTCTTCGGCGTCATGTTGGTTGCCGGAGAGCCGGAATGCCAGGCGGTAGACGCTGTCGGCGTGTTCTGCGACAAGCTCCCCCCAGGAGGGCATCTCAGCCTGCCCGGCATCGAACGCGGCGGTACCGGTCAGCTCTTCGGTAGGTTCTACCAAAGCGTGATCAGGTTCAGCAGGTGCGAGAGGTCGGGGCTTCTTTGTCATAGTCCTAATTGTGCCGGACTGGACTTGGGAAATCTAGACGTTTGCCTGTGCATCAACTGGCAAAATATAAAAGTTTCCTAAATGAGACTTCTGGGGCGATAAATCCCCGATTATCCTGCGTGTGTTACCCCCACAACCCTCACCCTGGGCATAGACTGTACGGCGTGAGTAATGCCTTCGAGTTCCTTCGTAACTACGTCGAATCCACCACGGAGATCGACCCCGCCCTGGCAACCGCTCGAGAGGATGCCGCCGAGTTCGGCCTTCCCGTCCCTGATGAGGTGACCGGACAGTTGATCACCACTCTCGCTGCAACCACCAATGGTGAGGGTTCCACCGGTGCGATTGCCATCACGCCGGCAGCTGGTCTGGTCGGCCTCTATATTCTCCGGGGTCTAGCCGATGGCACGATCTTGACCTGCATCGATCCAGAGACTGAGCATCAGCGCCACGCCAAGGCCACCTTCCGGGAAGCTGGTTATTCCCCTTCGCGGGTGCGTTTCCTACCTTCTCGCCCCCTCGATGTGATGGGGCGGTTGGCATCGAATAGTTACCAGCTGGTTTTCGGTCAGGTCTCCCCCATGGATCTGCGCGCCTTCTTTGACGCCGCCTGGCCACTACTGCGCCCGGGTGGAGTTCTCGTGATTGCTGATGCACTGCTTGATGGCACCGTGTCGGATGAGACCCGTAGGGATCGCGATACTGTGGCGGCCCGGGAAGCTGATGAATATGTCCGCTCCCTCGATGATGCCCATGTGGCACGTCTCCCCCTGGGTGCTGGACTGACCCTGGTGACCAAAAAGCTTTAGTCCGGGAACACACCCCCAGGTCATTCACTACGGCAGTCAATGCTGCCTGTGGTTAAGCTTTATGAATGAATTCTGATCTTGAGAAGAGCACCCACTCCCGCCTGAAAACTGTTGTCGTCCCCGCAGCAGGACTGGGTACACGCTTCCTCCCCGCCACCAAAACAGTCCCTAAGGAACTACTCCCCGTAGTAGACACCCCAGGAATCGAACTGGTCGCAGAAGAAGCAGCCGAAGCCGGAGCCACCACCCTCGCCGTGATCACAGCACCAGCAAAAGACGGCATCCTCGCCCACTTCGGCAACTTCTCAGAACTACGCCAACACCTGGAAACCAAGGGCAAAACAGCAGAAGCCCACAAAGTAGCCCGCGCCGCTAACATCATCACCGTCGAAGGCATCGTCCAGGACCAACCACTCGGACTCGGCCACGCCGTCGGCCTCGCCGAACAAACACTGGCCCCCGACGAAGACATCTTCGCCGTCATGCTGCCCGATGACCTCGTCCTACCCATCGGTGTTACCTCACAGATGCTCAAAGTCCAAGAACAGTTCGGCGGCACAGTCCTATGCGCCATGGACGTACCACTAGAAGAAGTCTCCAAATACGGCGTCTTCGACATCATCGATGTAGCTGACCAACCCACCGTCAAAAAAGTCCGTGGCATGGTGGAAAAACCCACCCAAGAAGAAGCACCCTCCACCTTCGTAGCCACCGGCCGCTACCTCTTCGACCGACACATCTTCGACGCCCTACGCCGCATCACCCCAGGCAAAGGTGGTGAACTCCAACTCACCGACGCCATCGACCTGCTCATCCAGGAAGGCCACCCCGTCCACATCCTCATCCACACCGGCCAACGCCACGACCTCGGCAACCCCGGCGGCTACATCATCGCCTGTATGGAACTCGGCATGGACCACCCCGTCTACGGAGAAACCATCCGCAACGCCATCAAAAAAGCAGCCCAGAAACTCAGCTAAACACTCCCTAACAAAACGTATGGAGCGCACCTGGTTTAAACCAGGTGCGCTCCATGTGTCGATAAGCAGTGGTGTTAAACCACTTCGTTCTTACCCACCACAACAACGCCACCGGCGCTGACCGTGTAGCGTTCGGAGTCGCGTTCATGATCCACGCCGATGAGTTCACCGTCGCGGACCACCACGTTCTTGTCCAGGATGGCGTGGCGGACCACGGCCCCCTTGCCGATGCGGACACCTGGCATGAGGACGGCACCTTCAACGGTGGCGCCTTCCTCAACCACCACGTTGGTGGACAGTACGGAGTTACGGACGGTGCCTGCGGAGATAATGGATCCCGGGGCAACCATGGAGGACTGTGCAATTCCGCCCTGGACGAACTTGGCTGGAGGTAGGTTTCCTTCCACGGTGGTGTGGATCGGCCAGCTAGCGTTGTACAGGTTGAAGATCGGGTGCACGGAGATCAGATCCATGTGGCACTCGTAGAAGGCGTCGATGGTACCGACATCACGCCAGTAGCCCTTGTCGCGTTCGGTGGCGCCAGGGACGGTGTTGCCGGAGAAATCATAGACATGTGCATCGTTGCGGTCCACGAAATAAGGGATGATGTCCCCACCCATGTCATGCTCGGAATCTTCATCCAGGGCGTCATCCTTGAGAGCACTCACGAGTGCCTCCGTGGTGAACACGTAGTTGCCCATGGAGGCGAAGGTGGCCTCCGGGTCATCAGGGGTTCCGGGAGGATCAGCCGGCTTCTCCAAGAACTCAGTGATATTGCCCTGATCATCGGACTGGATGCAGCCGAAGGCGGTGGCCTCTGCACGTGGGACACGGATACCGGCCACGGAGACAGACTTGCCGGAAGCGATGTGCTCCTCGACCATCTGGCTGGGGTCCATGCGGTAGACGTGGTCTGCGCCGAAGACGATCACATAATCAGGCTTCTCATCTGAAATGAGGTTGAGGGACTGGAGGATGGCATCTGCCGAACCTGTAAACCAACGCTTGCCCAGACGCTGCTGTGCAGGTACCGAGGCGATGTACTGGCCGGTCGGACCAGAAACATTCCAGGAAACGGAGATATGCCTGTCGAGGGAATGCGACTTGTACTGCGTCAATACGCAGATCTTTAAGTAACCGGCGTTAACCAGGTTGGAAAGAACAAAGTCAATAAGACGGTAGGTTCCACCGAAGGGGACGGCCGGTTTGGCACGGTCCTCCGTCAGTGGGAACAGACGCTTACCCTCGCCACCAGCGAGAACGATTGCTAATACATTTGGTCTACGCTTCACGCCTTCAACCATAAATCGAAAATTACATTCCCGCTTGAAAGCACAGAATTATAGTCATTTGGTGGGGTGGTCCACAGGGGGTTGCAAACCCCTGCAGCCTGCACTGTGGCGGGCTAACCTCATGGGTATGAGAGTCGGAATGATGACAAGAGAATATCCACCAGAGGTCTACGGCGGAGCCGGTGTCCATGTGACAGAGCTGACCCGCTTCATGCGTGAGATCGCTGAGGTGGATGTCCACTGCATGGGTGCACCACGTGATGCGCAGGGCGTTTTCGTCCACGGTGTGGATCCCGCACTGGAGGAGGCCAACCCTGCGATTAAGACCCTATCCACTGGTCTGCGCATGGCAGAGGCCGCCAACAACGTTGATGTCGTGCATTCTCACACCTGGTACGCGGGCCTGGGTGGTCACCTTGCTGGCCGTCTCCACGGCGTCCCGCATGTGGCCACCGCACACTCCCTTGAGCCGGATCGACCCTGGAAGCGTGAGCAGCTTTCCGGTGGATATGATGTCTCCTCCTGGTCTGAGAAGAACGCCATGGAATACGCGGATGCTGTGATTGCGGTGTCGGCACGGATGAAGGATTCCATCCTGGCGGCCTACCCCCGCATCGAGCCGGATAATGTGCGCGTGGTCCTCAATGGCATTGATACGCAGCTGTGGCAGCCGCGTCCGACCTTCGATGATGCAGAGGACTCTGTCCTCCGTGGGCTCGGTGTGGACCCCTCCCGTCCGATCGTGGCTTTCGTTGGCCGCATCACCCGCCAGAAAGGTGTGGAGCACCTGATCAAGGCTGCCGCCCACTTTGATGAGGGTGTCCAGCTGGTGCTGTGCGCTGGTGCCCCGGACACCCCGGAGATCGCAGCACGCACCAAGGCTCTGGTGGAGGAACTCCAGGCCAAGCGTGACGGCATCTTCTGGGTGCAGGACATGCTGGGTCAGGACAAGATCCAGGAGATCCTCACCGCGGCCGATACCTTTGTCTGCCCGTCCATCTATGAACCACTGGGCATCGTGAACCTGGAGGCCATGGCATGTAACACCGCTGTGGTGGCCTCTGATGTGGGCGGCATCCCGGAGGTCGTGGTTGATGGCACCACCGGTGCCCTGGTCCACTATGACGAGAACGATGTGGATACCTTCGAACGTGACATCGCAGAAGCCGTGAACAAGATGGTGGCTGACCGTGAGGCAGCGAAGAAGTTCGGTCTGGCTGGTCGTCAGCGAGCCATCAATGACTTCTCCTGGGACACCATCGCCCAGCAGACCATTGATGTGTATAAGTCTCTGATGT
>NZ_CALZFS010000092.1 GCF_945649885.1 uncultured Corynebacterium sp. | reverse complement strand
CGCACCCTGATCAAGGAGCAGGCTTCTGAAATCAGCACCGAGGACGCCACCAACCTCGAGGAGAAGGCGATCTCGCTGATCGGCCGCCCCCTCTACGAGGCCTTCATCCGTGACTACACCGCCAAGCAGTGGCAGACAGATCCGAAGAACCTGCCCGCCGGCAACATCACCCGCCTGCCGGTGCGCTACACCTTCAACAACCGCTACTTCAACGACACCTATGAGGGCCTGCCTGTCGACGGCTACACCGCCTGGCTTGAGCGCATGGCGGAGCATGAGCTTATCGACATCCAGCTGGACACCGACTGGTTCGACGTCCGCGAGGACCTGCGTGCAGCAAACCCTGACGCCCCTGTCGTCTACACCGGCCCACTGGACCATTACTTCGACTACGCCGAAGGCAAGCTCGGCTGGCGCACCCTCGACTTCGACGCCGAGGTCTTGAACATCGGTGACTTCCAGGGCACTTCCGTGATGAACTACAACGACGCGGATGTTCCCTTCACCCGCATCCACGAGTTCCGTCACTTCCACCCGGAGCGCGAAGACCGCTACCCGAAGGACAAAACCGTCATCATGCGCGAGTACTCCCGCTTCGCTGATGAGAACGATGAGCCTTATTACCCGATCAACACCCCGGATGACCGCGAGATGCTGAAGAAGTACCGCGAGCGCGCCGCAGCGGAAGCCTCCGAGAACAATGTTCTCTTCGGCGGACGCCTGGGTACCTACCAGTACCTGGACATGCACATGGCGATTGGTTCCGCCCTGGTGATGTTCGACAACAAGCTCACCCCATTCTTCAACGATGGTGTGGCACTGACCCAGGAGCGCGGACACTAAACCGCCTCTAAAGTCAGAGAAACCGCCTGTAGCTCAATTGGTTGCAGGTGGTTTCTGCGTTTGTACATAAAGCCTTCAGAGAGCTTCACCCAGACCGGGTTTCTGCATCGTGGCCAGCTGAGTGTTTTAGCAACCAACACTACGACGATGGCCAGCCATGCCAGTTGGAAGAACGACAGGAGCATCGAGGGATGCAGGACCGTGGGGTCGTTGAGGGTGGGCAAGCGCCCAGAAAAATCATCCAAGCCGAAGGCGATGCTGATGATGAAGGCGACAGCAGTCAAAGACCAGCTTGCGGTGTGAGTCTCAACAGCCTGAGAAGTGGTGGATAGCCGATCTTCTGGAGCACAGTCATGGCGGGGCCACCTTCTATAAGGTGCTGAAAGCGCGTTGTTTGAGTGTCCGGAATGCTGTCACCGTGGCGAGAACAAACCAGATGATGCTGAACATCAAAGGGATGCCTGAGGGGTGAATGACAAGAAGGTCGTCTTCAACGGGGAGTGCCCAGGAATAGGCGCAGGCCAAGAATAGTGCTGAGACCAGAATTATCAGTCCGCTGAGAAGCCAGGTGGGTGTCAGCTCAATCAGCTGAATGCCAAAAACCACCGTGCCGAAGATGAGGGAGAGAATCCCAACTCCCCAGAACATATATGGGAACCAACTGGTGGAATCGACAAAGGCGAACATACTGAACAGGCTTAAGCTTGCGCCGAGTAGTAATAAACCTGGAACCAACGGGCCGATTCTGCGCAGAGTCTCCATAAGGGGCATTGTGCCCTATGAATCACAAAAATAGCCAGGTCTAGACTGAACACTCGTGAATGCTGAAAAACTGGCCCGCATTATCAGCGAGGTCTTCGCACCTTGGGTGCTTAATATAGGATTCTTCCTGGTGCTGGGGATGTACACAAGCTCCTGGGTGCCCGGAGTCATCGCAGCGGTGGGCACCGGGCTGGTGCCGATGGCGTTGATCCTCACGCTCATGAAGATGGGGCGCGTGGGTGATCACCATGTGACCTCCAGAAAACAGCGCAGCCTGGTCTATGCCGGGATCATCATCTGCGTGGTGGCACTCATCGTGGTGCTGTGGATGCTGGAAACACCCCGCCTGATCTGGGTGGGTGTGTTTTCTGCGCTGATCTTCTTAGGTGTGTTCGGGCTGGTCACCGTGAAGATCAAGGCATCCGTGCACGTCGGGCTGTGGGTGTGCCTGATCATCTTCCTCGGGCTGACTGTTAGCCCCTGGTGGTTTGTGGGTGTGGCTTTCACCCCGGTGACGGCGTGGGCGCGGATCCGGATCAAGCACCACACCATGCCGGAGATCCTCGCTGGCGTCGTGACCGGTGCGGTGGTCACAGCTGCCTCTTACCTCATCTTTTTGGCATGATCTCCATGGATCAATTGCTGCTGGATATCTTCCTTGGCATGCGGGTGGACACTCTGACACCCGCCATCATCGCCTTCACCCTGGCCACCGGCCCCACCCTGATGTGGCTCTACTCCCTGGTACTTGGGTTGCTCAGGCGCTCGGTATTTCCACCGGTGGCTGTTGGCGTGGCGAACCTGATCAGTCATTTCTCCAAGAAACTCCTGGGGAGAGCACGCCCTGATTCGGCCAATCACCTGGTGGAGGAGACAAACCACTCCTTGCCATCTGGGCATTCCGTGGGTGCTGCGGCTTTTGCCATGGTGATCACCCTGCTGGTGAAACGCTGGTGGGTGGGGATGGTGTGGATCCTCGCCATCCTGGTGGGACTGTCCAGGCTCTATGTGGGTGTGCACTGGCCCAGTGATCTGCTTGCTGGATGGGTGCTTGGAGCAGTCACTGTTGTTGTGATTTACCGGGTGTTTCTCAAACTTGGCTGGGGCACCAGCAGAGTCCTCAGAAGATAATGACCTCATGACCATGACTCATGAGGAACAAGCCAAGATCAGGAAGAAAGTTGCGAAGCTGGCCGTTAAAGCCAGCCTTAAAACCGGCGATATTCTGCCGCGTCGTATCTATGAGCTGGCTGGAGTCCCTGCGGCAGAGCATGCCCCTGGGGATCTTCAGCAGAAGAACATATAGGGATCATCTGGAAAATCAGGCATTTCTCTCATTAACTAGCCGGTTGGGGGTGCTAAGGTGGCGGAAACCATAAATTCTCTAAGGACAGATTAATGCCTGGATCCTCTCTCCCAATGGAATACAGCGACTCGATTCTACTGCCCAAAACCTATGACATCATCTGGTCCTTAGTCCCACTGCTCTTCCTGTTCATCTGCTGGGTGGCCATCGCTGTCATTGAACGCAAGCGTGGGAAGAGCTGGTCTTCAGTTATTCTGTGGTGCCTGCTCACGGTGGTCATTCCGGTGGCAGGCTTCTTCATCTGGCTGGTGTACCTGGCCGTGAAGTACCCACGATCATCACCAGCTGGAACCACCACCAGCACCAGAGAATCCACTGCTGAAGTTTGAGCTGGAGGAATAACCACTGCTTGATGAGGCCGCGGATGCCGCGCTGACATCAGCGGCATGCCAGGTGCTGATCATGTAGTAGGGCACGAAGGCGTTGTAGCCGGTGCCCACACGCCAGTCATTGTCATAGATCTTCGGGGTGGCGTGTTCGGTGCGTTCGACTTCCTCCATGTGGTTTTCCACACCGGTCAGTGCTGCGCCGTAGTCGCGGATCAGGCGGGCGTAGTCATCCATGAAGGTTGTGGAACTGGTGGACATACCTTCAATTCGGGTGATCAGTTCCTGCAGGGTGCCATCCAGCACGGAGTCTTTATCGTTGATCTCCAGTCGGGCTTCTTGGATATCCTCGCGTAGGCGGGTGAGTTCACGGCGACGTACCCCTTCATCGCCATGTTCCATGTCATAGAGGGTGTCGATGTTCTTCTGGGCAGTTTCCATCTGGGTGACCGCGGTGTGGGCCTTCTCAATGGAATCAGCATGCTTAAGGAAAGCCTTGTTCTCAGAGGATGCAGACAGGTCCCCGAAGGTACCGAAGGTGTCATTGACCTCCAGGAAACGGGAATTCACATCATTCCACTGACGGCGGAGTTCATCATCGGCCAGGGGAGAGGTCAGTGAATGGGCGCGCACATTGATACCATCCAGCTGCTGGGCTACCTCGCCATAGTGCTTCTGCGCGTAGTCAAAGTTCTTTCGTGCTTTTTCGGCCTTGGCCTTGCGGCTGGCTGAGGTGGCCACTGCGGCGATGCCACCACCTACTGCGGCGATACCGCCGATGATGCCGCCCACGATCCACCAGTTGGTTTCGCTTTCCTCCTCGATCACGGAAGGATCGGCCACGGATTGGGCGCCGGTGAGCATAGCCATGGCGGTTCTATCCTCTTGAAGCAGCGGCCGCATGGAATTATTGATCCCGCTGTAGCGGGCCGGATCGGCGATGTTGAGTACGGCAGCCACATCATTGCCGGCATATGAGCCCATGGTGTTGGGGTCAAAGCCCACGGCCACGATCACCTCGCCGGGTGCGAAGGAATCCTCCTGGATCCACTCGGGGTGCTCGGCCCGGAGGTAGTTCTCAACATCATCATTGATGTTGTCGGTGCCGCCTTCCAGGGTGATGTACCGGACCGCCCGGACCTCATCGGGGAAGTCGATCTTCGCGGTGTCCGTGATCAACCACTGTTCATCCTCATCGGAGATCTCCTCCGCGTTGTCCAGCACCATGACCTCGAGACCGGTCATGGTGTCCTGAGCGGAGGCGGAGGTGGTCATCAGTGGTGAGGAGAGCAGCAGTAGGGTGCCTGCCGCCAGTCCGGCGGAAACTCGGATCAACATTCGGGGTGCCATGTCCGCCAGCGTAGGTGTGCAGAGAGTACTTCCTCAATGAAAAAGGAAGATTGTGACTAATTCTCCACCAACACCCGGGATGGCACAGCAGCGTGGACCTCATGGTGCATGCTCAGGCGACGCAGTGTGGTGGCACCCAGAATCATGATGACACCGACCAGCAGGTAGATGTGGACGGGGGAGATACCGGCGTCGATAAGCACACCCACGCCCAGTGGTGCCAGGATGGCACCCAACCTGCCCACACCGAGCGCCATGCCCACACCGGTGGTGCGGATACCCGCGGAGTAGACCTGTGGGGCCAGTGAGTAGAGACCGGCGATGCAGCCGTTGAGCAGCATGCCGGTGACCACACCGAGGGTGAAGGCGATCGCCGGAATGGAGATGCTGGAAATGAAGGTGACCAGCAGCAGGGCAGAAGCCACGCTGAAGACCATCAGGGTGCCACGCGCACTGAAACGGGTGGTCAACCAACCGTAGATCAGTGATCCGAAGGAACCACCCAGGGTGAGCAGGAGACCACCGAGGATGGACTGCTGTGTGGACATACCGGAATCTTCCAGCAGCTTCGGGGTCCAGGAAGACGCCACCTGAAAACCGATGGTGATCAGGGCAAATGCCGCCCAGAGCTTGAGCGTGTTGCGTTTGAACGCCGGGCTGAGCACCGCGCTGATGCTGTTCTGACGCTGCTGCTGCACCTGCTCCAGGCTGAACTCCTCCTTGATCCCTAAGCGGTAGGCGATCTGTTTCGCTTTGCCGAGGGCACCACGGGTACGCAGATAATCAAAGGATTCAGGAATGAACGCCCACACCACGGCGATGCCTGCGGCACTGAGGGCAGCGCCCACCAGGAACACGGCACGCCAACCCACACCCGGGATGAGCTCCGCGGCGATGAGACCACCAAGAGTGGCGCCCACGCCATAACCGGAGGCGTAGATGCTGATCGCCATGCCACGGTTGCGTTTATTGGAGTATTCACTGGTGATCACGGTGACCACGGTGAGCACACCACCCACACCGATACCGGTGAGGAAACGGGCAGCACCCAGTTCACCTGCGGAGGAGGCGAAACCGGACCAGAGTAGGCCGATGCCGTCGATGATGAGTGCTGCCAGCAAAATGGGCTTGCGGCCCAGGCGATCACCCAGGGGGCCAAGTGTGAGGGAACCAACGCCCATGCCGATGAAGCCGAGACTGATCACCAGCCCGAGTTGGGAACCGCTCAGCCCGAATTCGGCTGCCACGGAATTGGCGGTAAACGCCATGGCCAGGATGTCATAACCATCCATGGCGTTGAGAAAAGTTGCGATAGCAATGATGAACCATTGGTACCGGGTCATCGCCCGGGCATCAATGAGAGTACGGATATCCATGTTTATGCGTGCCTTTCAAGCAAGATTCAGCAATAAAGGGGCACGCTTGCCTGCGATAAACCGGGGCTCCGGTAGTTGGAAGCGCAAGAAACCTGTGAGTTCAGGTAGGGAACAAACGTAGTTCACATCACTTGGCAGACCAAAGCTTAAATGAATTAAATTCATCAGACCGGCAGTTGGGGAGGGCCAGGAGAAGGCCACGGGGGTCCGCTGGGAGGGGACTGGCATGGAACTTCCAGGATTCCTGCGGCGCGTAAGTTCTGTGAACAAGGGGTGCTGATACTACGCTTGAGGTCGGATAATTGTGAGTTCAATGAAGGGTGAAGATACGTCAATGAGCACAACAAACCTGGCAGTTGAGCAGCTACAGCGCGTGCTCCTGCCGAGGCGAGGCGAGCCGCATGATGTCAGGTCCCTGTACCTGCTCGAGGCGGACATCAACAAGGAGCGCCTGGAATGGGAGGACCGTTTCAGCGTTTCCGTGCCTGCCGGTGCTGAGGTGTCTTTCCAGACCTACTTCAACGCATTTCCCGCCAGCTACTGGCGTCGCTGGTCACAGCTGGATTCCGTGATCCTGAAACTGGAGATCAAGGGCGAAGCCCGAGTGGACCTCTACCGTTCCAAGATCGACGGTGCCCGCATCGGCATCACCGGATCCGTGGTCAAGAATGAGACCATCGAATTCGAGGTGTCGCTAGCGCCCTTCGAGGACGGTGGCTGGATCTGGTTCGACCTCACCGCAGAAACTGACGCCGAGATCGTCCAGGCCGGCTGGTTCGCACCCACCGCCCCGAAGGCACAGATCATGCCCGATGGCACTGAAGTCGGCCCCTTCGAGGCACGTGCCACCATCGGCATCCCCACCTTCAACCGCCCGGCAGATGCCGTGGCAGCACTGGAGGCACTGGCCTCTGATCCGGCGGTGGATGCTGTGATCGACACCGTCATCATGCCGGACCAGGGCAATAAGCACCCCGCTGATGAACCCGGCTACAGGGAAGTCACCGAACACTTCGGTGAGCGCTTCTTCGAATTCCGCCAGGGCAACCTCGGCGGTTCCGGTGGCTACTCCCGCATCATGTTCGAAGCCCTCGGCGGCGTCGATGGTACCGGTGAGGCAGGTGCCAAGAAGAGCCCCTACATCCTCTACATGGACGATGACATCGCCATCGAACCGGACTCCGTGTTGCGCGCCCTCCAGGTCGCCCGTTATGCCAAGTCCCCCATGTTGGTTGGTGGCCAGATGCTCAACCTCCAGGAACGCAGCCACCTGCACTCCATGGGCGAGGTTGTCGGACGCCACGACTTCATGTGGACCTCAGCACCACACGTCCACTACGACCACGACTTTGCCAAGCACCCACTGCATGACCGTGGCAGTTATGACGACGAGCCGGATGCACCCAACTCCCGTGACCTGCACCGCCGCATCGACGTCGACTTCAACGGCTGGTGGATGTGCATGATCCCCCGCGTTGTCGCAGAAAAGATCGGCCAGCCACTTCCACTGTTCATCAAGTGGGACGACGCCGAATATGGCCTGCGCGCAGATGCCAATGGTTTCCCCACCGCCACCTGGCCCGGCATCGCCATCTGGCACATGGCCTGGTCCGACAAGGACGATGCCATCGACTGGCAGGCCTACTTCCATCTGCGCAACCGCCTCATCGTCGCCGCCATGAACTTAGACGGCTCCGCCGACGGCATCATCCGCTCCATGCAGAAAGCCACCTTCAAGCACCTGCTCTGCCTGGAATACTCCACCGTGGCCATCCAGAACGAAGCCATGAAGGACTTCCTGGCCGGCCCCGAGCAGCTTTTCGACGTCCTCGAAACCTCCCTGCCCCGCATCGCCGCCATCCGCAAGACCTACTCGGATGCCGTGGTGGTCCCCACCGCCGCAGAACTGCCCACCGCCACCGGCGCGCCGGGTGTTCCGACCAAGGACATCGGTGGCCGCCTGGCACCGATCAAGAAGGTCATGTGGCTGGCCAAGGGCCTGAAGCACTCCCTGTCCAAGGAGAACAAGGAACACCACGATGTTCCACAGGCTAACTTCGCGCCGATCGAAGCTCGCTGGTTCAGCCTGTCTCGGGTGGATGGTGCCACCGTCACCACCGCTGATGGACGTGGTGTGGTCTACCGCAAGCGTGACCGTGATCAGGCCAAGGAGCTGGGCAAGGAAGCCCTCCGCCTGCAGAAGCAGGTGGGCGAGCGCTTTGATGAACTGCGTACCCGCTACCGCAACGCCCATCCGGAACTTGTGAGCCGTGAGGCATGGGGGAGGATCTTCGATGAGCAATAAGAGCGACAACAGGGAAGTCCAGATTCTGGTTGACATCCAGAAAAACCTGCTGGGTGTGCCCGGGGTTCTCCCCACAGCGACCGGGCTGAGCCTGTTGGGCGAGCACGCCGCAGGCTGGCTCACCCTGGGTGCAGTGGGTGCGGTGGCGGACAAGCGTCGTCGCCGTTCCTGGGCAGGTCTGTTCCTGGCAGCACTGGGCAGCCATGCGGCATCGGTGATCATCAAGCGTATTGTGCGACGCAAGCGTCCGCATGACGCACTGATCCAGATCGGTGTGGGGACACCCTCCAAGCTGAGTTTCCCCTCCTCACATGCCACCTCCACCACCGCGGCGATGGTCTACCTGGCGCGCATCACGCGTTCTCCGTGGCCACTGTTGGGTATCCCGGTGATGGCATTGTCGCGTATGGTTCTCGGAGTTCACTACCCGACGGATGTGCTTGCGGGCACGATTCTGGGCGCAGCCACCGCCGAGGCCGTATATAAGACTGAAAGGGCAACCGCGTGAGCGACAAAGTAGCTGACAACCAGGAAACACAGCATGACTACCTGGGTTCTGAGCCACACACCTCGGCTCTGGTCAATGACGGCAAGAAGCGCCAGCCGCCGAAGAACCTCCCTGATGCGATGATCAAGGCACTGCGCCCCAAGCAGTGGGTCAAGAACGTCCTGGTGCTCGCAGCTCCGCTGGCGGCGGGTGCGGATGCGATCTTCAACCAGCGCACGCTTCTCGACGTCGCCCTGGCCTTCATCGTGTTCTGCTTTGCCGCGTCCTCCATCTACCTGGTCAACGACGCCCGCGACGTGGATGCTGACCGCGCCCACCCCACCAAGCGTTTCCGCCCCATCGCTGCAGGCATGCTGCCGGTTAGCCTCGCCTATGTGATGTCCGTGGTGCTCATCATCGCGGCCGTTGGTCTGTCCTTCCTGGCAACAGATGGCATGGCACTGGCTGCGGTGGTCGGCGTGTACATCCTGCTCCAGTTGGGCTACTGCTTCGGCTGGAAGCACCAGCCGGTGATCGATATCGCGCTGGTGTCCTCTGGATTCATGCTGCGTGCCATGGCCGGTGGTGTGGCCGCAGGCATCGAACTGTCCCAGTGGTTCCTGCTGGTGGCTGCGTTCGGTTCCCTGTTCATGGCCTCCGGAAAGCGTTATTCCGAGATCCTGCTCGCAGAACGCACCGGTGCCAAAATCCGCAAGTCCCTGGAGAGCTACACCCCCACCTACCTGCGTTTCGTGTGGACGATGGCGGCCACCGCCGTGGTCATCTCCTATGCACTGTGGGGCTTTGATCTCTCCCAGGCTTCCTCTGAGGCAGGTCCTTGGTACCAGATCTCCATGGTGCCTTTCACCGTGGCGATCCTGCGTTATGCCGCCGGTGTGGACACCGGTGACGGTGGTGCTCCGGATGAGGTGGCACTCAGCGACCGCGTGCTGCAGATCCTGGCTGTCGCCTGGATCATCTGCATCGTGATCGCGGTGTACATCATGCCGATGATTTAAAAAGGGGCAACCACCCCCGTGGTAGATCGCAGCACGCTGCGAAAACCAAATAATCCCAGTAAGCATGCCTGGAGCGACTCTCTGACCAGCATGTCCATTAACTGTTGAGGCCACATGCGGTGCTAGCATGTGGCCTCATGACGTTAACCACCCCACGTCCAGAATCAGTGGTAGAAAAGACGCCGAAAAAGGCACCCAACATCACCCTCATCACCGCACTGTTGGCCGCGGTGACCGCGGGTGTTTTCGCGTTCTGGGCAGGCTGGACTCGCAGGTGGATCAGTGATGATGGCCTGATCGTCCTGCGCACAGTCCGCAATCTCCTGGCCGGCAATGGTCCGGTATTCAACGCCGGTGAACGCGTGGAAGCCAACACCTCCACGCTCTGGCAGTATCTCATTTATCTCTGGGCGCTGATTTCCGATATGCGCCTGGAGGACATCGCCCTGTGGCTGGCCATCCTCTTCACCACCGGCGCTGCCGTCATCGGTGTGCTGGGAACCGCACACCTGCACCGCAACAAGGTGGCAGTGTTGTTGCCGGTCGGTGTGATCGGCTATTTCAGCCTGTCACCGGCGCGTGATTTCGCCACCTCCGGCCTGGAGTGGGGCCTGGCACTGTTCTGGATTGCGGTGTGGTGGGCCCTGCTGGTCCTGTGGGCGACTTCTGGGCCAGATACCAGGGGGCGACGTTCCACTGACCGTTTCAACGCCGGAGCGATCACCTATGTGTTGGCATTCTGGGCGGGTATCAGCTGGCTGGTCCGTCCCGAACTTGCCCTCTATGGAGGCCTCACCGGCATTTTGCTGTTGGTCACCGCACCATCCTGGAAGGTGATGCTGGGCATCATCGCGGTGGCTCTGCCTGTGCCGGGTGCCTATCAGATCTTCCGCATGGGCTACTACGGTCTGCTGGTTCCACACACCGCGGTGGCCAAGTCCGCCACTGATTCCATGTGGGGCACCGGTTGGGATTATGTCCTCAACTTCACCGGTCCGTATAACCTCTGGCTGGGGCTGGCTCTGCTGATCGCAGCGGGACTGGTGACAGTCTCACGGATCCAACATGATGTTTTCTCGCGTTCTTCCCGCCTGGAACTGCGCAACCCGACGATGGTCATCGCTCTGCTGGTGATCTGCGCCCTGGTGCACTTCCTCTATGTCATCCGCGTAGGTGGTGACTTCATGCATGCCCGCATGCTCCTGCCACCTCTGTTCGCTCTGCTGCTGCCCATGGCGGTCATCCCCATCAACGTGATTGACCGCACCTGGCAGGACCTGGTGTCCGGCATCCTGGTGCTCGCCGTCTGGATCTGGTCCACTGTCATCTTCGTCAACGGCCATGGCTGGGACAGCGAAGAAGGCGGCGACGTGGTGGATGAGCGTGAGTTCTGGATTGACTTCACCAACCGTGATCATGACAACCCACCGCTGTACGCGGAGGATTTCCTCACGGTGCAGTCCATGACCGACTACGTGGAGGTCATGGAGGACCAGACCCTGGCGCAGCCCACCGGCCAGCAGCTGGCCATCAAGACCCAGGATGGCAACGGTAACTCCTGGATCACCACCCCGCGTCTTGAGGACATGGAGGCGGGGGATCTTGCCTACCTCCCGCCGACCGTCTTCATGGTGAACCTGGGTATGACATCCATGAATGCTCCCCTGAATGTCCGGGTCACTGATCTGATTGGTCTTGCCACGCCATTGGCGGCACGTCAGCCACGTATTGAAGATGGACGTATCGGCCATGACAAACTCATGGCGCTGGAATGGCAGGTGGCGGAATCTGCAACACCATTGATGTTCACCCCGGGGTGGATTGATCCGGAGAAGACCTATGAAGCCCGACAGGCATTGAGGCA
>NZ_CALZFS010000091.1 GCF_945649885.1 uncultured Corynebacterium sp. | reverse complement strand
CACCGGTTACACCTATGTCACCCGCAAGAACAAGCGCAACAACCCGGACCGTATCACTCTGATGAAGTTTGATCCGGTAGTCCGTAAGCACGTCGAATTCCGCGAGGAGCGATAATTCATGGCAAAGAAGTCTAAGATCGCCAAGAACGAGCAGCGCAAGGAAATCGTCGCCCGCTACGCCGAGCGTCGCGCTGAGCTCAAGAAGATCATCAGCAGCCCCAACACCTCTGACGAGGATCGTCTGGATGCACAGTTCGAACTGAACCGTCAGCCACGTGATGCAGCTCAGATCCGCGTTCGCAACCGCGACGCCCACGATGGTCGTCCACGCGGTTTCCTCCGCAAGTTCGGTCTGTCCCGTGTCCGTATGCGCGAGATGGCTCACCGTGGTGAGCTTCCAGGCGTTCGTAAGTCCAGCTGGTAGGAGAACACACTAATGAAGCAGCGCAACAACGCTAAGCGTGTCCGCCTTGAGCAGACTCGCCGCCCGAAGAAGAACCCGCTGAAGGCAGCGGGCATCGAGAAGGTGGACTACAAGGACATCAACACCCTTCGTCAGTTCATCTCCGACCGCCATAAGATCCGTTCCCGTCGTGTCACCGGTCTGACCCCGCAGCAGCAGCGCGAGGTTGCCACCGCCGTGAAGAACGCACGCGAAATGGCTCTCCTGCCGTTCACCAGCCGCTAGGTCTGGGAATAACGTAACAGCGACTTCAAAGAACCACCCTCTCCCTTTTTGGGGAGCAGGGTGGTTCTTTCTTTTGTCTACGGTGTACTTTTGTAACCATCAGACACATCCCCCTCCCATCACTACCTCCAGAGGAATCCCATACCGTGCTGCACCCCTCCCTGCTTGAACTCGCTGAGAGTGCACCCCTGTGCGCCAATCCCGCCACTGTGCGGGGAGTACTTGCAGAATCACTTGATCTGTTGGGTAATGCTCTGCAGCACGGTGAGGACCCAGCAGTCCTTGCCGGGTGGTTCTCCCGTGTGGTCACTGATGCCCTCCACTCCCCCGGCATTGACGTCGAGGTGGTGCTCACCGGCCCTGTGGGACGCGGAGACGCGCTGCCGACCTCACCGGTGAGGTGGCTGGCGGTCGTCGATAAGCATGATGCCGACCCCAATCCGGAACTTGCCCAGTTGTTGACTGATGCCGGTCTGGTGGCGGAGCCGGTGGGTGCGGCCACCCGTGGGCAGTGGGAGGAGCATGCCCAGTCCGGCATGCAGCCGGAGGTGTATTTGGATGCTGGCACCTGGGTGGCGTCCATCGCCCGGGTGGATGCCCACGCACTACTTATTGATGCGCTGGCTGCGCGTCCCCCGGCCCTGGAGGTGGAGGATGGCCTGCCCTCCCGGGATATGAGTATGAATGTACGGGAGAATCTGATGATCCCCACGGTCAAGCTTGCCCGCTGGGCAGCGCACGAGGCCGGTTCACTGGCGCCGACCACCGCCCAGAGGCTTATCGACGCCCACTCAGCAGGCATCCTCACCCGCGATGAGATGGACGCACTCACCCAGGTGTGGAAGTCTGCATTGCAGTTACAATCCAGGAGGTGGATCGACCGGATCCATGATCAGGATGCCACCGCCTGGGACATGCCAGCACTGCAGCGTTCCACTTTCGGAGCCGCTGCGCGACTACTGTCTCAGGTGATGAGCTCAGTGGCACAACGACATCATGTTTGAGTATCCCAAATGGTAGGACCGGGATAACAGGCATTAGAATCTTTTCAAATATCTTTGAGCAGAGTTTTTCCAACCATCTGAAGGAAGTGCAACCAGGTCATGGCAGGTGCAGTCGGACGCCCCCGGAGGTCAGCTCCGCGACGGGCCGGCAAGAATCCCCGCGAGGAGATTCTTGACGCCTCAGCTGAACTGTTCACCCGCCAGGGTTTCGCCACCACCTCCACCCACCAGATCGCTGACGCCGTAGGCATCCGGCAGGCCTCGCTGTACTACCACTTCCCCTCCAAGTCAGAAATCTTCCTCACCCTGCTCAAATCCACCGTGGAACCCTCCACCGTGCTGGCCGCAGACCTATCCACCCTGGATGCCAGTCCGGAGCTGCGCCTGTGGGCCCTGGTGGCCGCTGAGGCCCGCCTGCTGCTGTCTACCAAGTGGAACGTGGGGCGTCTCTACCAGCTACCGATCGTGGCCTCTGATGAGTTTGAGGAGTATCACGGACAGCGCGCGGCCCTGACCAATACCTTCCGGGAGATCGCCACGGAGATTCTCGGTGCCGATCCCCGCACCGAGCTACCCTTCCACATCACGATGTCCGCCATTGAGATGCGCCCCAATGACGGCACGGTGCCCAGCCCGCTCTCGGATGAGAGCCTTCCAGACACCGCAATCATGCTTGCCGACGCCGCCCTGGCCGTCCTCGGCGCCGAACTCCCCGCTGACCGGGTCAATCAGAGCCTGCAGCTGATCAAGCAGGCTGACGAGCGATAACCATCCGCGCCTGGGCGATCAGTGGTTCATCGATCATCTGTCCCTCCAATTTGAAGGCCCCGGGGAAGTTCTTGGCTTCTGCCACCACACGCTGGGCCCATTCCAACTGCTCAGGTTCCGGGGTGTAGGCACGTCGTACTGTTTCCACCTGGCGGGGATGGATGCAGGCTGATCCGGCGAATCCACTGCGTGCAGCATCCGCGGCCTCCTGAAAATGCCCCTCCGCATCCTGGAAGTCAGCATGGACGGCATCAATGGTGAATTTCCCATGGGCCCTGGCATGGATATGCATGAGCGCACGGGTGAGTCGCATCGTATCGCGGTAGGCATCCGTGGCTGGTTCATCGCTGAGGAAGCGTGAATGCGTGCCACCCAGCAAATGAGTGAGGTCCTCAGCACCCCAGAACATGCCCACCACGTCTGTGTGTGCAGCGATGGCAGCGATGTTAACCACCGCCTGTGGGGTCTCCACCATCGCGATGACCTTCAACCCGGCTAGTTCCTCAGGGATCGTCGCTAGAACCTTGGGCACCATCACCAGGGTGTAGGGCGTGGTGTGCACAAAGGCCACGTCATCAGCAAAGTGTGGATTGTCCGGTCCCACCACACGAACGATGGTGTGGCGGGGATCCAGGTCACAGTTCCGGATGTTGTCATAGGCCAGTTGACGGTCCACGTCCCCTGCCCCGTCCTCCAGATCCAGGATGACCATATCGGCACGCGCTGCGGCCTTGGGGATGATCTCACTGCGGTTGGCGGGGGCGAAGAGGATGGCGGGGCCGGTGATTAGTTCAGACATACCTTCAGTTGTACGCCAGTTGTATGCTTCAGGAAGGCAAAAAGGCAGTTCTTTGCAGAACTGCCTTTACACCTGATCTCCCCTGTTTAGTGGGAGAAGTGACGTGCACCGGTGAGGTACATGGTCACGCCGGCCTTGTTGGCAGCGGCGATGACCTCATCATCACGGATGGAACCACCTGGCTGGACAACAGCAGTGACGCCGGCCTGTGCCAGGACCTCGAAGCCATCAGCAAAGGGGAAGAAGGCATCTGATGCAGCAACAGAGCCACGGGCGCGGTCCTCGCCGGCACGCTCGACGGCCAGACGTGCGGAATCCACACGGTTGACCTGTCCCATGCCGACACCGACGGTGGCACCGTCCTTGGCCAGCAGGATGGCGTTGGACTTCACTGAACGAACAGCAGTCCAGGAGAACTCCAGATCCTTGAGGACCTCAGGGGAGACAGCTTCACCGGCAGCCAGGGTCCAGTTGGCGGAGTCATCACCCTCAGCGTGGATGAGGTCGCGTTCCTGGACGAGCAGTCCACCGGAGATCTCGCGGGTCTCGAATCCTTCACGGACCGGAGCATCCGCCTGGAGGATACGGATGTTCTTCTTCTGGCTGAGGATATCAACAGCACCATCCTCGTAGGACGGTGCGATGATGACCTCAGTGAAGATCTCTGCAACCTGCTTGGCCATCTCAACGGTGACCTCACGGTTGGAGGCAATCACACCGCCGAAGGCGGACACAGAGTCACAGGCATGTGCCTCGCGGTGGGCGATGGCGATGGACTCATCAGACACAGCGATGCCACAGGGGTTGGCATGCTTGATGATGGCCACACACGGACGCTCATGATCCCAGGCTGCGCGCCAGGCTGCATCAGAGTCAGTGTAGTTGTTATAGGACATCTCCTTGCCGTGGAACTGCTGCGCCTGTGCCAGGCCGCGGGAGTCATTGACGTAGAGAGCTGCAGCCTGGTGGGGGTTCTCCCCATAACGCAGGGAACGGGCCAGATTGTTGGTGGAACCGATCCAGCCTGGGAACTCCACCTCGGTGTCATCGGCAGCCAGCTGCTCGCTGATCCAGGTGGCCACGGTGACATCATAGGTGGCGGTGTGGCGGAAGGCTTCTGCTGCCAGCTTGGTGCGCTCTGCACGGGAGAAACCACCGGTGTTGAGGACAGAGACAACATCCTCATAGCGGTTCGGAGAGGTCACCACAGCAACAGATGGGTGGTTCTTGGCTGCGGCACGGACCATGGATGGTCCTCCGATATCGATCTGCTCAACGCAGTCATCGAAACCAGCGCCGGAAGCAACCGTCTCAGCAAATGGGTAGAGGTTGACCACGACCAGCTGGAAGGGGGACACCTCCAGCTCCTTCAGCTGGCGGAGGTGATCCTCCTTGCGGGTGTCAGCCAGGATTCCCGCATGAACCTTCGGATGCAGGGTCTTCACACGGCCTTCGAGGCACTCGGGGAAACCGGTGACCTTCTCAACCGGGGTAACAGGGATTCCGAGATCGGCAATCTTGGCCGCCGTGGATCCGGTGGACACGATCTCCACGCCAGCGTGGTTGAGTGCCGTGGCCAGATCCTCCAGGCCGGTCTTGTCATACACACTAATTAGTGCGCGTTTAATTGCCTTACGATCATCGCTCATGAAGGATTAGCCTCTCCAGTTGAGTTGTACGCCACCCTGAGTGCGGGATACTTCCGCATTGTTCAGGACTTCTACAATGAGTTTACGCTCTACCTGCTTGATTCTTTCATGCAGGCGTGTTTCATCATCCCCCCTGTGAACTGCGACAGGTTCCTGCGCGATGATGGGTCCGGTATCCACACCTGCATCTACCACGTGGACGGTGGAACCGGTGACCCTCACCCCATATGCCAAAGCATCTCGGACCGCATGCGCGCCCGGGAAGGAAGGCAGCAGAGCCGGGTGGGTGTTGATGATGCGGGAAGGGAACCTGGACAGGAACCCCTCACCGAGAATCTTCATGAACCCTGCAGAGACAACCAGATCAGGAGCATACGTGGAGACAGCATCTGCCAGCTCCACATTCCATGCTGCCCGGTCCGCGCCTAATGAAACGACCTGCGTCCTGATCCCGGATTCCGCAGCGCGTTCCAGAGCGGGACAGTCCACATCAGAGACAACCCCGACGATGCGGTAGCTGCCCTGTGCGTCGATCAGAGCCTGCAAAAGCGTTCCGGTACCAGAGGCCAGAACAACAACTGTGGTCGTTGAGTCAGAATTCACAGGCTCAATGTTAACGCCCGTCGGCTCTGGAACCACCATTGGTTTCGTCAACAGTAGTTTCAGGGTTGTTTTTCACGTCCCCCGCCACACCAGAATCAGCCTCAGTATCGGCATCAGCGTCTGCTTCTGGCGCCCCGGCCGGGCCCTCGTCGACAGCCGATGAGTCCTGTCCCTGCGCTTCCTCCGCTTCTTCTGCGTCTGATTCTTCATCTGACTCAGTGGATGCTTCAGCCTCAGTTTCAGCCTCAGTTTCAGCTGCAGGATCAGTGTCGATGTCACCATCTTCTTCGGCCTCTATATATACAGCCGGTTCTTCTTCTGATTCTTCCGCGTCTTCTTCCTCCGCAGAGTCCTGCACAGGTTCCTCTTCAGACGCTTCCTGCGCCTCCTGACTCGCTGTCACTACCATCTCTCCCCCGGAGGTTTCGGGGTTCTCAGACTGAGCATCAGGTTCGGTCACAGGTTGGTCCTCGACAAGCTCCTGGCCGGCCCCGGCAGGAGTCGGTGTCTTCGCACTGCTGCGCAGGCGGTCAATGCCGGCGATCAGGGCACCGACAATGACCAGGTAGCCGAACATCAGTCCCACTGCGGGGAGGAGATTCAGGCCAACATAGCCGTAGACGCCGAGCCTGCCACCGGCCAGCAGGGCCAGAACCAGGAAGAACAGTGCCCCAAAAAGCCCGCTGGCGAGGGTGACGATAAGACGCATGGGATTCTTGATGCTCACCCAGGCTGCAACGGTCGCAGGGATGAGCAGTCCGATGACAGCCCACTGGGTCGCTGATGCTGGGATCGCCGCCAGGACGGGCAGCGGCGGCAACGGCACCATGCTGACGTTGAAGAGACTGATGATGGCATCACCGAAGTACAAGGGCGCACCCACCAGAACACCCATCGTGTAGACGATCATGTTGGGCAGATAGAGCAGACTGAGTATCAGCAGCGCAGGTACCGCACTGGCTTCCCCATAGCCAGACAGTGTTTCCACGAACGCCTGGTGGTTGACCGCCAGCATGATCAAAATGCCCACACATGCCACCACGGCATAGGTCACCAGGAAACGGATCGCCAGGGTGATGGAATCCACAAACCACTCCGGGGCCCCATAACGTCGTGCCAGTGCCCGCCACAACCGGGGCCCCATCCCCAGGAAGAGTGCGGAGGCATGGAGTAAGAGGACCCGGCCCAGCATGACCGGCACCGGAGGAACATCCACATCCAGAACTCCGGAGGCGTCATAGAGCATGGCACTGGCGATACCGGTCAGCGACAGCGGAATCGCCAGCACCAGGGCGGCCAGTACCGCCAGATCTGCAATGCTGACCCGTTTCCTCACCGACTTGTGCACACGGCGGGCAACAGTCCAGACCAACACCATGGCCGGGATCATCGGGATCACACTGACCACCTCCCCACTGCCGGAGACCGCGCTCATATTAAGAGCCAGCCACAGCTGGGCGATCGTGGCTGGCAGTGCAACCATGCTGGCAGCAGAAAACATCAGTGCGGCCACGGCTGCGACCACCACGAGGAGTACTGCCACAGCATGTGGGATCAGAATGGTGGGCAGAAACCTACGCAGCTTCGACTGCTTGACCGCAACCGCGGGGGTCGGCGCCGGAGACGGGGTCTTCGGACGTCTACGCCGGACAAAACCTGGTCGTGTTTGTGGATTGTTGTTCTTGCTCATCCTAAGTAACTGTGCCACGCCTACGCCCAGATGTGTCGATGGCACGACGAAGGCTGGCGTTGTTCCTCACGCTCGCGGATATTTCCATCTTCTCTGTCATTGTATGGAGGCTGGAGCACAGGGAAAAGATGATGCCGGTGGATCAAAAGTGACACCTAGAAATGATGCCCCTCCACCCCCACCACGCGCACTATTTGAAGAATGGTGAGGAAGCACACAGCACCTGAGGGTCGATTTCCCATATATAAGGTGAGAAACTTCTAGCATCTAATTTTGTGCAAAATTCTTACGCAAGCGCATAAGTATGCAGGTAAACGTCATGAGGAACCTGAAGCCACCTGAAAACGATTGCTCTATCCATACTTCTTCCACAACGTTTTGTTATATTTTTTAGGCAATTCACTTGCCCCATCGATTACCAAGCGCTAATGTTACCTCCGGTAGATAACAAGATGGTCACAATCCAGCCACCAAACGTAATTTTTAACTGAAGTGTTCACAACATTTCACGGTTGGGTGATTGTGGCAGACGATGGAAGCAGGCCAAATTGCAGGAGCAGACCCGGCGGGTGGGCAAGCACCGCAAGTTCCACCCCTCTCAGGCAGCCAAGGGACGTGTAGCCTTCGTTGCAGTCGCAACCGGCGCAGTGTCCACAGCAGGAGCCGGTGGAGCAGTTGCAGCCCAAGCCCAGACCCAGGCTACTGCAGAGAGCGCCGTAGACGTTGACTACAAGCTCACCGCAAATGAGGTTGACTCAGCATTTGTCGGCGGTAGCTCTGCACCCCAAATCCTCGCCATCGCAGAGTTCAAGCCAGTTGTGAACCTCGGCGAGCAGATCACCAAGACCATCCAGTACAACGCTGAGCGCATCCAGGCCGACCTGGACAACCGTGGCCCATCAGTGGTCAAGCCTGCTGAAGGTGCCTTCACCTCCGGTTTCGGCCCACGTTGGGGAACCGTCCACCAGGGCATTGACATTGCCAATGCGGTGGGCACCCCGATCCTGTCCGTCATGGACGGCGTCGTCATCGATTCCGGCCCAGCTTCCGGCTACGGCAACTGGATCCGCATCCAGCACACCGACGGTTCCGTTTCCGTCTACGGACACATGGAAACCCTCGATGTCAGCGTCGGCCAGACCGTCCGCGCTGGCGAGAAGATCGCAGGCATGGGCAACCGTGGCTTCTCCACCGGTTCCCACCTCCACTTCGAGATCCACCCGGCAGGTTCCGGACCAGTCGATCCTCAGCCTTGGCTGGCAGAGCGCGGCATCACACTCTAAAAATAAGCTTTCAGCAAGAGAGCGGTTCAGCTTCCATCAGCTGAACCGCTCTCTTTTGCGTTGCACCGCCCCTTCCCCGCCCAACGCACCGGAGCCCCTCCACGAAAGGGGTCAATTTCAGCGATATTCTGCCGTGTGCGTGGAGGGGCCCCTCTCATGCCGGCCCACTTCACCCCCTTTGACAGCGCCCCTCTTGCATTCCAATGGTTACCCGGTAATGTTTCCCATTAGTTACCCAGTAACCAACTGGTGTTTTCTCCACCCTTTTCCAGCACAGAGGAATGCCATGTCCATCAAACATGCACTGCTGGCACTGCTCATGGATGGCCCCCGTTCCGCCAGCCAACTGCAGTCCCAGTTCGCAGACACCACCGCCGGGGTGTGGCCGTTGAATATCGGCCAGGTCTCCCAGACATTGGGGCGTCTCCAACGCGATGCCCACATTGAGCTGGCAGGCACCACCACCGGCCCTTCCGGCCACAGCGCCGACACCTACCAGCTCACCGACACCGGAACCCAGCTAGTCGCCGACTGGTTCAACACCCCGGTGGTCCAAGCCGTCACTGAGCGCGATGAGCTGGTCACCAAGGTCACGCTCGCCCAGACCCGCGCTGACCTAGACCTGATCAAGCTTCTGGATACTCAGCGCGCCTCCATCATGGATGATCTACGTGCGCTCAACCGTCGCACCCGCAACCTCCCGAACACCCGCACCACGGATCGCCTGCTGATTGAGAAGCGCATCTTTGAACTCGAGGCCCAGGCCAGGTGGCTTGACCGTGTTGAATCCCTGCAGAACCCCACCCCAGAAAGTGACAATGGCCATGAATAGCACTCACCCCACAGCACTGGAACTGCAGGAGGTGTCCTGCATCTTCGGCCAGGGAGCACGACGTGTCGTAGCCCTGGACAAGATCTCACTCACCGTGGAACCTGGCGAGCTCGTCGCCGTGATGGGACCATCGGGTTCTGGTAAATCCACCCTCCTCAACGTCGCCGGCCTCCTGCAGAAGCCGACCTCTGGCCGCGTGCTTATCGACGGCACCGACGTCTCCCAGCTCAGCCCCACCCGTGCAGCCAAGGCCCGACGCACCAAGGTCGGCGTGGTCTTCCAGAACTACAACCTGGTCTCCACACTCACTGTCGGCGAGAATATCGGACTTCCCCTTGAACTCGATGGCCTCGCCCCACGCGAAGCCGTGGAAATCGCCCTGGAAGAAGTGGGCTTAGGTGGTCTGGCTGACCGCTTCCCCGAGGAGATCTCCGGCGGTCAGGCACAGCGCGTGGCCATTGCCCGCGCCCTGATCGGCCCCCGCACCGTCTTGCTCGCCGATGAACCCACCGGTGCCCTGGACACCAGCACTGGCGAAGAGGTCCTGCGGGTTCTGCGCTCGCGTATCGACGCCGGTGCCGCCGGCATCCTGGTCACCCATGAGCCCCGCTTCGCAGCCTGGGCAGATCGCACCATCATGGTCCGTGACGGGGTGATCCAGCAATGAGTACTTTTGCTGCCGCCACCCGGCCCACCCGGCGCGATGTTGTTCAACGTCCCTGGCGTTCCCTGGCTGCCATCATCCTCATTGCCATTCCGGTGGCGCTGGCGACGATTGCTCTGATCAGTGGTGATTCCAGATCTAGTGCAGATTTTCTCAGTGAAGCCCGGACCACCGCTACCTATAAGGGCGGTGTGTGTGAGCAGAACATCAATGGTTATGCCTCGAACTGTGCGGGTGACGCTGATGGAGAACTGTCAGAATATGCACTGCTGCAGGAGAATCTCCCGGAGGGTTTCACCCTCGGTCTGAGTTTCAGCGGTTCCATCGGTGCCACGAAGGGCGACAAGTCTGTCTCTCTCTACTTCACCCAGACCACAGCTGAGTCTGCCCCCGGGCCCGGGGAGGCTTTTCTTCCCAGGCGTCATATGGAGGCACTGGGTGCCGTGGTCGGTGACAGCATCACCCTGGACAATGGCGCAGAGGTCACCATCGTGCAGGTGACGCCATCAGGTACTGCGGTGTTCCCGGAGCCGACCATCATGGCGGTGGATGAGTTCGCCTCTGGTTCCACTGCCTACTGGGGAACGTGGAGTATCACCGGGCCGGAAGCTTTTACCTGGGATGATGTCCTGGCACTCAACGCCGTGGGTTTCACGGTGACTTCACAGGATGTCATTGATAATCCCCCACCTGCTGATCAGATCACCTTCACTGATCATTATGTTAAGCCGGAGTTCAGCATCTGGACTGTGGTTGAGGCTGCCCTGTGGTTAGTACCCACCGCCATCATCGCCTTCCTGTTGTTGATGCTGATCTCGCCGGTGTTCACCATCTCTGTGTCCCGGCAGACCCGTAACTTCGCGCTCCTGGCTTCCCAGGGTGCCACGCCCCGGCATATCCGTTGGGCAGTACTGATCTATGGGCTCTTCGCCGGTGTCGTGGGTGCCACCCTGGGTATGTTCCTGGGTGCCATCGGTACCGCAACCTGGTGGTCAGCGACCTACCCTGAGTGGCCAGTGGTCATTGAGTGGGTGTGGATGTTGATGATCTGGTGTCTAGCCGTGGTTGGTTCCACGGTGGCGGCCTTCCTGCCGGCTCTGATTGCCGGACGGTCCAATATCATCCGGGGTGTCCACGGTGGTGAGGCGGACCGCATCATGCGTTGGCGGAAATGGATGGCCATCGGGCCGGTTCTCCTATTGGCGCTGGGTGTGATGTACCTGTATCTGCAGCTGACAAAGAACACCGGGACTTATCAGATCTATTCTGACAACATCTATGTGCCCTGGCGGGAGTCCCTGCGTGGTTTCGGGGTTCTCTTCACCGTGATCGGCGTAGTGGCTTCTGCCCCTGCCATGGTGTGGCTGTTGGGTCATATCAGGGGCAGGCTCGCCCTGCGGCTGGCTGCACGTGATCTGTTGCGCCAGTCCATGCGTTCCATCCCAGCCATGGCTGCCCTGGCTGGTGTCATCTTCATCAGCACTGCCGGTCTCATGACCACTACTGCAGACTCCGAGAAGAACGTCGCCACCACAGAAATGGTCTACCCCGAGGGCACGATGTTTCTTCCCCTCTTCAACGGTATTCCCTCTGACCTGGATGCCGCAGTGGAGCAGGTAGATGGGCAGCTTGATGGTGTGGAACGCATCGATGTCTACGGCTACCGCGGTCAGGATTTCTGGATCAGCATGGATATACCAGAGCTGGGCTATTCCCCCTGGACTGACTGGGTTCGTGGAGTTGGTGCCTCCCTCAGCAGCCCAGTCACCATCGCCTCTCCTGAACTGATGGAGT
>NZ_CALZFS010000090.1 GCF_945649885.1 uncultured Corynebacterium sp. | reverse complement strand
GCAGCTGGGCGCGGACATCCTCATCAATTACAAGGAGGAGGACTTCGCGGATGTGCTCAAGAACAAGGCTGATGTGATCCTGGATATCATCGGCGCGAAGTACCTAGGCCAGAACGTGAAAGCCCTGGCCAAGGATGGCCACATGGTCACCATCGGCCTGCAGGGTGGTGTGAAGGGTGAGCTCAATCTCGGTCTGCTGCTGGCCAAGCGCGGCTCTGTCTCCGCCACTGCGCTGCGCGGACGCGATGATGAGGACAAGGCCCGCATCGTCGCTGCGACCCGAGAAACCATCTGGCCGATGCTGGACAGCAACAAGATCAGCCACCATATTGACCGCACACTCCCCCTCGCAGACGCTGCAGAGGCTCTGCAGGCACTGCAGGATGGAACGGTGACCGGCAAGCTGGTCCTGGAAGTCTAGAAACCCCTAAGCCAGGGAGGCCAGCACACGGATCAGCTGGTCGATCTCATAGGTGGTGTTGAAGGGGCCGAGGCCAAGGGTGATGGAACCGCCGGCTTCGGTGACCCCCATGGCATCCAGCAGCGGATCTTTCGGGCTGACCGTGGTGACCAGGTGATTGTCCATGAGCCTGCGGTGCACCATCTCCGCGGGCACATCTTGGACGGTGAAACTCAGGCGTGGAATTCGGTCCAGACCAGCAGCATCTTCACCCGCGGCGTCACCGGACACACCGATGATATGCACAGCAGGCAACCCCTGGAGAGATTCGATCAGATTGTCCAGCACATGCTTCTGATGAGTTTTCAGGGACGCCATGGCCCCGGCAAGATCGGAAGCATCCTCATCCAAAACGCTTAGGTGCTTGGCCAGGTTCGGCACACCACCGAAAAGGCCGTGGGGTAGGAAGTTCACATCCGGCTCCAGCTTCACCGAAGGGTCAAGACGGGGGAACATTGAGGAATCACGGAAGATCATCGCAGAAACTTGCGGGCCACCGAGCTCACCCATGTCCAGCATGACGATATCCGCCTGCCACTCCTCCAGGTCGAGTGGACGGTAGGCGGCATAGGCGGAGGCATCCACCACGATCCAGGCACGTGATTTCGCACGCACTGTTTCCACGATGCGGGCCGTCGGCGCGACCGTGCCCAGCAGGGGGTGCGCGGCGGAGAGCACGACGAGGCGGGTCGCGCCGTCGATAAGCTCTTTGTACTGCCACGCGGGCAGCTGGCCGGTGCCCAGGTCCGGCTCCGCCCACCGCACCGTCGCATCCAGATTGGTGAAAGGTTGCGTGAACCAGTCGTTGTCCGCCCGCGAGAGCACCACGCCCGCTTTACGACGCACAAACGACCCCAAACTCTGCGCCAACACCCGCGTCAGATAATGCCGTGTCGGACCCAGAACCACCTGTCCTGGCTCCACACCGGCCATCCCCGCGATGGTGGCACGCGCCTGCTCCAACTGCGTCACAGCAAACGGCTCACCACCATCAAAAGGCATCTGCGCATGCATGCGGAAAGCAGACGCCACACCAGAGGACACCCGCTCCGGAACCTGCGGAAGCTGATGCGCGTTCAGGTACGTCCAACCATCGCCCAGAGAGGTATAAAGACCTCGGACCCTGGCTACGTCAAAAACCATGAACGGCGCTCCCTTCCACACAACCAAAATCCCCACAATACAATTACTCCCTGGCAACTTTACCCCACCCAGCGGACAAGCAAATCCCCCTGAATTCACCAGCGCCGATACCCTCCACACGCCACCGGACGGCTAGGGTATTGACTGTGCAGGAACAATCACAGCAGAAAGACCTACAGGCAGACCTCGCCAGAATGACCGTGGTGAGGGAAGACTCAGCGCCCCCCTCACAGTCCATGACATTCCGGGCTGCCTGGGATGACATCGTCCGTGGCTTCACACAGCACGAACTGTGGCTGCAGCTCGGCTGGCAGGACATCAAACAGCGTTACCGCAGGTCAGTCCTCGGCCCGCTGTGGATCACCATCGCCACCGGCGTGATGGCCTTGGCCCTCGGGCTGCTGTACTCCGTGCTCTTCAAAATCCCCCTGGCGGAATTCCTCCCCCACGTCACCGTGGGCCTGATCATGTGGAATTTCATCTCCGGATGTATCAAAGAAGGCGCAGATATCTTCATCGACAATGAGGGGCTGATCAAACAGCTCCCCTCAGCGCTGTCGGTGCACGTCTACCGACTGGTGTGGAAACAAGCCCTCTTCCTGGCCCACAACCTGGTCATCTGGCTGATCCTCATACTCATCTTCCCCCGCCCCCTCGGCTGGGACGTGCTGCTGGTGATCCCAGGAATGTTCCTCCTGATCCTCAATGGCGTGTGGGTGGCGATGTTCTTCGGCATCGTGGCCACCCGCTACCGCGATGTCTCCCCACTGCTGGAAGCCGGAACACAGCTGCTGTTCTACGTCACCCCGATCGTCTGGATGACCTCCACCCTGCAGAACCACAGTGAAGAAATGGGCGGCCGTGCCCGTCTGGCGGAGCTGAACCCCCTCTACCACTACCTGGAAATCGTCCGCGCCCCTATGATCGGCGCCGACCTTCCTGCCTACCACTGGTGGGTGGTCCTCGGCTTCACCTTCGGCGGACTGATCCTGGCCATGCTCGCAATGAAACAATGGCGCTTCCGCGTCAGCTACTGGGTATAAGGGGAATCTTCACACATGGTCTCCATTGACACATACAACGCCTGCGTCGACTTCCCCATCTTCGACGCCAAATCCCGCTCCATGAAAAAGGCCTTCCTCGGCGCTGCCGGCGGAGCCATCGGACGCAACCAGGACAACGTAGTGGTTGTCGAAGCGTTGAAGGATATTAATTTACACCTGCGGGAAGGTGACCGCGTCGGGCTGGTCGGCCACAACGGTGCCGGAAAATCCACCCTCCTGCGCCTACTGTCCGGCATCTACGAACCCACCCGCGGCGCCGCCGACATCCGCGGCCGTGTTGCCCCCGTATTTGATCTCGGTGTGGGCATGGATCCGGAAATCTCCGGCTACGAAAACATCATCATCCGCGGCCTCTTCCTCGGCCAGACCCGCAAACAGATGAAAGACAAAATGGAGGAAATCGCCGACTTCACCGAACTCGGCGAATACCTCTCCATGCCACTGCGCACCTACTCCACCGGCATGCGCATCCGCCTGGCACTTGGCGTGGTCACCTCCATCGAACCCGAGATCCTGCTTCTCGACGAAGGCATCGGCGCCGTCGACGCCGCCTTCATGGCCAAAGCCCGCGACCGCCTCCAGGCACTGGTGGAACGCTCCGGCATCCTCGTCTTCGCCTCCCACTCCAACGACTTCCTCGCCCAGCTGTGCGACACCGCCCTCTGGGTTGATCACGGAGAAATCCGCGAAGCCGGCCTGGTTCCCGATGTTGTGGAAAGTTACGAGGGTAAAGGTGCTGGCGACCACGTCCGCCGCCTGCTGCAGCGGATGGAAGATGAAAAGAACGGCATTGCCCCGGTTGATCCGGAAGCTTAGTTTTTAGAATCTATCGCAGGTGCCGGCCCCCCCCTTGTTGAAAGGGGGGCCGGCACCTTCTGTTTTGAGGGTGAAACCGTCGGTTCCGCCGCCTAGTCCGTATGGTTATGCCTCTTCACCCCACCCAACAGGCATATCCATACCAACTTCCCTCCCAAACGGTCAGTGCTGGCTACTAACCCGTATGGTTTTCCCATCCCGGTGACCACCCAAGCATCACAACGTGCAAAACCGTACCGACTCAGGTGTGAAACCGTCGGTTCCGCCGCCTAGTCCGTATGGTTATGCCTCTTCACCCCACCCAACAGGCATATCCATACCAACTTCCCTCCCAAACGGTCAGTGCTGGCTACTAACCCGTATGGTTTTGCACCTACTATGGCGACCATGACCACACACCTTGATCACATTGTCATTGCAGCCCCGGATCTCAACGAACTTGTCACCCGTTTCATAGAGCTCACCGGTATCACTCCGGTGGAGGGTGGACGCCATGATGTTGGTTCTGCCAATGCGTTGGTGCCACTGGCCACACCGGAGGGTTCCTACGTTGAATTGATCGGCCCGGATCCGGAGGCGGAGAAGCTGACGGAGGATAATTTCGCTCTGGCTTCCACGAAGGCCACAGAACCACGTGTCGCCGCATGGTGCGTACGCCCCGATGACCTGGACAGCTTCGCTAAGCAAGCAAGCGCAGAGATCAAGGACATGAGCCGTCAGACTCCTGATGGGACCACCTTGTCCTGGCGTCTGATCAAGCCCACCCCAGGCATGGATTATGCACCGGAGCCTTTTGCGATTGACTGGTTGGATTCTGATCATCCTTCGACCGTGGAGGAACCGCTCGCTGTTCTGAAGCAGTTGATGGTGCGTGGTGGAACCGCCATCGACAATTTGCCAGAAGCAATTGTTTTTGAAGAGGGAGAGCCTTTCCTCGAACTGATTCTGGATACTCCCAAGGGGCTGGTGAACCTGCAGGATATCTAAAGACCAAGCCTCTGAGTTGTATAAACACGGAGGCAACCAGGCGTAGCATCGTCGCAACCACCTGTAGCCGTCTTCGGTGGCCGCAGGAGGTTGCGGGCTGTCTAGAGTTGGGATTCCCAATGGATTTTTAGAAAAGAACATGATGCTTCACCAGAGGATCAAGGAATGTCGGCAGCGGGCTGGGTTGACGCAGTCGCAGTTGGCTGCGCAGATGGGGGTCTCGCGCCAGGCGGTGACGAAGTGGGAATCCGGTCGGGGTGCGCCGGATATTGAACACATCAGGAACCTGGCGAAGTTCTTTGATGTGAGCGTGGACTTCCTCATTGCTGGTGGTTCTGCGCCCAGTGGCATCGTCTTCACCCGAGAAATCGACTTGGATGCACTGACTCCCCATAAGCAACCCGGCAAGCCCCTGCCATCCCGCAGGAATACTGCGATCCTCCAGGTATTTCCGCAGGCCACGGCGATCTATCCTCTTAGTCGGATGAAGAAGAATACCCGTTCCCAGTCCATCCTGGTGTGGTTCAACGCCCTGGTGTTTGATGGTCCTTTCAATCTCTTCAGCACCGCCGATGCACTCCGCAACCACGCAGCCTATTATCTCGTCACAGAGCCCAACCGGAGCCTGCTTGCGCGCGTGGGCAGCACGGATGTGGCGGCCCATGAGCTTCCGGAGCCGGCACCCACCACGAAGAGGTTCACCTTCAACCAGCAGGAATTTTACAGAGCCTCTAAAGCGTTGAACAGCTCAATCATGTCGAGGTCGAGCCCGCGTGGCAAGATGTAGGCCATGGCAAAAACCCCTTCTCATCTCCATGACGGCAGTGATGTTGCTGCGGTGATCGTGACGCATAATCGCGTTGAACTGCTGCGGTATTCGCTGGAGGTCGTCGCAAAGCAGACGTACCCGGTCAAACACATCATCGTGGTGGATAATGGGGCGGATCCGGCGGTGGAGGCCCTGGTCAACAGCATCGCTGGTGAGCGCGGGATTTATACGCCCTCGCGCACCAATCTGGGTGGTGGCGGAGGCTTCGCCTATGGTTTCCTCACTGCCCTGGCCTTGGGTGCTGACGCGGTGTGGTGCGCGGATGATGACGGCCGCCCGGAGGGCCCTGAGGTGCTCAAGACGCTTATCGACGCCGCCTCCCGCCACCAGCTCGAGCAGGTTTCGCCCGTGGTATGCAACGCTGACACCCCTGAGCGCCTGGCGTTTCCGCTGCGTCGCGGCCTGGAGTGGCGCCGCTACCGCAGCGAGCTGATCGATCCGGAGAACCCTGAGGATGACCTGCTCCCAGGCATCGCTTCGCTTTTTAATGGCGCACTGATCAGTGCCTATGCGATGGAACGCATCGGTGTCCCGGACTACCGACTCTTCATCCGTGGCGATGAGGTGGAATATCACCGCCGCCTGGTACGCTCCGGTCTCCCCTTCGGCACCTGTCTGACCACCGCTTATCTGCACCCGGATGGCTCTGATGAGTTCAAGCCGATCCTGGGCGGACGCATGCACACGCAGTACCCCGATAATGATTTCAAGCGTTTCTTCACCTACCGCAACCGTGGCTATCTGATGAGCCAACCGGGAATGCGCAAGCTGTTGCCGCAGGAATACGCCCGTTTCGCATGGTTCTTCCTGGTACAGGAGAAAGATCCGAAGAAGTTCCTGGAATGGTTCAAGCTGCACCGCCAGGGCCGTCTGGAGAAGTTCGACAGGCCTTAAATAAGCCGCACCAGTTCCTCGTGGTAGCGCCCGGGCAGGCAGCCGGCATCAACAACCCGGCGCGCCAGTTCTTTGTCGCCCATCTTGGCACGGAAGGCCATGCCCATGGTCACACCATGCTCAGGTTCATCCAGTGCCACCAGTTCAGCACCCGGCATGATCTGGCCTGGTGTGATCACCCGGAAGTAGGCTCCTGCTTGGCCGTGTGCGGTGAAGGTTTTCATCCATCCTCTGCGTTCCAGCCAGGCTCCGAAGGTGCGGCAGGGACGGCGGGGAACAGAGACTTCCAGCACGGCCCCGCCAACCTGGAAACGTTGGTTGATCAACACAGAAGACAGGTCAATGGCTGTGGTGGTGAGGTTTTCGCCGAAATAGCCGTTGCGGTAGCTGGGATCCCAAAAATCCAACTGCTCACGTTCGAAGGCGTAGACGGCTTTGTGCATGCCACCGTGGTGGAGGGAATCACCCACCACATCGCCGCGCACGCCGGAACCGTCACCATAATCCGGGCCGGGTGCAAAGACCTCAATGCCTGAGACGACGGGATGTTTGTCAATGCCGCTGACGCGGTCCGCCCCGCCGGGATCGGGTTGGGAGACAGCCACGTTGGTGGTGAGGACAACACCGGTCATAGCGCAAACCTACGGGCTGCGTGGAAGCGGGAGAAGCCTGCCACCAGGCACATCACGATGCCTACCGGCAGGAGAATCAGCATGCCGATGGCTGCGACGGTGGCTAAACTGCTGGCGAGGTTGACCATGGAGTCACCGGCGAGAAGCAGAAGACTAGCCACCAGGGAGGACACGCCCGGTAGGGCGATCAGCAGGGCACCGATCAGTCCGACCCAGGTGTGCCAGGTGGGGTTGTCAGCTTCGCGGCCATTGGCCACGGCGGCGATGATCGCCAGGACGCTCACCAGGATGAAGGCGATCTGATTGCCGATCACCAGGTCCATCGGCCCGAAGACCAGGGAGATGAGAACAAAGTAGAGGACGCCGACGAGTCCGGTGATCATGGTGATATTCCAGCTCTTCATGCCAGTCACCTTACTAGAGGCCCGGTGGATGCCCTTATTTGAAGATCATGGTGCGCTGGATGATGAAGTTGATGGTGGTGCCGGTGCCCTGGGCGATCACGAAGGCGACCACCATGGCGGCTGATTCGGGCCAGTCCCAACTGCGGAAGAGGGCGTCGCAAAGTGTCTGCAGGCCGATGTTCACCAGGAAGGTCAAGGCGTACAGGACCACCACGGCCACGAAACGGCCGGTGGATTTATCCGCCTGGAAGGTCCAGCGACGGTTGATCATGTAGGCGGTGGTGGTGCCTGCGATGAAGGAGATCGTGCGGGCTGCGGGGACGGGCAGGCCGAAGACCAGCTGAAAGAGGGCGAGGAGACCGAGGTCCACAACTGCGGCAATGCCGCCGGTGACGATGAACCGGAAGGCCTGGGTGCCCAGACCCATCCGCTCAACAGGGGCCGCAGTGGTTGTTTGATTCTCTGACACAGGGCTACACATTAGTCCCGTGGGGAGAAAATACCACTACGCCCGCAGGAGTGCGCGGTAGATGTCCAGGCGTTCCACAGGGGCCAGGAGGTCATCACCATAGGCGTGGATCTCTGACAACAGTCCCAGGGATTCCGCACATGCTGCGGTGATGGCATCTGCCCCCAGTTCGGAACCGTCATCAGCGACCCATCCCAGGGCAGCCATCGTGGAGGTGATCACCTCCATGAAAAGCTCGGTGTCGCCGAGGCAGGAGAGGGCGAGGATGCAGGACCAGAAGGCGTCGCTGGCTTCGGCGCCGTGCTCCCGGGGCAGGGTCCGGCAGGTGCGGGTGGTGGGGGCGCTGAGAAGCGTCTCGCGGTGGAGTTCCAGCGCTTGGAGCAGTGGGATGAAATCGAAGACGCCGGTGCGGTCAACCAGATCGACCACCTCGGGGCGCACGTGGCTGAGCACGGAGCGGATGGTGTCGGTGCCGGTGAGTTCGGCGTTGATGGCGGCCTGGTCGAAATCGATGGCGAAACCGCCAGAACCGCCGATACACAGGGCACGTGGGGTGCCGGTGTCACGTGGGCAGGTGTCGAAGCAGTGCAACTCGAAATGCCACAGGCCCCACACATAGAGGATGGTGTCATCGGTTCCCAGCACATGGCCGGCACAGGTCGTGGGATCAAGTTTATGGCCGTGAGCATCGGTGAAGAACCAGGGGGACTGGTGGCTGGTTCCGAAGACCACATCAAGCACCCCGTGCAGTTCTGACAGGGGCACGGAGGCATCAATGCCGAGCTGGCGGTGGACCTCCTGACTGGCCTGGATGTTGCTGGCGTGTAGGAGAAGCGTGTGCTGCGGGGTGTCAGGCGCAGGGGTGGAATCCTGATTTTTTCTACCATCGTGTCCGCCCCGTTGCGCACGCGCGGACGCCAGGGAGATGACGTTGTCGTGGGCAAGATTACTGGGCATGGGCCCCAGCGTAGCCACATGTTCCATGCCCGTGCAGGGAGGGGACTGTGTTTACATAGCACTTACACGGCGCTTATCGACGCCCATCCCGCCCCCGTTGCCCCACTGTGGAACAGGGGTCCGGCTAACGCGTGCGGGTGTCTATTTCGAAGGTGGCATAGGTCAGAGCTGCATAAATGATGCCGACCACCGTGTAGGGCCTGCCCACACCCCGTTTGCGCAGGTGTGTGGTGATCCACTTGGTGAACGCCATATCCACTCGAATGGACAAGACCAGGAAGATGAGGAAGGCAGCCACGAACAACCCGGTCAGCAGCAGACCATGCTGGGCAAGCGCACCCCGGTCCGAAGCAGGTCCCGGAGTGGTGACCCCGAGATCCCCGATTTCCTGGCGGAGTTGATCAGTGAGCAGGCGGGAATCATCACCGAAGATATAACGGTTGCCTTCCTCATGGGTGGTCAGGGCAATCACACCTACCCCGGCCCCCATCAAACCCATATAGGCCAGCGCCCGGCGCACCGGTGATTCCACATAATCAGTCAGTGCAACGCCCGTACCGATCAGCACCGAACCGGCTGCTGCCTGGGCTCTCATCGAACTATCCATGGCGTTCAGAGTACCCTTGTGAACATGTTCGGCATTTTCAAGAAGAAGCAGGATGCACCCGTCCACATCGCGGCGGAACGCACCCACCTGCCCCTCGATGATTTCATGACCCGTCTCATCGCCCAGGAACTCCCGCTGCTCGACAGCGTGGACCGCTCCCGGGTGTATGAGCTGCTGCGCCTCTACGACGGGCCCACCATCACCTCCCAGGAGGAACTGCCCGCTGAGATGCGGGAGATCATGGACCTTTAGCCAATCGAATCCACGCACTGATCCAACAAATGAACCAGTTTCTCCAATAAGCTGACGGCCCGCTGAACCTTCTGCGCCTCCGCCAACAGAAAATCCGAAATATCTTCGGTACCCCCGGAAGCCCACTGCGCTGTGGATCCAGAAAAGGTAAGGGTATCCATGAGGTTGTCGTAATACGAGGTGGCAACCTTAGGCACCTGAACCCATTCGACACCATGGTTGATGTTTGACTCAGTTTCAAGTGTGCTGCTCAGATGCTTAATCATCGCCAACGCATAACCTGCAGCCACAGACATACTCACACCCACTCGCCGCACTGCAGCAAGACACTCAAAATTGAGGAAGGAGCTGTTACTGACAACGGACACGGTCGTTTCACCGTTGGCTCCCTCAGGTCCTTCGAACGTAAAGGTTGGATTAAAGGATTGACGGTTAGCAGACTCTTCAATCGACCACATGAGCTGGCCCAAGCCATCACTCAATTCCTTCTCCAAGGGAGCAATATCCCTCAAAGAAACAGGCAACTGGACTCCCTGGTCCACTCTTTTCTGCAGGAATTCTTGGGCTTTACCTGCGGATCGCCGGATCGCTGAGAAAGCCGTGTTTAACGGGTTCACTGCGGATAGAAGAAGACCCTCGGGAATGAAACTACCGTTGATGAGGGCGATCAGGTCACCGCGTTCAAGGTCCGGAAATTCACCAAGAACCGACCGCACCCACCAGGCTCCCGGCACCACATCTCCGCTGCCGTAGGAAGCGTCTAGGTCAATCGAGATCTCAGTATTCACTGCGCTGAGCACCACATCAAAAGTTTCTGGGCTGAGTCCAGATCCTCCCTGCCCCAACTGGCATAGCTTAATCAGCGTGATTGCACGTGATTGACTATCACTGAGTGGCGTGGGGCTACCGACCAGATGTGCCTTGAGCAGATCGAGAGAGTCCTCTGGCCTAATTGCATGTACATCCAGGTGTCCGAAAAAAGTCGAAAAACCGTAGGCATGCCCTCCCGCATCCAAGAAATCGTTGATCAAATTACGTTCATGGATAATTCGTGCCCGGGCTAGGTTTTCGAATTGGAATGGGCGATTTCTCTCAAGCCCATTGAGGAGGTCTGTGATTGTAATTCTATGCATGTCGTCTATTTTTCCAGGGGACTGCGAATTTGTCCGGATCTCTTCAGAACAAGATAGGAAAGTACCGCACAGACGATGAGAGAGATGAGGAAAATCCAATCCAGGTTCGCACCCCGGAAGAAATCCATCGTCGGTCCGCCGGGAGCATCCCGCGCCGCTCCCGAGAAGGAAGTCTGAATGAAACTAAGAACCAGAGACACGATGGTGGTCATGGTCACGGCGAATAGAATGCGCTCCATCTTTACCGACGAGGACCGTCTGAGTAACTCAGATCGAGCGGTGAGAATGTGCTCAAGTCGGTTGATGCGCGCCTCGATATTCCCCAGAACTTTCTCGTAGGACCACGCACTGAGAAGATCTTTGGCGATACCCCGGGAAAGTGGGTCCGCCTCCACCTCGAGACGTTCATAGAATACCGATTGAACAGCCAACTCATAATGCAGATCCACCACCGCCCGCAGCAAGTGTCCCTGTTTACTGGGATCAATGAGCTGAACTTGCTGCAGGATCTCCAGCGAATATTTTTCGATATCCCCGGCATATGACCACACGAACTGGGCCAAAACTAACCCCACCCACACTTGCTCCGGGATCTCACTCCCCGGCGAAAGCCACAACGCATTATTACCCCAACCTGCTACCACTTCGACGGAACCATCCCCAAGCGGTCGAAACTCCATCTCTGTATTGTCTTGAAACCAGTAGCACAGGGCTGGATCCTGTTTGTCATGGGTTACCATCGTCCGGTTGACCCACCGCGGTGATCCGAGCTTTAGATCCAATTCCTCCCCAATCTCAAAAATCAGCTTCTGCATCAGTGCGAACGTGGCGCTTTCCAACTCCACGACACCGGCCCTGTCAGCAAAGTCATGGTAGGCAGTAACCAGAGCAGCCACAAAGTCCTCACCACAATGATTGAAGTGGATGACGGAGTCGAGGTTGAAATCAGTATCCTCCACTTCCCGAATCCCCACAATGGGAATGACAGTGGCTTCAGGAGCAGTTAGCGCGGAATGCTGAGTATCCCGATCCACGAATTGGTCATCAGGACTGAGGATCTCGATGTTTTTGTAGCGTTCACCGTTATAAACAGCAGACCTGACTGGAGCAACGAGGACAATACTTCGCACCTCTACCAACTTCCCATTTCTTCTCGTTTGCATATGAATCATTAGGCTAACGTCTGTCGATTCATACCGCTGGAGTTTTCCCGGGAGTGTGATGTGCACGTCTAAAGACTTACGGTTACAGCGCACCGAGGCGTTTCAGGGGTAACCTTGGTACCCGATGAACAGTTCTAACGGCATGTCCAGCACCGGTTCTTCGGCCGGTGCCCCCGGAGCCCTTCCACTAGAAGCCAAAAAACTGACCGGCTG
>NZ_CALZFS010000089.1 GCF_945649885.1 uncultured Corynebacterium sp. | reverse complement strand
GCTGTGGAGCAGGCAGCCGAGGAATACGCCACGGACTAATCATCCTGGTTGATAAACAGAACTGAGGCCTTCTCGCCTCCGAGGAAATTCGGAGGTGAGAAGGCCTCAGTTCTGTTCCCAGCTGGGAAGGAGGCTACTTGCTTTCTGCCTCAGTGGTGTCTTCAGCAACAGCTTCCTCGGAAGCAGGTATTGCTTCAGAGGCTGGCTGCTCAACGATAGGATCCGGAGTTGGCTCCTGCTCGCTGACCTCTTCCCCGACCTCTTCCCCACTTCCATCAGGGTCAACAGCATCGATGGAGTCATCCCATGGTGCAACCGGGATATCGTCGTTGCTGTCGTCTTCATCATCGATGAGAGATTCTTGACCAGCGATGACGGCCTGTGGACCGGTAGCGCGTTCACGCAGTATGTCGATCTTGGCTGCCATGCCGTCAAGAGTGGCGTTGATATACGCACTGGCATTGTCGGTGGAGTACTGCGATGCGATCTCGACAGCTTCCACGACAGCGGTGGTGACAGGAACATCCGGGTTGTAGATCATTTCCCAGCAGGCAACGCGCAGTACTGCACGGTCGACTGAGGGGAGTCGCTCCAGAACCCAGGTCTCTGCGATGTGCTCGGAGAGGAACACATCAATGGCATCGAGTTCGACGGCTACGCCGTTGATGATGGCTTCGGTGTATTCAGCCACCGGGGCAACGGCGGGTTCGATGGCACGGGATAGTTTCCGGCGGTCATCGATGATCGCTACTGGGTCCACATCACGGGACTCTGCCTCGAAGAGGATGTCCACGGCACGACGGCGTGCCTTGTAGCGGGATCCATGGCGCTTATAGCCTTGTCGACTCTCACTCACGTTGAGTTCTTAGTTCCTGTTCAAATGGTGAAAGCTATCCTCCGGCGTAACTGCAGGCAGATAACTTTTCGGGGTGGTACTGGAAATTCTTTAAAGAATCTTAGTTGTTGACGCGGGAAAGGTAGGAACCGTCGCGGGTGTCCACCTTGAGAACGTTACCGGTCTCGATGAACAGCGGGACCTGGATCTCGGCGCCGGTCTCCAGGGTTGCTGGCTTGCTGCCACCGGTGGAGCGGTCACCCTGCAGACCCGGATCGGTGTGCTCGACACGCAGATCCACGGATACAGGCAGCTCAGCGAAGAGGGCTTCACCTTCGTGGAAGGACACCTGGACGCGCATGTTTTCAAGCAGGAAGCGGCCAGCGTCGCCGAAGGCTTCAGGGCTCAGCTCAAACTGCTCGTAGTTCTGATCATCCATGACAACGAAAGAGTTACCGTCGTTGTACAGGTAGGTCATGTCGCGGCGATCAACAGTTGCGGTCTCAACCTTGACACCTGCGTTCCAGGTCTTGTCAACGTTTTTTCCGGTGACAACGTCCCTCAGCTTGGTGCGCACGAATGCTGGGCCTTTGCCCGGCTTGACGTGCTGGAATTCAACGATCTGCTGCAGCTTGCCGTCGACCTTGAGTACAAGACCGTTCTTGAAATCAGCGGTAGATGCCACGCTTATGATCTCCCTTGTTTTGCGTAGTGGGCGCCTCTCATCCAAAAGGCCCCTGAGGGGCCCTGCCAAGGGATGAGGACGATTAGCTAACCTAGATTACACCACGCGGAGGTCCTTACTCACCTTGGTGATGATTTCCGGTGCTCCGTGAGTGATGATCAAGGTATCTTCAATGCGGACGCCGCCTTTGCCAGGAACATAAATTCCCGGCTCAATGGTGAGTGTGGAACCCTCTTCGAGGACCCCGACGGAGGTCTTCGAGGCTGATGGTCCCTCATGAACCTCAAGGCCGACGCCATGGCCGGTTGAGTGCACAAAGTACTCGCCATAACCTGCATCTTCAATGACCGAGCGACAAGCCTTGTCAATATCCACGAGTTCGGTGCCTGCGTAGGCAGCTTCCACACCAGCAAGCTGGGCACGCAAAACCACGTCATAGATCTCGGTTTCAAAATCTCCCGCCTCACCCATGATCAGGGTGCGGGTCATATCGGAGTTGAATCCACGGGCATGTGCACCGAAATCGAGGGTGACCAAGTCACCACGCTGAATGACGCGGTCTCCGGCGTTGTGGTGTGGCTTTGCGGAGTTCGGGCCAGAAGCCACGATGGTGTCAAAGCTGGTGCGTTCTGCGCCGAGCATGCGCATGCGGTACTCGAGATCAGCCGCAACCTGACGTTCGGAACGACCTTCAGCAAGTTCACCAGCAGCCAGCACATCTTCAAATGCCTGGGATGCCAGTGCCGCCACCTCACGGAGACGGTCCAGTTCAAAGGGGTCCTTGCGCAGACGGATGGCCTCCACGTTGCCGGAGACAGGAATCAACTGCACATCTTCCCCGCGAACCTCCTGGTAGCTCTCAAGCTGGGCCACTGTGGTCTGTTGTGCCTCATATGCCACGCGGCGGGGGCCTTCGACGGTCGCCAGCAGTGAGGTGGCTGAGGTGCGTTCAATCAGCGCCTCAATATCCGGGACTTCTTCAGCGATCTGAGTGACATAGCGTCCATCGGTGCAGATCCGTGCAGACAGATCCTTATTCAGGAGCAGTGCACCGTTTGATCCGGTAAAACCACTGAGATAGCGGACGTGGATCGGGCTAGTCACCAGAATCGAGTCAATCCTCTGGGCTGCCAGCTTGGCAGCGAGTGCTCGCCTGCGGGTAGCAAAACGTGTATCAGCCAAAGCCATGTGTATCGCTCCTTCTCCCCCGCTGCCACCATCACTTTGAGGGATGGACGGCGCGGAGAAACTTGTCTCTGCATTTTTACTCAAAGGTTATAGCCAATTTAGTACGAGAATCACGCCGAGGAGAGCATTTGCCAAAGAGCGGGTGTGTCAGGCTTTCTCTGAAGCCAGGTATTCCAGGGCCAGTTCATAGCCCTTGACTCCTAGACCAGCGATGACGCCGCGCGCAATCGGTGACAGGTAGCTGTGGGCCCGGAAAGGTTCACGGGCATGAACATTAGATATATGTACTTCCACGAAGCCTGTGCCGTCGGCAATCTCTGCCAGAGCGTCGCGTAATGCCACCGAAGTGTGGGTGAATCCACCGGGGTTGATGATGATCGCCCAACCCTGATCAGCCGCATTGTGGACGGCGTCGATCAGCTCACCTTCGTGGTTGGATTGGACGAAGCTGACCTCCACAGCCAGCGCCTCTGCCCGTGTACGCACCATGGTTTCCACATCAGCCAGTGTGGTGGAGCCATAGACCTCCGGCTGTCGTTTACCTAGACGGTTGAGGTTGGGTCCGTTGATCACCAGAACATGCATGCGTGTTAGTTTCCTTATCCTGCTAAAGCGGTGGTTAGCTGCTGATGGCCTCGTAGGCACGGACCAGTTCTTCACGGGTGGGGCCTTCAATGCGAGTGACATCTCCGACATCCTTGAGTGCGACAAAGCGGATGTGTCCATCACGGTTCTTCTTGTCGCGGGTCATGCCTTCGTAGAGTTCCTCGAAGGCACCTGCCTCATAGGTCGTCGGCAGACCGATCGCCTGCAGGATCACACGGTGGCGTTCCAACAAGGCGGCGTCGATAAGGCCCAGGTCATGGGAGAGGTGGGCGATGAACATCGTTCCCACCGCCACCGCATTGCCGTGGCGCCAGGTGAAATCTTCACGCAGTTCCACCGCATGGGCGAAGGTGTGGCCGTAGTTGAGGATCTCGCGGAGGTTGGATTCCTTGAGGTCAGCGCTGACCACGCTACCCTTCACCCGTACGGAACGCGCGATGAGTTCTGGGAGGTGGGAACCCTCCACCTCTTTCTTCAGACAAGCTGCCGGGTCTGATTCGTAGAGGCGCAGGATCTCCTCATCGGCGATGAATCCGGTTTTGATGATTTCAGCGGATCCGGCAATGATCTCCTCATCCGGAAGGGTCAGCACGCGGTTGAGGTCAATGAACACCGCATCCGGTTCATGGAAGGCACCGACGAGGTTCTTACCAGACGCTGTGTTGATGCCGGTTTTGCCACCGACGGCGGCATCCACCATGCCCAAGACCGTCGTGGGTACCTGGATCACGCGGACGCCACGCATCCATGCGGCTGCCACGAAACCAGCGAGGTCCGTGGCTGCTCCGCCACCGATACCGATGATGATGTCACGGCGGCCGAAGGCGGCGTCGCCCAGCTTGTCCCAGCATTCACCGGCTACGGCAAGCGACTTTCCAGCCTCAGCGTCTGGAACCTCGAGGTGCAACACCCTCAGGCCGGTAGCCTGCAGGGCTGCATCGATCTCCGCAGCAACCTCTGCCAGCGCGGGCTGATGCAGCAAGGCCACCTGGGCGGCACCTGAGTCCTTGGCATGCTCAACGATGAGCGGAGTCAGGTCTGTACCGATGACGACATCATAGGGGGATGCGCCGTTGACGCTGACGGTATCAAAAATGTTGGTGCTCACGTTCAGGATGCCTTTCAGAAGGTTGTCCAGCGATTAAACAGCTGACCGCCGGTGAAGGAACTGGTGGGAATCTATTCGTTTTCCAGGTGGTGGAGAACTTCAGCTACCACCTGTTGTGGACTACGGGAATTGGTGCGCACGCGGAACGTGGACACCTCCTGGTAGTAAGGTCGACGTGTTTCCAGGAGATTACGGTAGTGCTCTTCCGGATTTGCCGCCTTCAGAACCGGACGGGTGCGCTCCCCCGCGGTACGGCGGATGCCTTCCGCGACGGACACATCAATCCACACCACGTCATGCTCTTTCAGCAGTTTCCGGGTGGATTCAGTGAGGATTGCGCCACCTCCCAGGCTCACCACACCATCGTGGTGAAGAGCCTCGGCTACATGGTGTGCCTCCAGCTCGCGGAATGCGGGCTCGCCCAGTTCACTGAATACTTCTCCGCAGGCCTTGCCCATGGCTACCTCAATGAGTTCATCGCTATCAACAAGCTCTACTCCCAATGCGTGTGCCAGACGCCGACCGATCGTGGACTTGCCGGCACCGGGTGGGCCAACCAGAACAGCAATGGGACCTGAGGAGTTATTCACCGTCGTTGAACTCCATCCGTTTGTTCAGACGCTCCAGGTAACAGTCGATATTGCACTTGGTTTCTTCAAGGGAATCGCCACCGAACTTGGTTAGGACCGCACGTGCGAGCACCAGAGCCACCATGGCTTCTGCAACAACACCTGCAGCTGGGACAGCACAGACATCAGAGCGCTGGTGGATTCCGGTGGCTGCCTTGCCGCTGGCCATATCCACGGTCTTGAGTGCACGTGGCACAGTGGAGATCGGCTTCATGGCAGCACGGACCCGCAGGGTTTCCCCGTTGGTCATGCCGCCTTCAATGCCACCGGCACGGTTGGTGGTGCGGTACACACCATTGTCATCCCGGACCATCTCATCATGGGCTTCAGAACCACGACGACGGGCTTCCTCGAAGCCATCGCCGACCTCAACCCCCTTGATGGCTTGGATGCCCATGAGGGCACCGGCCAGCTGGGCGTCCAGTCGGTCGTCGCCAGAGATGTGGGAGCCCAGACCAATGGGGAGACCTTCCACGATGACCTCAACGATGCCGCCGAGGGTGTCGCCAGATTTCTTTGCCGACTCGATCTCAGCGATCATGGATTTCTCGGCGTCCTCACCGAAGGAACGCACCGGGGACTCATCAATGGCGGTGATGTCGGCGAAGGTTGGGTCTGGTCCCTCATAAGGGGTGGAACGACCAATGGACACCACGTGGGAGAGCACCTCTACACCGAGGGCTTCGCGCAGGAAGGAGCGGGCAATGGTGGCTGCTGCCACGCGAGCTGCAGTTTCCCGGGCAGAGGAACGTTCAAGAACATTGCGGGCATCATCGAAGCCGTACTTCAGCATGCCGGCAAAGTCTGCATGCCCTGGGCGTGGGCGGGTCAGTTTTGCACCACGTCCAGAAGACATGGCTGCCACATTGTCCGGATCATCCATGTCCAGTGCGTCTGAGGACATGATGGTGGTCCACTTGTCCCACTCGGTGTTGCCGATCATCACGGCAATCGGGCTGCCGAGGGTGCGGCCGTGGCGGATGCCGGTGAGGAAGGTCAGTTCATCCTGTTCAAATTTCATCCGTGCGCCGCGGCCATAGCCGAGTCGGCGTCGGGCGAGTTGATAGGAGACCTCATCCTTGGTCACGGGCACACCGGCCGGCATGTGCTCAACTGTGGCAATCAATGCCTGGCCGTGGGATTCACCTGCTGTAGTCCATCGAAGCATGTCTAGCATTATCGCATGGAGAGACAAACAATCCTCAAACAGCCCTCCCTATCCCACCAGGTGAGATAATTTAGGTGCTTCACAGTGCATAACTCAGCATCAGTGCACCGCAGGTGGCGATCCCCATGCCCGGACCATGCGGCACCCTCCGATCAACCCTCTCCCCCATGCGTGGATGCGAATATACTGCGGCCAGAATGACCGCCAACATGATTGTGAACAATGATGCCCCCACCACCGCGATCATCCAGGCCTGTGTGCCCCCGGCTGCCGCGACCGTACCCAACCCCAGTGAGAACTTGATGTCTCCGCCACCGATGCCTCCCATCACCCCGGCGGACACCAGATACAGCAGGAACCATCCCATGCCTCCGATGAGCAGCCGGGGTTCCACCGCCAGTGCCCATAGGCCGATGACTGCCGCACCCGGCAGGGTCAGGTGATCAGGAAGGCGGCGGGTACAGATATCCCACGCCATGAGGAACGCGACCCAGACCACGAATGCCTGGGTGAAGATGAAAAGGACCATGCACTGTTTGACTGTCAGTGCATGGTCCCCGGTTCCCTGGATGTCAGAGAATATTTAAAATTATGGTTCTAAGAGGTGAACGCCAATGATGCTTCCAGCGCTGCCCTCATGGCCTCCTGTGGTGCAGATTCGCCTGTGTACTGCTCGAACTGGCCATAGGCCTGACATGCCAGCATGACATGTCCGCCCACAGCGGCAATCCCCCGGGAACGGGCGACAGATACCAGTGGCGTGGGCCAGGGATCGTAGATCACATCCAGCACAGGTGCATGGGCCAGCTGTTCCTCCAGACCGAGGATGCCGGCTGATGGTACAGCCGAGATGAGCACGGCGGCAGCCTTGGTTTCAGCTTCCAGAGCACCATCGAGAGGAGCATAGGACAAGGTGGTATTGGAGGTGTCGAAAAGTGGTGCCAGCTCAGCTGTGCGATCGCTACGGTTGATCACAGTGATATGTGCCACGCCTGCTTCCAGCAGAGCCCACACGGCAGGGCGTGCCGTACCGCCACCACCAACCACAACGGCCCGCTGGCCGGTGAGCGCACCACCCCCCAAGAGTTCTCCCAGGGCGCCCTTGATGCCATCCGCATCAGTGTTATCGGCACGCCATCCGGCATCTGTGCGCACCAGTGTGTTAGCCGAACCAATCTGTCGGGCACGCTCAGTTGTTTCATCAGCAAACTCCAGTGCTGCGAACTTCGCCGGCATGGTCACGGAGAAACCGCGGTAGGTCTCATCAGCCCCATTCACAAGTGCAGGCAGTGACTCAGCATCGCATTCAAAGCGCTTGTACTCCCAATGATCCAGACCCAGCGCCGCATAGCCGGCATTGTGCAGGATCGGTGAGAGGGAATGCCCAATCGGCTGGCCGAGCACCGCCGCGCGGTGCGTAACCTCGGGTGTCAGTTCCGGTGTGCTCTGCGGTGAAATCTGTTCAGTCACTGTTGTTGTCCTCTACCTAGCGGTTACTGTCCAGCACGCCACTGTCCAGTGCGCGCATGGTGTCTTCCTGGTGTTGTTCAAAGGTGTCGTTGAAGACGGTGGTGCCATCAACGTCGACGGTGACAAAGTACAGCCAGTCGCCTTCCGCAGGGTTTTCCATGGCATGAAGTGCTTCCATGGATACTGCTGCGATCGGGGTTTCCGGGAGACCATCCATGGCATAGGTGTTCCATGGGGTCACAGCTTCACGGTCAGCATCGGTGGTGGCCACCTCAACCTCGGAGAGTCCATAGTTGACGGTGGAGTCAAACTGCAGGCGCATCGGCTCTTCCAAGCGGTTGAGGATTACACGTGCCACCTTGTCAAAGTCACCGGCTGGTGCTTCACGCTCAATCAGTGATGCCGCGTTGAGCAGTTCATAGGGGGTCAGGTTGATGGCTTCGGCACGGGGGACGATGCCGGATTCCTCCAAGCTGGTGGCCGAACGGGTGATCAGGTCGGTGAGAATACCCTGGGCATCCGCAGATGGGTTGACCACATAACGGCCCGGCAGGATGAGACCTTCAAGTCGCTTGGGATCATCGCCACGGGCTTCTACAGCGGCGACTGCCCACTCAGGCACACCGAGTTCTGCCGGAGCAGTGTTGGCTCCAACATCCTGCAGCTCCTCTACACTGATGCAGCTGGTGGAGCCTTCGGTGCAAGTGACCTGGGCGATCTGTGAGTAGATGCCCGCACGGGTGTTGCCACCAACGACGGTGACATCCATCAACGTTGCGCCACCATAGATATCAACCAATTCCACCTGGTTCGCAGGATCCAGTAATGCTGCCACTGCTGAAGCTCCACTCATCTCCTCCTGAAGACGGTAGAAGCCCGGCAGAATGTTTCCTGCATCCGGGTTTGCTGTTGCCGCTGTCTGGAAAGCAGCATTGGTAGCAACGATGCCTCGCTCTTCAAGCTCAGGTCCAAGCTGGGACATGGAGGACCCTTCCGGGATCTCCACCAGCTGGACCATGCCATTGCCGGAGCCTGCAAAGTCATTGACGGTGTTTTCCTTGTTCGAGGTAGCTACCCCGATGTAGATAACAGCGCCGATGATGAGGATCAGTGCTGCGATGACCACTGCGAGGAAACGCTGGCGCCTTTTCACATACACAGGTTCCATTCGTCGTTTCTTAGCGGACCCCATGCTGGACCCCTTTGCCTTATTGGTCATCGTGGGAGGTTTCCCTTCTCTCATCGGTGTCTTCTTGTCCTTCACGTGCTGCAGCTCGACCATCAAGCCAGGATTGCAGGATCTCCACCGCTGCCGCCTGGTCGATGACCTTACGGCCGGCCTTCTCACTGACCCCAGATGCCCGCAGTGCCTGGGTGGCCACCACCGTGGTGAGCCTTTCATCACCCAGTCTGACTCTGACATCACGACTACCGCTGTTTAACCGGCGGCGGATACGAAAGGCAATCTCCTTGGCCTGTTTCACACTGGCGGAACCATGGCCCTGGAGGTCCCGGGGTAAACCGACGATGACCTCCACCACCTGGTATCCATCAATAATGGCCAGGAGCCGGTCAATATCGCCTTTATCGGGACCTTTGAGTCCGGATTCCCTGGGAACGGTTTCTACAGGCATGGCAAGGCTGGCATCGCGGTCGGATACCGCCACGCCGATCCTCACAGTGCCGACATCCAATCCCAGGCGTCGGCCTGGCCCCGGATCATCAAGTCCAGGGGTGTCTGGGGTGACCTTCATCAGGTTAAGGGTGACCTTTCTTCTGAGTCTGCGTTGTGAACCCATTTAGCGCAGTGTGTCTCATTGCACATCAATCTAGTCGGATTTCTGAAGCGGTGACGCATCAGGGGGCTGTCCAACCCCCGGTAGAACTGAAGAACCGGGGCCCTCTTATCTAAGAAGACCCCGGTCTTTTCAACTCACCAGGTTTCTTGAATCCCGCGGGTTGGTTGAGGCTACAGGTTTTCCAGCTCAGAGCGGACGGCGTTGAAGGCCGCATCCAGGGCATCGGCATTGGTGCCGGAGCCCTGTGCCATATCCGGCTTTCCGCCACCGCGTCCATCAATGTAGGAACCGATCAGCTTGATCAGGTTGCCGGAGTGCACGCCATGAGCGACAGCCTCCTTGGTGGCACCGGCCACGAATGGCACCTTGGTGCCGTCAGCGGAACGGGAGGCCACGATGACAAGGCCTTCCCCGCTGCTGAGCTTGTCGCGCAGGGTGGTGGCAAGCGTACGCAGGTCCCCGGCTTCCACACCATCCTGGATGCGGACCAGAACGGCACGCACACCGTTGATCTCCTCAGCCTGCGCCAGGTATTTATCGGACTTGGCGGCGAGTTCCTTGCGACGCAGGGCGTCGATCTCCTTCTCCGCCACCTTGAGCTTGTCCAGCAGCTGGGCGATGCGCTCGGGCAGTTCCTCGGAAGGAGTCTTCAAGGAGCTGGCCAGAACTTCAGCGAGTGCACGTTCCTTGGACAGGTAGTTAAAGGAGTTCAGGCCGGAGTAGGCCTCGATGCGGCGGACGCCGGAACCGATGGAGGACTCACCCAGGAGGGTCACAGGGCCGATCTGGGAGGAATGCGCCACGTGGGTACCGCCACACAGCTCCATGGAGAATGGTCCACCGATCTCGACCACGCGGACCGTATCGCCGTAGTTTTCACCGAACAGTGCCATCGCACCCATGGCCTTGGCCTCTTCGAGGGAGGTTTCCACGGTGTTGACGGCCCAGTCGGTGTCCACAGCCTCGTTGGTGATGGTCTGGATCTGTGCGATCTGCTCAGGGGTGAGCTGATCGGTGTAGTTGAAGTCGAAGCGCAGGTAACCCGGCTTGTTCATGGAACCTGCCTGAACAGCGGTTGGTCCAAGAACCTGACGCAGTGCGGAGTGGATCAAGTGGGTTGCGGTGTGTGCCTGGCGTGCGGCATGGCGCCACTGCTTATCGACGGCTGCCACGACTTCATCGCCCACAGCGAGTCCACCATTGGCCACCACGGCCTTGTGGACCCAGAGCTTCTTGCCGATCTTCTGGACATCCTGAATATCCAGGACGGTGTCGCCCATGGTGATCTGACCACGGTCACCGAGCTGTCCACCGGATTCTGCGTAGAGCGGGGACTGATCGAGGATGACCTCAACCTCCTGACCCTGCGCTGCCTCATTTACCTTGGCACCATCGCTGAGCAGGCCGAGGACGCGAGACTGTGACTGCAGTTCCTCGAAACCGGTGAAGACGGTGGGGTCATTGTCCACCCACTCGCGGTAGATGGACAGGTCGGCGTGGCCGTGCTTCTTGGCCTGGCTGTCAGCCTTGGCACGGGAGCGTTGCTCAGCCATGAGGGATTCGAAGCCCGCAACGTCAACCTCGAGACCTGCTTCTGCAGCCATCTCCAGAGTCAGGTCGATCGGGAAACCGTAGGTGTCGTGCAGGGCGAAGGCCTGTGCACCGGCGACGGTGGAGCTTCCGGAGGACTTGATGGAGGAGGCAGCCTCTTCAAAGAGGTGGGTTCCGGACACGAGAGTCTTGAGGAAGGCACGTTCTTCCGTGATGGCCACCCGCAGGATGCGCTCGCGGTTCTCGGCGATCTCTGGGTAGGACGGGGTCATGGTGTCCATGATGGTGTTCATGAACTTCTCCATGGTCTCACCGGTGGCACCGAGCAGACGGGCGGAACGGATGATGCGGCGAAGCAGACGACGCAGGATGTAGCCGCGTCCCTCATTGCCCGGGGTGACGCCATCGAGGATGAGCATCATGCCGGTGCGGGAATGGTCGGCGATGACACGGAAGCGGATATCGCTGGTGGTGTCTTTTCCGTAGGCGGTGCCGGTGAGGGTTTCAGCTACATCGATGACAGGACGCAGCAGGTCGGTCTCGTAGACGTTCTCCACACCCTGGAGGAGGCAGGCAACACGCTCGACACCCATGCCGGTATCAATATTCTTCTTGGGAAGATCACCGATGATCTCGAAGTTGTCCTTGCCCAGGCCCTTGCCGCGTTCCTTGCCCATGAAGACAAGGTTCCAGATCTCTAGGTAACGGCCGTCATCAACAGCCGGGCCACCCTCCTGGCCATACTTGGGGCCACGGTCATAGTAGATCTCTGAGCAGGGTCCGCATGGTCCCGGGACACCCATGGACCAGTAGTTGTCCTCCATACCCAGGCGCTGGATGCGCTCGGCTGGAACACCGATCTTCTTCTCCCAGATTTCTGCAGCCTCATCATCATCCAGGTACACGGTGACCCAGAGACGCTCCGGATCCAGGCCATAACCGCCCTTTTCCACTGAGTTGGTCAGAAGGCTCCAGGCATGGGTGATGGC
>NZ_CALZFS010000088.1 GCF_945649885.1 uncultured Corynebacterium sp. | reverse complement strand
CAAATAGTTAGTTCAGGTGTTCGAGTATAACCATAGATCACACACAGGACACTACTACCCCCACCTTCTTAAAGATGCACCATAATAGCCACATAACACACCCCCATTGATCAACCTTCACAATGCGGAAACCGTGTCAATAGATTGAGCTCAACAAGCTAAGCAAAAGTCCCCTAGCCTACGATGATCTCTCCCAGCACCTGCACCAATCGAGTGTTGTCCCCGCTGTCCTGGCTATGGAAACGGGCGGCCACAAAATCATCCCGATCCAACCCCAGAAGATAATTCTTCTGCGCCAGTAACCGGTATTGTTTCTCTGCAGCTTCTGTCAGTGCAGGTCCTGCCAGATAATAGGACTGCCCATCCTTGACCATAAAACGATCTGTAGATGCCACCCGTTCCTGGCCAGCCCACTCGTAGATGTCCTCTATGAATAGCTTTCATATGCGCCTAGCCGAAGTTGTCTTCGGTTGGTTATTCAGGCAGCTCCTGAATACGAAGCGCCCCGATCGCCTCTTCCATCTGTCTCAGCCTGGTTCCATCAGATTCCCCATGAGGGTTCACAGCAGAGCTCAGCTTGTTTCTCAAAACAGTTGTACCTGCGATGTAAGTAATCATCCCAGGTACGGAAAACATGCCTGCTAGTCATTGCCCTGAATATGTGATCTGATTGTTGCGATCGCATCATCAACGCTTATCTGCTCATGGGCGAAGTCTTCCACCACAGCGCACAGATCAGGATCCATGGTCTCATGCCCGGCCAAGACTAGGTCTGCATCTGCGAAGGCGATCTTCTCCTCCATATCCCCCCCCATTCTGATATGTCCATGATACGCCGAACCCGCCCAGTCCAACAGTATGTAAACACTGCCGAACCAGGCGGGTTTATGCACTTCTAGCTGGGATTACTTCTCAGAACCTGCTGGGTCGAGGATACCGTCGACAAGCCTTGCGCGGGAGTCGAGCAGCACCGCTGCTTCAACTTCCTTGGCTGCGTCGCCGTGGACACCGAGGTTGCGTTCGGCGGGGCGCTCGTAGAGCACTCCACCGTGCATGCCGGCGACGATGCGTCGCAGGCCGGCTTCTTCGCGGGCAAGCGCAGCTTCACGCCAAGCGTCGGCTGCTTCGGCACCACGCTCCACACGGACTGCTTCATAGAAGGCATCCGGGTGAACCACGGCCACCATGGCGGAGACGTGTCCGAAACCGAGGGAGGTGACCAGACCGGCCTTCGGTGCCTTGGAGAACAGGTCCAGTGGCTTGCGCAGCCAGACCAGGTGTTCATGCTTGGACAGCACAGGATCCACACAGTCCAGAGCACGGTTGGCAGGAACCTGTCCGGAGCGCAGCACCTGGGTCAGGCCGATCAGCTGGAATGCTGCGGCACCACCCTTGGCGTGGCCAGTCAGTGTCTTCTGGGAGATCACATACAGCGGGTTGCCGGAGGTACGGCCGATCGCTGCTGCGATTCTTTCGTGCAGATCAGACTCATTTGGATCATTGGCGTTGGTGGAGGTGTCGTGCTTGGACAGGATGGAAATCTCATCCGCCACAACACCTACCTCACGCAGTGCCACGGACAGGCGGGAATCCACCCCGTCACGTGCTGCACCCAGTGCACCCAGGCCAGGAGCCGGGATGGAGGTGTGTGCACCATCTGCAAAGGACTCGGCGAAGCCGATCACACCAAGCACTGGCAGACCCATGTCGGCGGCCAGGGAGGCACGTGCCAGCAGGATGGTGCCGCCACCTTCAGATTCGATGAAGCCTGCGCGGCGGCGGTCATTGGCACGGGAGAAGAACTTGTGTTCAATGCCCTGTGCTTCCATGCCGGCGGAATCAGCGGTTGCTGCCATGTCGCCGAAGCCGGTGATGCCCTCAACGGACAGGGCGTCAAAGCCACCGGAGACCACGAAGTCGGACTTGCCCACGCGGATCTTATCCAGTGCCTCCTCCACGGACACCGCTGCTGTGGCACAGGCTGCCACCGGGTGGATCATCTGGCCGTAGCCACCGACGTAGGACTGCATGACGTGGGCTGCCACAACGTTGGGCAGGGCTTCCTGGAGGACGTCATTGGCACGTGGTTCTGCCAGGATGCGGTCCACGTAGATGCCACGCAGGGATTCCATGCCGCCCATGCCGGTGCCCTGGGTGGAGGACACGCGTGCCGGGTGCACGGAAGCCAGCAGCTCAGCAGGGGTGAAACCTGCAGAGAGGAAGGCGTCCACGGTGCAGACGATATTCCAGAGGGCAACGGTGTCCAGGTTGTCGATCATGTCGGCTGGGATGCCCCAGACTGCTGGATCGAAGTCCTGTGGCACCTGGCCACCAACAAAGCGGGTCATGGCCATGCGGCGTGGCACGCGGATCGCGGAACCTGCCTTGCGGGTGACCTTCCATTCCTCAGCGGCTGCGTCATAGGAGGCCACGGTCAGTTCTGGTTCGGAGGAGACGAAGGTCTGTGCCTCATCGCGGGAACCGACACTGAAGGTCAGATCATGATCCAGGTAGACGGTGGTCAGCTCCGGTGCGAAGTTGTCGAACATGCCGTATTCCGGCATGTCATTGTACTTGCGCACACCGATGCGTCCCATGACTTCATCATGGAAGCGGTCGAAGATGTCCTCTTCGGCGACCGCGTCATCGGAGGCGTCGTACCAACCTGGCTTCGGATCCTCATCCCAGTGGATCAGGCCCATGGTCCAGGCAAGTTCGATGACTCCGGCAGCGGAGAGGGAACCGGAGAGTTCGGCGTCGAAACGCGTACGTGCAGAGCCCAGTGGGCCCAGCTCGCCGGCACCGACGATGACCACCATCTCCTCGAGGGACTGGGTGACCTGCCCCTGGAAATCCGGGGTGGTCTGGATGACCGGACGGTATGGGGTGGGCAGTGCCGCGATGGTGCGTGGCTTTTCAGCCACCTCAGCTGGAGCCTGCTCCAGTGCACGAGCCATTTCTGCGAGGTTGATATCGGATTCGCCCAGTCCACCGGTGAAGTCGACGGTGATTGGGGAGGTTGCGGCCTCAGCACGAGCGGACTCAGAAACCTGGGAAACCAGCTTCTCGGCGATCTCCTCGGTGGAGTAGGTTTCCACGCCAGCTTCTTCCGCGGCGGCCACGAGTGGGTCATTGCCACCCATCAGGCCGGTGCCACGGACCCAACCGATGTGGGCGTGGACCAGGGAGGTGTTGCCACCCCAAGCGCCCTGCTCAGCATGCCAGCGGGTGACCACGGCATCCAGCGCAGCCTTGGATTCACCATAAGCACCGTCGCCACCGAAGCGTCCACGGTTCGGGGAACCTGGGATAACCACATGCAGACGGTGTCCGATGTGGGTGTCAGCGCCCAGTGGTGCCAGACCTGCGATGAGGCGCTCAACGGACCACAGCAGCAGACGCATCTGGGTCTCAGCCTGTGGACCGGCATCCGCCATGGAACCGGACACACGTGGTGCGGCGAAGGGGAACAGCAGGGTCGGGACCAGAGCTGGCTTGATCAGCTTGGAGGCACCGTTGACGGTGGCGGTCTGCTCAGAGCCGACCCATTCCACAATCGCATCCAGATCAGAGTAGGAGCTCAGGTTGGCGGGAACCACCCAGAGGGCAGCTGTGCCGCGTGCGGAACGTGCGTAGAGATCCTTGTAGAATTCCAGGCGTGCGTGGTTCAGGCTGGAGGTGGTGGCCACGACGGTGGCGCCCCCTGCCAGGAGCTTTTCGACAACCGCAGCAGCGATCGAGTTCGGTGAACCACCGGTCACCACCGCCACATCATCGGCGTATTCCAGTGCGCTGGTGTCGCGGGCTTGTGCAGCCAGGTCCTTCAGGCCGAAGAACTCAGCCTGTGCTGCCACTGCCTCACCGGCACCGGTGACATCAAGATCAGCAGCATCAATTTCACCCAGGGCTACGCGGGTGAGATCCTCACGCGCGGAAGCCCAACGGTCATCCAGTTGGACAACGCGCTCAGCATCGAAGCTCGGTGCAACCTGGCGGGGCCAATCAGAGCCCAGTTCACGGGAGACCAGCTCATAGAGCTGGTTGTCGGAATCGGTTTCATCCAGTGCTGCCTGGACAGGTGCGTCCAGTCCCAGCTGGGCCAGGATGGTGCGTGCAGTTGCTGCCAGGACACCGGCCTTACCGGTGACCTGCTCAGCAAACTCGCCCAGTGCGGCGGAGTCCACGACTCCCCCACCACCGGTGCCACCTGTGGAAGGCAGGGAGATGGTTACACCCTGGCGGGCTGCGACGGCGGCGACGGCGGCGTCGATAAGCCCATCCAGATCACCGGTGGGCAAGGTCGCCAGGTCGCCACCACGCAGGGAAGCACCCTCGCGGGTCCCGATGACAACCTCGGCGACAACGTGGTCAGCCCAGCCCTGTCCCAGTTCCCAGGTGCCGGTCACACGATCTGCAATGTAGGCAGGGCGCTTGCCGGTTGGTCCGGTGATACGGCGCAGGGCATCAGCAGCAGAATCTGTCAGGACTGGCCCGAAAGCCTTGTACCCCTTGGCCATCTTGGACACGGTGACCTTGAGATCACCCAGTTCTGCATCGGCGGCACCATCGATGGCACCCAGTCCGAATTCCACACCCAGATCCAGCAGCAGCTGGTTTCGGCGGGAGGAGACCCCCTCAACGAGGGTCTCGATGGAATCGGTGGCACCCATCTGGTCCGGGCGGACCTTGGTCCAGATGGCGATGAGCATCTCGGTGGCGTCAGCCGGGGTGAACTCGATATCATCCGGGCGTGGGCCGCCGACAGCAGCGGCCGGGGTGGCCGCCGGTACAGCGGTGGCGGCAACCTGTGCGGTTGGCTCGGTGGCCGGGGTGTCTGCCGTTGCAGCAGAGGTGTCCTCGGTTTCCAGTTCACGGACGATCTCATCGGTGGCAAAGACCACTGGGCGATCGCGCTCGATGTTGAGGACCTCGATCTCAGCATCGCGGTACTGCGGAAGACGCAGGGTCTGGCCCATCATATTGGCCAGTGTCGGGGCAGATCCAACGCCGACCTCCACAAAGCGCTCAGCCTTCAGGCCGTTGATGAGCAGGTCCTGGGTTTCAATCCAACGCACAGGCGATGCGAACTGCCAGGCCAACAGCTCGATGAGCAGGGTGCGGGCCAGCTTCTGCTGATCCACCGCTGCAGCCTCAAAGTCCGTGAGGATGTCATTGACGTACGTGGAATCAACAACCTCAGCCATGGATGCCACGAAGTCAGCGGTCAGCTCGAATGGGCGGGCCACCAGGTTCGGGATGTAGCGGTCAACCAGGATATCCAGATCCAGCTCAGCTGGGATGAGGGAATCCAGGTGCTCACGGAAAGCACCCACACCATCACGCAGACGGGAGGAGTGGAAGGGGACATCAATGCCCGGGATCATGATGAAGGCACGTTGGCCCGGGGCACGATCCTCAGCGTCGACACGGAGTGCACCAAGACCAGCCTGGGTTCCGGCGACTGCGTACTGCAGGCCGGCCAGGTTGTAGTTGACGATCTCCAGGAATTCCCCGGACTTCTCAGACACACTGGCAACATAATCAAAGACGTTCTCAGCGGTGAGTCCCATTTTGTTCGGACGCAGTGCTGCCAGACCATAGTTGGACAGGCCGTTTTCATCACGCTCAACCAGGCGGTGCATGGTCAGGCCGCGACGGTAGACGATCTCCAGGACAGATTCCAGGGAGAGCACACCGGCATAGGCTGCCAGGGCGTTGTATTCGCCCACGGAGTGACCGGCGAAGAAAGCACGCTGGTTAAGGGCTCCTGCTTCACCCATCTCAGCGATCTGGGCCACGCCCAGGGTGGCCATGCCGACCTGGGTGAACTGCGTCAGGAAGAGCACACCGTCCGGGTGGAAGAACTTCTCTCCACCCACGGTGACTTCCTGTGGGTTGTTCTCCACGATCTCCAGGATGGAGAAGCCGAGCTTGTCGCGGGTGTGTGCATCGGCGCGGTCCCAGATGGCGCGTGCGGCAGCGGAGTTACGGCGGGATTCCATACCCATGCCCTGGGACTGGATGCCCTGGCCTGGGAAGGCGTAGAAGGTGGTGGGTGCAGCCATGACTGCGGTGGCGGTGAGCACCAGGTTGCCATCAACGGTGGCGGTGATGGAGCGGACCTCACCGTGTCCTGGGCGATTGTCCACGGCGGAGCGTTCCACGTTGAACACGATGGTTTCACCAGGCATGACCGGGGCCAGCATGGTGGCAGTGTATTCCACGACCTTCGCTGCCGGGGTGTCTTCCTGCCCATCCTTGAAAGCTGCGCCGGCGATGAGTTCACCGATGGCGGAGGTCCACATGCCGTGGACGATCACCCCGGGTAGTCCTGCCAGGGAGGCGGCGGTGTCAGAGACGTGGATCGGGTTACGATCGCCGGAGACCACAGCGAAAGGGCGCATGGACTCTGGTGCCACGACCTTGGCCACCGCACGGTGGGAGCGTGGGGTGTCAATGGTGGTGGGCAGGGTGGAGGTGTTGGTGCGTGCCACAGCGTTGCCATTGCGTCCGCGGATGGCGAAACGCTCGGATAGGGTGGCGATCTCCACGTCATCGGCGAAGATGCGGGCGCGGACAACCACGACACGTCCCATGGAGGTGTCAGAGACCTCATCGGCGGTGGCGGTGACATGCAGGTTCGCCTGGGTGGGTAGGTCTGTCTTGAGAACGATGTGGTGTTCCAGGTGGACCAGGGAAAGCATGCCTTCCACTACGGAGGCGGAATCAGTTCCGGGGATCACGGCGGACTGCACGGCGGCGAAGACTGCCGGCCAGGCGCGACCAACCAGTACATCCGGTGCAGTGCCTGCCGGGGTCACGGTGGAGGGCAGGTGGCTTGCGGTGACATTGTCATAGTCAGCGATGATGCCGGCATCCAGGGTGGTGTCCCAGACAGCGGTGCCATCTTCCAGGGTGGCCAGGGTGCCACCGGCGGCGATGCGGGTGAGCTCACCCATGGCGGCTTCGGCATCGTCCTGGGTAACCACTGGAACAGCACTGGGCAGTGCGTCGCCCAGGCTGGTGAAGCGGATCTTCAGGTCAGTGGTGGTGCCAAAGGCGGTGGATCCGGCCAGTGGGACGGTGAGCAGGGCATGCTCTGCGTCCTCATAGACCAGGGTGGAACCGGTTGGGGCGTGGAAGGCCTCAAATTCGGTGCGTGACCACTTATCGGCATCGCCCAGACGGTGCACCACGGAAGGAACATTGCGTCCGGCCCAGAAGGTGCCGGGTGAGCTCAAGACCTTGCCCATGATGTCGCGGGAGCGGGAGTTGTGCTCATCGATGCGTGCGATGGTGGCGTCCACGAAGCGGTCCAGCAGGTCAGCCACTGGTTCATTGGCCTGCGTGATGCCGGCGACCGCGGCGACGCCGGGGATGATGGCGACCTGGTCGGCGTCGAAACGTTCATCATGGGACTGCCACAGGGAGTCCGAACGCCACCAACGGCGCACGTCCTTGTCGATGACCGGCACGAAACTGACCGGCTTGCCCGGGGTGCGGCACAGGTCCAGGAACCAGGCCACATCTGCAGGGGTGAGCAGGTCTGTTGCAGCATGTGGGAGGTCGGCAACAAGCTTGTCGACGCTTCCTGCACCGGAGTAGCTGGGCTCGAACTCGCCGTGGTCCTGGGTGATCAGACGTGCCTCGGCACGCTCCAACATCTGGTTGAAACGATTCTCCCAGGAGGCGTCGATCCATTCGCCCTTGACCGGTCCGGAAAGTTCCAGGTAGCGGTTGAGCCACTCCTGGTAGGTCATGGTGCCAAGGTCACCGAAGTAGACCTTGGCGGTCTTGCCGATGGCGTCGATGATCTCCTGGCGACGTGCCTGCACTGCCTTCTCATCACCGGCGACCTCATCAAGTAGTCGGCCTGCGCGGGCGAAGGAGTTGTCGATCTCATGGATGTCTGCGCCCAACTGGGAACGGCCTGAGGCCATGCCATTTTTGGCGCCACCGGCTGGAACCCATTCAGTGGATCCCTGGGTGGCAACCAGCAGTTCCTTGACGGACTGGGAGGTGGTGGCCTCCTTGGTGGCCATGGCGGCAGTACCCACGAGGATGCCGTCGACAGGCATGTTGGGCAGGCCGTACTCATTTGCCCAGGTGCCGGTGACATAGTCAGCAGCACGCTCAGCAGTACCGATGCCACCGCCGACGCAGAGGACAACATTGTCCAGGGCGCGGATATCACCGTAGGTGTTGATCAGGAGTTCATCCAGATCTTCCCAGGAGTGGTGTCCACCGGCGATGCCACCTTCGACCTGGATGATGATGGGGATCTCCGGGATCTCCTGAGCCACAGCCAGCACAGCCTTGACCTGTTTGACTGCGCCTGGTTTGAAGGCGATCCATGGGAAACCGCCATCGCGCAGTTCCTTGACCAGGGCTACGGCGTCATCCTTCTCCGGCATGCCGGCGGTGATGATGATGCCATCCAGTGGTGCACCATTGGCACGTGCCTTGGGCACCAGTCGCTTGCCGCCGATCTGCATCTTCCACAGGTAGGGATCCAGGAACATGGAGTTGAACTGGGCGTTGATGCCGGGGAGGAGCAGCGTGCCCAGCTTCTCAATGTTGCTGTCCAGGATCTCCGGGGTGACCTGTCCGCCACCGGCAAGTTCTGCCCAGTGGCCGCCATTGGCAGCTGCGGCAACAATCTCAGGGTCAACAGTGGTCGGGGTCATGCCGGCGAGCATCATCGGGCTGCGACCGGTCAGTTCGGTGAAACGGGTGATCAGTCGTGGGGTGCCGTCGACGATCTCCACCTGAGGGGCGAACTCCTCATAGTCGGTGGGCAGTTCTGGGGCAAGGCCTGCATCAAAGACCTTCGCCTGGCCTGCTGCGTCACACACGGCGAAGGAATCAGCGCCACGGCCGGCGAGGATGGAACGGGTCAGACCGACCACACCTCCATCAGGGCCGACATCGAGGATCCAGCGAGCACCGGCATCCAGTGCTTCATTGACAGAGGCCACCCAGTCAACAGGGTTGACCAGGACATCCATAGCGACTTCACGGGCAATGTCGCCGTCCAGTCCACAGGCCTTGGCCCAGGTGACGGTCTGTTCCACAGCCATGGACATGGCCGGGTGGTGGAAAGCGGATTGAACATCCAGAGCTGTGATGCGCGGGCTGAAGGCAGAGCCACCGCGCTGCTTGTCCTCCACAGCCTTCTGGTCGCGGGCAGCCATGGCGTTGACCACGCTGATCACGCGCTCATTGTCATCGGGGCGACCCACCAGAACATAGGTGTCGCGTGCATTGCGCAGACCGATGACGGGGCGGATTTCCTCTGGAACTTCCGCACAGGCGGTGTCAATGGCCTGCTGCAGCTGTTCACGGTCAATGCCGGCGAGGGAGATCATCGGTTTGTTCTCGCCCTGGGCGATCAGACCGGTCATGCGGGCGGTGCGGGTGATGGCCGCACCGATCAGCTGCGCCAGTGCCACGAGTTCATCGGCACGGGTCAGGTCCTTGAGCAGGTGGACACCCAACACACCCTGGGAATGCCCCAGTGCGGCAACAGCCTGTTCCACATCAAGACGCTGCGCCTCAAGCGAATCAAGGGTGGCGATCTGAGAGATGAAGATTCCCGGAACGCTCACGGCTGACTGGGAGGTGTCAAAGGTGGGTGCCTCAACGGCATTGGCCCATGTGACCGGGTCGAAACCAAAGGGGAAGGTTCCTGCGAGTTCATCAGCCACCGGAGCCAGTAGCTCCTGTGCGCGTCCGACGATCTCCTGGACGTTGGTACCGGCACCTGCGGCGACAGCGGCGCGGAGAGTCTTCAACCAGTTGAAACCCTGACCCGAGAAAGCAAAGGCATAAGGCTCATGGTCAAAGCGGTTGATCAGTCGGCTGGTCCCGAAGTTCCTGCTCAATTCGGTCACTTGTGAACTCGCTCCTTGTTCGACTCAGACATATCCCCCTCCGGTAGTTTGGAGAAAAGGCAGTCTGTGCATATTAATGGCATATTAATGCATGTTCAGATTCAAAATGGCATACCTGAGTGCACCCAGGTTTGGCATTGGATAGAAAACAATATGCCACAAATCATGAGGAAATCGTCATCTTTTCCTGCCGTGCCGCAGTCTGAGGTTAATAACCACTCCCCAGAAAGACTCCCCCGCAAGACACAACCACCACAGGACGCTTCCCCCCACATGGGTACCGGCACCCCCTACCGAAGCCCTGAACAGTACAGATGCCCGAAACTCACCCTGATACACCCAGTCCCATAACGTCCCACCCCGGTGATAATGGTCACGATATCTGGCGTTATAGTAAATTCTCACATCCAGAAGAGCTGGCAAGCCAGATTTCACTTCCGGCTCCTAAGGGCCTTGCACTCCAGGAAAGCTTCTAACGCAGTCCGAGTTCATCCAGGCCTGCCGAGACCTTCTCCACGCCATCGACCAGCCGGATGGTGGGGTCCATGCCACCACCGGAAAGGAAGATGAAGCGCTCATTCTTCACCGCGTCCATTTCCCTGGTCACTGGATGATTCTTCAAGAACGCCACCTTCTCCGCACCAGTTTCTACAGTCTCCCAGCGTCGGCTCAGGTCACCCAGGATCAACACGTCCGGATTCTTCTCTGCAACCTCCTCCCAGGAGACCTGGGGCCACTCCAGGGTGGAGTCCTCATAGACATTCTGCAGGTCGAGCTTGTCAGCGATGATCTGCGCAGCGCCATAACCGCCAGCGACATATGGAGCAGTGTCTGCGGAGAACCAGAAGGCCACCGAGGTTTCCTCCCCCAGGGCAAAGAGAGTGGCACCATTGGCTGAACCCACCTCATTCAGGCGAACATCCAAATCATCAATCAACTGGTTAGCCGCTTCCACCTCATCAAAGATATTTCCCAGGTCGCGGATGTCTTGATAGATGTCGTCCATCATCATCTTTTCCGAGCGTTCCCCATCATCCAGCCCACTGGTTCGTGACTTGGCGCATTCGGTATAAGACACATAGACGGGGAGTCCCTCTTCCGCATAGCGCTCGACAGATCCAGATGCCACGTCCGCAAGCACGCTGTTGAAGCTGGCCACGATGAAGTCCGGATCCGTAGCAAGCACAGTCTGGAAGGAAGGGTTGTTGTCCGAGAGCCGTGGAACACCTTCATTGGCCTCAGCCAGATGCGGAAGGACGGGATCCATCCAGGTGGCGGTTCCCACCATGCGGTCCTCCATCCCCATGGACAGAAGGATCTCCGTCATACCCTGATTGAGCGATACCACCCGTTGTGGCGATTCCATGATCACCAGTTCTCGACCACAGTTACCAATCACCACAGGATAATGACCATCAGTGGTGTCACCATCAGCAGCACTGTAGGCGGCGGTCTCCACACTGGAGACAGTAGCTGCCCCGGTTCCACCGCCCTCAGAAGCGCAGGAGACACTCCCCAGGGAGGCAGTGATCAACACTGCGGTCAGAACCCGTTTCTGAAACATGATCAGGCTTTCTACATCAAAGTTTTCTCACTGCTTCCGCATTGACCAGATAAATACCCTGACAGGGGCCTCACCTCAGGTGTCAGCAGAACAACACACCACAAAATTTCCAGTGCAAGAAGGTGTGAATGACGTTATCCATATCCAGTGCCCTCCCCTTGTGTTAAAAGGTAGGACACCACGTGCGGGGATTCCCAGAGAAACCTTTCCGCACAACGCGTAGCACAAATGAGAACGAGAATAATGCATGCGCCTAGTCTTTGCTCGTTCAAAAAATTAGCTAATAATTTCCTAAGAATACACTCTGTGAATGAAGAAAAAGGAAAACCCGTAGATTTTTTGCAGCAATCTACGGGTTTTCCCCTCGGTGCGCCTGGAGAGACTTGAACTCTCACGTCCTAGGACACTGGAACCTAAATCCAGCGCGTCTGCCAATTCCGCCACAGGCGCAGTGCTGTTGCATGAGGCTGACAGCGCATTTGATCATACATGCCCACCCTGCAGCTTCAAATAATGTGGTGTTGCTAACGAAATTCGCTTGTCTAGAAAACGGGGGTATCCTTGATATTTG
>NZ_CALZFS010000087.1 GCF_945649885.1 uncultured Corynebacterium sp. | reverse complement strand
CATCTTGACCATCCTTCAGAGTCTGGATGCGACGGACATCCAGGCGGATGGAGGCGTAGAACTTCAGGGCCTTACCACCGGTGGTGGTTTCCGGTGAACCGAACATCACGCCGATCTTCTCGCGCAGCTGGTTGATGAAGATGGCGGTGGTGCCAGAGTTATACAGCGCACCGGTCATCTTACGAAGCGCCTGGGACATGAGACGTGCCTGCAGACCAACATGGCTGTCACCCATTTCTCCCTCGATCTCCGCCTTCGGGGTCAGGGCTGCAACCGAGTCGATGACAATGATGTCAATGGCTCCGGAGCGGACAAGCATGTCCGCGATCTCCAGCGCTTGCTCACCGGTATCCGGTTGGGAGACCAACAGTGCATCGGTGTCAACGCCGAGCTTGCGGGCATAGTCTGGATCAAGTGCGTGCTCAGCATCAACGAAAGCTGCAATGCCGCCGGCCTTCTGAGCCTGTGCGATCGCATGGAGGGCGACGGTGGTCTTACCGGAGGATTCCGGACCATAGACCTCGACAACTCGGCCACGGGGGAAACCACCAATACCCAGTGCAATATCAATGGCCGTATTACCGGAGGAGATCACCTGGATGGGAGGGCGATTCTCATCGCCGAGGCGCATCACTGCGCCCTTACCGAAATCTTTTTCAATAAGAGCCAGTGCAGCATCCAGTGCCTTCTGACGGTCATCGCCCCTGGAGGCTGCCTTGGTGGTCTTCTTTGGAGCCATTGTTATTGTCCTGTTCCTTGAATTTTCTTAAAAGTTGGCGGGGATCACTCCCCTTGAAACTTTGAAAGTGGAGTTTTTCCAGATCTACTCTGTTAGACCCCGATAGACACGGTTTGGGTCCCTGCAGAACTGAATTTTTTCGTCTGTGGTGGAATCCTAGAACACCAACCGGATTCTTTTGCGCTCCAGACACACTTTACACGCACAATTGTTCGAACACGAATTTTAGAACGGTGTTTTCCGAACTCTCAGAAGCCTGGCTGCTCGCGCCCCAACCGGCGCTCCTCGGGGATCCCAAAATCGTCACAGAGCTGGAGCCACACCTCTCGGAGGTCCTTCCCGGACTCGATGGCGTCATCCGCGGTCCGTCCAAAGGTTCCGAGAACATGGGAATGTGTGATCCACTCCCCTCTGGAATCCCCAAACTCATCCTCAATCAGCTGTCGAAACTCTGATAAACGCATGCAGACGATTCTACAGGTAGCCCAGCCACCCCCGATTGAACACTGTTCAAAACATGCTACTTGCTTGTTGAACAGTGTTCAGTTGTATAATTTCGGCATGCAAACTGACGCTGTCTCAACGAGACCTACCCGCACCTCTGGTTCCTCTAGGAATCGTTTACAGGATATCGCCCTCATTGCTGTTTTCGCAGCACTGATCATCGTACTGGCCTTTGTCCAGATTCCAATTGGCACTGCCGGTGTCCCGATCGTGCTCCAGAATGCCGCTGTAGTTCTCGCCGGCCTGGTTCTCGGTGGACGACGCGGCTCACTCACTGTTCTCCTCTTCCTCGGACTCGGCATGATTGGCCTTCCTGTTCTGGCAGGAGGAAAGAGCACCATTGTCGCGCTGGCCGGCGTGACCGTCGGTTATATCTTCGGATACCTGATTTCCGCTTTTGTCACAGGCATCATCGCCTACCGTGCACCAAAGAAAAAGGGTGCCGGTATGTTCCTGGTCTTCGGACTCGCTGCTCTTGCAGGCCTGCTGACTCAGTACGCTTCAGGCATCATCGGCCTGACCTTCCGTGCAGGACTGAGCCTGACAGAGGCAACCATTTCGCAGGTTCCATTTGTCCTCCCGGACCTCGGAAAATTCGCCGTCATGGTGGCTATCGCCGTAGGGGTTCACGCAGCCTTCCCAGACCTGCGTCGCAGATAACCAGTTTTGGGCATGCCATTAGGCCCACCACGTCCACTCAATGCCACCTTTTCACAAGAATGTTCATAGAATCACTACATATGCCCGAGATAATCTTCGACTCCGCGGAAGCGTCCTATGACGATGTCCGAGTACTGGAACCAATTTCACTGACTCTCCGTGAGCGTCGAATCGGCATCATCGGCGCCAACGGTGGTGGAAAATCAACCCTGATCCGGATGATCAATGGTCTGGGTGATCCCACCGGTGGCCGTGTCCTGATTGATCGAGTTGAGGTCGCCCGCAATGGGCGCCAGATCCGCAAGAAGGTCGGTTTTGTCTTCTCAGATGCAGAAAACCAGATTGTGATGCCGACTGTGCGAGAAGACATCGCCTTTTCCCTGCGGCGACATAAAATGCCCCGCGCAGAAAAAGCTCTCCGTGTAGATCAGGTGATGGAACGTTTCAATCTGACCCAACATGCAGATCAGTCCCCCCACACGCTGTCAGGTGGGCAAAAACAACTCTTGGCTCTTGCCGCGGTACTAATCCTTGAACCCGAGCTCATCATCGCCGATGAACCCACCACTCTGCTGGATCTGAAAAACCGGATGCTCATCCGGGAGGTGTTCCGCTCCCTGCCACAACAATTGATTGTGGTCAGTCATGATCTGGATTTTCTCTCCGACTTTGACCGGGTGGTGTGCATTGATAACCACCGGATTGCTGCGGATGGACCCCCTGAAGAAACCATCAATCACTATGTGGAATTGATGAGGGAGTCAGTGTGATGCACAGTCTCCCCATGGGCGTGTACGTGGCCTCCAACTCCCCCATCCACCGCATGCCAGCGCTCTGGAAGTTCCCCCTGCTGTTGATCTTCATCATCGGTGGAACCATCCTGACCACAACGCCTCTGGCAGCTGGTGCCCTGGTCATCTTCGTGGCATGTCTCTATCTGATTGCCAGAATTCCCCTGGGTCTCGCCTGGAACCAGTGGTGGCCGGTCTTACCGGTTCTCTTGGTGCTGGGTGCTTTCCAGTGGTGGCAGCGGGGGCCGGCATTTGCGGCGACCACCGTGTTGGTGATCTTCTCGGCGGTGATGGCTGCGATGCTCCTGACACTGACCACCCGGCTTGAGGCACTGATGGAAGCTGTGGAGAAGATGCTCCTGCCCTTCGAACGCTTTGGAGTTCCCGTGGAAAGCATCACCCTGGCTATTTCCCTGACGATCCGATTGATCCCGCTGCAGTTGGCAACCGTGGGCGAGGTGCTAGATGCCCGCAAAGCCCGCGGAGCTGGTTTTTCCATCGTGGCCTTTGGTACCCCGGTGCTGATCCGCTCTATCCGGCGTGCCCGTAACATCGGCGATGCTCTTCTGGCCCGCGGAGCCGGTGACTAGTTACTCTACTGGCAACTAGCGCTCCAAGCGCCCAGAGGCCTCTGGGGAGAGCCTCAGGTATCGGCAAGCTGACTAGGGTTGTGCGACATCTCCTCCTGCAACCCCGCCCACGCCCCTATCTGCAGCGTTCTCTGCCAGGTGCATGCGGATCTCCCGGAGTTCCTGGAGGATGTAATGGACTCGGAAGCCAATCCAGGCCAGCAGAAAAAGGGGCAACAACGCAAACAGAAGACCAAAAACTGACATTATTCCTGGCATTCTTTTAACTCCCTACATCAACATATCGACTCAAGCCCTCTAGATATAAGAGCTGCTCCCCCTCCCCAGACTCCTTCTATAAGGACCTCTTGGGGACGGGGAGCAGCTCTTGTCTTGCTCTCTTAACAGCTGGCGTTATGCCTCGCCGCGTAGTTCACGCATACGCTGTGCAACAGCATCATCGGTGACATTAGAGGTAGCGTTGCTGGACTCAATGGAACCCTGTGGCTGACCGCCTGAGATCTGGTTGCCACCGGCCATCTCAGCACGGATCTGTTCAAGGCGAGAGTGGCCGGCCATGTGGATGCCTGCCTGCTCAACCTCAGCCATGCGGCCTTCCACGGAATCCTGTGCCAGTTCCGCCTGACCCAGCGCGTTGGCGTAACGACGCTCGATCTTCTCACGGACCTGATCCAAGTTCGGGGTGTTACCGGATGCCGTCATGGAGTTCATGGACTTCAGGGAGTCGGAAACCTTCTCCTGCATCTTGGCCTGCTCCAGCTGGCTGAGCAACTTGGTGCGCTCGGCAACTTTCTGTTGCAGTGCCATGGAGTTACGCTCAACAGCCTTCTTAGCCTGTTCCGCCTGCTGAAGGGACTGGTCATGGAGCTGCTTGGTATCTTCCACGGACTGCTCCGCGGTGACCAGCTGAGCAGCGAATGCCTCAGCGGCGTTTTCATACTCAGTAGCCTTCTTAACGTCACCTTCAGCCCGGGCCTTGTCGGCAAGTTGAAGTGCCTGGCGGGTGTTGCCCTGCAGCTTCTCAATCTCCGCGAGACGGCGGTTCAGCTGCATCTCCAGCTGACGCTGGTTGCCAATGACCGCTGCTGCCTGCTGAGACAGCTCCTGGTGCTGGCGCTGTGCATCTTCAATGGCCTGCTGGATCTGTACCTTCGGATCTGCGTTCTCCTCGATCTTGGAGTCGAACAGAGCCATCAGGTACTTCCATGCCTTGGAAAATGGATTAGCCATGTTGAAGTTGAGCCTTCCTAAAATTCTTAAACAGGTAAATTCGCTGTCTCTATTTCTAGCATGCCGCAGGTGGCCTGGTCGGCATCAAACGCATACTTTCACCCATAGTAGCTATATGTCACCACAAAGTGCGGATCACACCGGCCATGTTCCTGCTGCCAGAGAGATCCGGAACATAAAATTATTAAACGCGGGCCAGATCTTCCTGGGCAGCCTGAACTGCCATGGAGCCTGCTGCCTCAATGAGGACATCGGCGACGCTGGCACCCAGTGCGTGGCACACCGAGGCGAGAAGCTCCGAGGAGACCTCTTTGCGTCCGCGCTCCAATTCTGAGAGATAACCGGGCGAGACGCGAGATGCTTCTGCCAGCTCACGAAGGGTGATTCCTTTATCCGCACGGAATGAACGTAGTGCTGCACCAAGGGCCTCACGAAGAAGTGGCTCAGGAGCGGTCCGCGTGGCAGCCTCGGTTATTGGCTTATCGAGAAGGGCTGTGTAAGTAACCATCACTAGGTTCAACTCTCTTTCCCTCGAATTTGTTCCCAGTTCACTTTCCGAATTGAGTCATTGAGACTCAAGGAACTGGGAAACCCTTGTTAATAAGATCTCAAAACAACGCTCAACTGCAGCAATTCGGATATGCATGCGTCCCCTCGTAGCATTCTTCCTCACGAGTTCGGTCAAGTCTAAACGTTCCTGCTCAGTAAACACCTCAATGGATTCAACGTGCCCATCCGGCCCGGCAACACCGATCCAGACCTCCCCGACCGGATGGCCGTCCTGGGGGTCTGGGCCTGCCACTCCGGTCAGTGACACCGCCCAGTCAGAGGTGCACCGTTGTTGTGCACCGAGCGCCATCGCCTCAGCACACTGGGGCGAGATCACCCCGTGCTTATCGACGACTTCCCGGGGCACCCCTGCAAGCTCAACCTTCAGTTGCGTCGCATAGGTGACAAGGCCACCGCGCAGGGCACCTGAGGCGCCAGGGGTGTCAGCGAAGGTGGCGGCTGCCAATCCTGCCGTGAGGGATTCACAGAAGGATATGGTCTGTCCTGCCTGCGTCAGCACTGTGAGTAACTGAGGTGCGCTGGACATGGTTTAAGCCTGGGTTTTCCTGGAATCAATGATGTACTGCACTCCCGTGAACACTGTCACAAACAGCGCTGCGTACATGACCACCTGGCTTGGAATATTCATCCATTCCGGCAGCGGGCACAGGTACAGTGCCACGGCAAGTGTCTGCAGGACAGTCTTCACCTTGCCACCCTTGCTGGCCGGGACCACATTGCCCTGACGGAGCTGGAAGACACGCCAGATGGTGATGCCAAATTCACGCAGAACAATCAAACCGGTTACCCACCAGGGCAGGATGCCGATAATGTTGAAGCAGACAAAGGCTGTAGTCATCAGGGCTTTATCCGCGATGGGATCAGCAATCTTGCCAAAGTCCGTCACCAGCCCACGGGCGCGGGCGATATCGCCATCCAGTTTGTCGGTGATCATCAGCAGTACAAAGACCACCAGTGCCCACCAGGCGAAGGAATTATTCTCCGCATTGCCTTCCAGCGTCAGCCAGGCAAACAATGGGATCACAATGATCCTCAGACTGGTCAGGAAATTGGGCAGGTTCCAATTCGATGGCTTCTCAACCTGTTGCGAAGCCTGCGGAGAGCTACTAACCCCGGGTGCCTTGCCCTGCATATCTGCCTGGGTATCTGACTTGGGGTTGGACTGTCCATCGGATGCGCCCGAAGCGCCTGCTGAAACATCACTCACGGTTTAACAGCCTACCCGTCTCACTAGTTTGAACAATCTCGAGACCACCTGAGGGAAAACCTGGCGCCTTCCTCAGGGTTCAACTCAAGGTACTGGAAGGACTACAAACTTCAACCCGCCATCTTTTTGCCTAGAATCAGACACCATGACCTATTTTGCAGTTACCTACACATACAGCCCCGACAGTGACATCATCACCGACCTGCGCCCAACCCACCGGGAATTCATCTCAGGTCTGAAGGACAAGGGTCACATCGTTGGCTCCGGTCCCTTCACTGATGGTGATGGCGGTGCCCTCATCGTCCTTGAACTGGAGGATGGTTCCACCCTCGCTGATGCAGAGGCTCTGATCAACGGCGACCCCTTCCACAGTGAAGGCGCTCTGGAAAACCGTTCGATCCGGGTATGGAACCCGGTGATCAAGTCTTTCGGGGAGTAATAAAAATAGTCCACTGATAGAAACAGTCGGGGTGCAACCTTGAAAGGTTGCACCCCGGTTTTCATCTCAGGAAGGGCTAGATATTATTTTCCCGGTTTGTCGCCGGAGCACTACCCGTGCGCGGGTCATCCGCGGCATCGGTGTCGACTGACTTCACAACACCTTCTGTGTTGTTTTCTTCACCGGTTGGCCAGGTATCGCCCTGGTGCTTGGCGGCGTTCCACTTCGGTGGAATGCCACCCATGTTCTCATCGCGCTTGTTTTTGATCATGGAAGCTACCACGGTGATCACGAGGACGCCCACGATGAAGAACAGGGACCAGACGGTGTCCACCTCAAACACAGCGACGTTCTCGCCACCGTTGATGAACGGCAGGTTGTTCTCGTGGAGTGCGTGGAGTCCCAGCTTCACACCGATGAACGCAAGGATAATTCCCAGGCCATAAGGCAGGTACACCAGGCGGTCCAGTAGTCCGTCAAGCAGGAAGTACATCTGACGCAGACCCAGCAGTGCGAATGCGTTGGTGGTGAACACGATATAAGGCTCTTCGGTGATGCCGTAGATGGCTGGGATGGAGTCCAGGGCGAACATGAGGTCAACCATGCCGATGGAGACGATCGCCACGAACAGTGGGGTCAGGCTCAGCTTGCCAGCTACGCGGTGGGTGAGCTTGTCACCGTGGTAGCCCTCAGTGACCGGAATGACCTTGCGCAGCATCTTGATGATGAACATGTCGTTCGGGTCGGTTTCCGGGGTATCCCGAATCTCATCCCAGAGCAGCTTCACAGCGGTGTAGATCAGCCAGATAGCGAAGATGTAGAACACATCGGACCAGGCTTCGATGACCGCAGCACCTGCGAGGATGAATACCAGGCGGAAGACCAGTGCCATGGCGATACCGATGAGCAGAACCTTCTGCTGGTACTTCCTCGGGATCTTGAAGGAACCCATGATCAGCGCGAAGATGAACAGGTTATCCACACTGAGTGCTTTCTCGGTGACATAACCGGTGAAGTACTCAATACCGTGCTGGTGCGGGTTACCCGGCTCAGCCCAGGCGAACCAGAGGAACACGCCGAAGGCAGTGGCGAGAGCCACGTAGAACACGCTCCACCAGGCTGATTCCTTCAGGGTGGGCTCGTGAGGAGTGCGCACGTGGGAGTAGAAATCGAAGATGAAGAAGCCGAGGATCACCGCGCCGGTGATCAACCAGACTGTCAAGTTAACTTCCATGAAAAAAGAACCTCCGGTTCTTGGTAGTGGTTAAAGAACCGGAGGTCTCCCCCACCCTGTGAAAAATCAGTGGGCCGACATGACCGGGAACCACACATTTTCCCTACAACGGGTAGAGAAAATGCTGATTGCCGTGTTGACGATCAATGTCGTAGACGGGGTACTCCCCTCCATATGGAAGGTCACTATATACCAGGCAGCCCTTTCACGCCAGCGGTAACAGGTATGGCACCTGCCTTTTCCATCTCTGCCAGACGTTGCTACGCATTGCTCGACGTCAGGTGAAAGAGCTGCAAGGCAAGACAAAGAGCCGGAATCCCTGGTGAGAGAGATCCCGGCTCTGTGATCTTTGCAGAGACTTCCCTAGAAGACTCCTCCGGAAGGGTTCGCCTTGACCACGGAAACACCGCCGTTTCCCTCTTCATCATCAGATTTCCCGACGGGTTCTGCAAATCCGTCATCACCCCACTGTTCTTCCTTAGGGGCATCAGCAGGGTCAGCGCCCTTGAGCATCCAGATGATGGTTTCCAATTCCTCAGGCTTGACCAGAACCTCACGGGCCTTGGAACCTTCGGAAGGCCCCACCACCCCGCGGGTTTCCATGAGGTCCATCAGACGGCCGGCCTTGGCAAAACCGATGCGCAGTTTACGCTGCAGCATCGAGGTCGAACCGATCTGGGAGGTAACGACCAGCTCGACGGCTTCCAGGAGATCATCCAGATCATCGCCGATGTCCGCATCAATCTTCTTGGCATCACTGGCCTTGTCCTCGGTGACACTGTCAATGTAGTTGGGCTGGCTCTGGAGTTTGGCGGCCTCCACAACGGCCTGGATTTCCTCATCGGTGACAAAGGCACCCTGGATACGCTGTGGCTTGCCGGCGCCCTGGGGGATGAAGAGTGCGTCACCCATACCGATCAGCTTCTCCGCACCACCCTGGTCGAGGATAACTCGGGAGTCAGTCAGGGATGAGGTGGCAAAGGCCAGACGTGAAGGCACATTGGTCTTGATCAGGCCGGTAACCACATCCACCGATGGACGCTGGGTGGCCAGCACCAGGTGGATACCTGCGGCACGGGCCTTCTGGGTGATGCGCACGATCGATTCCTCGATCTCCTTCGGCGCAGTCATCATGAGGTCGGCAAGCTCGTCCACCACACACACGATGTACGGGTAGGCACGGTATTCCCGTTTAGACCCCAGCGGGGTCTCGATCTCTCCTGATTTGATCTTGCGGTTGAAGTCCTTGATGTGGCGCACGCGGGTCTGTTTCATGTCCATGTAGCGCTGTTCCATCTCCTCCACCAACCACTGCAGAGCTGTGGCTGCCTTCTTCGGCTGGGTGATGATCGGAGTGATCAGGTGGGGGATGCCCTCATAGGGGGTTAATTCCACCATCTTCGGGTCAACCAGGATCAGACGGACCTCATCCGGGTTGGCGCGGGTGAGCAGGGAAACCAACAGGGAGTTCACGAATGCAGATTTACCGGAACCGGTGGAACCGGCGACCAACAAGTGTGGCATCTTCTGCACGGAGTAGGACACGAAATCGCCTTCAATGTCCTTGCCCAGCCCGACCAGCATGGAGTCTTTGTTGTCCACCGTTGCCGGTGCATTGAGGACATCACCCAGGCGGACCATCTCGCGGTCAGAGTTGGGCACCTCGATACCCACGGCGGATTTACCGGGGATCGGGGTCAGGAGGCGGACATTCTCAGTCGCTGCGGCATAGGCGATATTGGACTGCAGGTTGGTAATCTTCGAGACCTTGACGCCAGGGCCCAGCTCAATCTCATAGCGAGTTACTGTCGGTCCACGGGAGAAACCGGTCACCGTGGCATCCACATTGAACTCGCGGAAGACGTCGGTGATGGCCTCAATCATGCGGTCATTGGTCTCAGAACGGGTCTTGGCCGGTTCGCCGGGGATGAGCAGATTTGCACTCGGCAGAACATAGTTACTGTCCCCATCACTGATGGTGATGGCTGGATCCTCCTCTCCTGCCCCATTATCTGTTTCTGGGACTGTTCCAGTCGGATCCATTCCGGAACGCTGGATGATCGCCTGTCGAACACTTTCCCGTGATGCCGCAACGGCATCCTGTGGTGGTGTCGTCGACTGTGGTGCTGATGGCACAGGTGCGGCAGGAACAGCCCGGGTTGCAGCCTTGGCAACAGCTTCCGTCACTGCGGGAAACTCATCTGTTTCCGTCACTGAAGGCTTAGCCCGCTCCGGCTTTGAGAACAGGGAGGCCGCACCGCTTGCCGACGCCTCCGTCAGCTTCGCATCAGGTTCATCTGCCGGGTAACGCTCGAGGGAGGCGGCAGCACGGCGTGGGGTTGAGGTAGTGCGACGCGGAGTTACACGAGGTTCGCGGGGCTCACGTGGTTCCGGCTTGGGCAGAGCACGTCCGGAGGAACGCTGCTCCAGTTCATGTTCCACATGGCCGTAGAGGTCGTCATCTTCCTCGTCATAATCATCAGAGCTGCCCCCGAATCCGAAGAAGCTTCCGATGAATTCACCAAACTCGCGAATGGAAATACCCGTGGTTTTCAACGCTCCGTAGAAGAGAACCAGGAAGAGGATCGGGATGGCCAGATAGACACTGAAACCAAGCTCCAACGGGGTGCCCACCCATGCTCCGATGGCACCACCTGCGGTCTTCCGACCAGCCCACTCCACCGGGTTACCGGCAAAGAGGTGGATCAGTCCGAACATGCAGAGGATGATGATCGCCGCACCAATACTCACCCTCCCCCGGGATTCAGGGTTCGGGGTGTAATTGAGCATCAGGGCAACAGCTGCACCGATGAGTAATACCGGGAGAATCCATGCGCCGGCACCGATGGTGAGGTGCACGATATCAGCGATGAAGGTTCCAATCGGACCCCCGATGCTGAACCACACCGCTGCACCAAGAACAATGGCGACACCGATGAGGGTTAGCGCAATGCCGTCAGCATGATCATCCATGTAGGTACCTGCACGGTGCCACGAAGACTCACGGGGTGATTCATCAAGGTCCTCATGGAACTCTTCGTCGATCACTGCCTTGCTGCGGCGCCGACCGGAGGTACGGGCCTGGGGTTTCGTTGAGATCTCCTCCTTGAAATCATCATTGAAGTCGTCATCAAAATCATCATCACGGCGGCGTGTCAGTTCACCGATGGACCGGGTCATCTTGCCCAGGCCACCGGCGGTGGCGGAAAAAAGGCTTCCAATACCTGTTCCCACAGCACGAAATGCGCTGCCGGTCCTCTCCTCGGAGGTATCGGCAGCGCGGCGTGCGGTCATCGAGGTGGTGAAGGCTGTTGTTTCAGCTCCACCTGACCTCGGTGTCGGCTTGGTCCTCCGGGTTGAGGCGGTTGTTTTAGGTCCCGTCGACTTCCCGGTTGATCGTGAGCTTCCCCGTTTAGGTGCGCCGTTTCTGACAGTCATGGCCTCCACACTAGTCGCACCAACCACACTATTCACAGCTGCACCACGCGATAGGTGGTGAAAATCTGCAAATTTTTCAGCAGCGAACTTTACTAGAGTTTTGTCCTCTCCACCGCGGAATCATCACCAGAGATCTCAAGATCCACCACATCACGTCCGAAGAGCCACAGGATGATCTCACCGACGTGGCCGTCGATACGCACCACGGCTGCCCCATCGCGGGTGACCCCAGGTTTATCGTTGGCGACCACCCTGGGCTGACCGGTGGGCGCCAGAATCACCGGGCGATCTGAGGTGATCGCACGGCCGGCAGCCAACTTCAAGGCCCGGTGGAGATAGTTCTCGTGGCTAGCCGGCAGTGATCGCTTATCAAGCACATCACCGGGAGCCAAGTCCCCACGGCGCACATCTTCGTGATGAATGAAGTGTTCAATGCCATTGACCACCGGGTCAAGGACACGCCATGGATTAACACCCCGTGGGCCTTGTGCCCAATCCTCCACCAGCTCCCCATAGGGACGGGCGAGGGCCTGTTCAGTAGCGGTCTCCACCCGATTCCCACCGGGTAATCCATGCTCCCTCACCCACAGGTGTGCCGCCAGGTCACGAGTGGTCCACTCCCCGCACAATGTCGGGGCATCCGGGCCCTTGGCTAGCAGGAGTTGTGCAAGGGCGGTTCGTTCACTGGTGGAAAAATTCATGAACCCCAGCCTAGGCACATTTCTGTGTTTTGGCTGGGGCTCATCAAAGCGGGAAAC
>NZ_CALZFS010000086.1 GCF_945649885.1 uncultured Corynebacterium sp. | reverse complement strand
GAAGCTAGGTTGACCTGACTTTTTCTAATTTGTCATCACTTATATATCGAATAAAGAAAATCATCCCCTTGGGAATCAACATAGTCATAAAGAGTCGCAGAGGGATGGTGGCTTATCTGCACAGCGCTGCCGATTTGATCTAAAAACTGCAAAATGAACAGTTTCTGTGCTCAGTTAATCCAGCTGGCCGCGCAGCTCTTCAGCCTGGTCAGCAACCTCATAGAGGTCATCTTCAGCAAAGCGCTGCGCCACAACATGTTCTTCCGGCGATAGTGCGAAGTACTTCAGAGCTGTACTGATCTGGGTTTTCTCCTTGGAGTCCACGTGGAGGTTTGTTTCCTTTTTCTCCGCGATCACGGTGGCCAGTGCTGCCACCAGCATGAAGGCATCCCCGTAGCCATCGACCTGTGCGTCGGTGTAGTTGCCGGAGAGTTTATCCAGGCCCAGTTCGCCAAAGAGTTCGCCCACATCGATGGTGCCACCGGAGTGTTCCTGCAGGTAGGTGTTCAGGGCTGTGGCTTCGTCTGATGTGCTGAATACGGCATCGGGGTTGCTCATGGTGGGGTCTCCTTCACAGATCGTTTTCTTTGGACCCACACTACGCCTGGAAAAACACCGAAGGCGGTGGGCAGCAAGAATAGCTGCACACCGCCTTCATGGATTCCTCAATAAGAGAAACCTTCAGGGTTTACTCCCACTCGATGGTTCCTGGTGGCTTGGAGGTTACGTCCAGAACCACGCGGTTGACATCGGCAACCTCGTTGGTGATGCGGGTGGAGATGCGCTCAAGCACCTCATAAGGCAGGCGGGTCCAGTCGGCGGTCATGGCATCTTCAGAGGACACCGGACGCAGCACGATGGGGTGGCCGTAGGTACGGCCATCGCCCTGGACACCAACGGAGCGCACGTCTGCGAGCAGAACAACCGGGCACTGCCAGATAATGCCGTCCAGGCCAGCGGCGGTCAGCTCGGTGCGAGCGATCAGATCAGCATGTCGGAGGATCTCCAGGCGGTGTTCGGTGACTTCACCGATGATGCGGATACCAAGACCTGGTCCTGGGAATGGCTGACGGCCAACGATTTCCTCAGGCAGGCCGAGTTCGCGGCCAACGGCACGAACCTCGTCCTTGAACAGCAGGCGTAGTGGCTCCACCAGTTCGAACTCGACATCATCAGGAAGGCCGCCCACATTGTGGTGGCTCTTGATGTTGGCGGTGCCTGATCCTCCTCCGGACTCAACAACGTCCGGGTAGAGGGTGCCCTGGACCAGGAAGTCCACGGTGGAGCCCTCTGGGGCTTCGTTGAGAACTTCTGCCACGGCACGCTCGAAGGAACGGATGAACTCCGCGCCAATGGCCTTACGCTTGGTCTCTGGCTCGGTGATACCGGCCAGCTTGTTCAGGAATGCTGCGCGCTCATCGACGGTGATGAGCTTGGCGCCGGTGGCTGCCACGAAGTCAGTTTCAACCTGCTCACGCTCGCCGGCGCGCAGCAGACCATGATCGACGAATACGCAGGTCAGGCGATCGCCGATGGCACGCTGCACAAGTGCTGCGGCCACGGCGGAGTCAACACCACCGGACAGGCCACAGATGGCACGTCCTTCTGGTCCGACCTGCTCACGGATCTTCTCGATGAGTTCTTCCGCGATGTTGGCTGCGGTCCAGTTTTGCTCCAGGCCGGCGATCTCGGTGAGGAAGCGGGTCAGGACCTGCTGGCCGTGTGGCGAGTGGAGTACCTCTGGGTGGTACTGCACGCCAGCCATCTTGCGTTCCTTGTTCTCAAAGGCTGCAACTGGTGCACCTTCGGAGGAGGCGGTGACGGTGAAGCCCTCAGGTGCGGCGGACACGGCATCGCCGTGGCTCATCCATACCTTGTGGGAAAGCTCGAGGCCTTTGTGGAGTACGCCGCCCTCAACGTTGAGGTCGGTGCGTCCGTACTCACGCTTACCGGTGTGGGCAACAGTGCCACCCAGAGCATGGGTCATGGCCTGGAAGCCGTAGCAGATGCCGAAGACCGGCAGGCCAAGCTCGAGGATTTCGGCGTCGAGGGCTGGTGCGTTCTCTGCATAAACAGAGGAAGGTCCACCGGACAGCACCAGGGCTGCCGGGTCCTTGGCACGGATCTCCTCGGCGGAGGCGGTGTGCGGGACAACTTCGGAGTAGATTCCGGCCTCACGCACGCGACGTGCGATCAGCTGCGCGTACTGTGCGCCGAAGTCCACGACAAGTACTGGGCGATGATTAGGTGTAAGGCTCACAGAAGATCACTCTACTAGACGCACTGCCAGATACTATTTTTGCCTATTGCAGGCAAAAGCTCAGCTGCTGCTGACTGCGTGCGGTAGGCACACAGGGTGGGTATCGCTCAGCAGGTGTTCTGCCAACTTTCTGTCAATCCACGCATAATGACGGCCTGTCCCCCACACTGCTCGCAGAAGCTCCCCTACAGTGTGGCCGTTCTTATTTCTCAACTATTTCTTAGGGGTTTCCTCCTCCATGTCAGACCACAGTTCCCCACGGGGCAGCTCACCGTCAGTGATCAGTGCACAACATGTGAGCATGGTTTATGGCAGGGGATCCACCGAGGTCCGAGCCTTGGATGATGTCAGTCTGGACATCCCACGTGGGAAGTGGACCTCCATCATGGGACAGTCAGGTTCGGGTAAAACCACGCTGCTGCACTGCCTGTCAGGGCTGTCCACCCCGACATCCGGTGTGGTTACGCTCAACGCGAAGAAACCACTGACGTTGAGTTCACTGTCGGAAAACAAACGTGCCAAGCTGCGGCGCACCCACATCAGCGTGGTGTTTCAGGATTTCAACCTGGTCCCCATTCTCTCCGTGAAGGACAACATCACCCTTCCGATGCGTCTTGCCCACCAACGTGTGGATAAGGAGTGGTTCGATCAGGTCACCGAGATCCTCGGTATCGGTCACCGGCTCAAGCATCTTCCCCAGGAGCTGTCCGGTGGGCAGCAGCAGCGTGCTGCTATTGCCCGTGCCATGATCAACCGTCCAGAGGTGTTGATCGCTGATGAACCGACGGGAAGTCTGGACTCTGCCACCAGTGATGCGGTGAATGATCTCTTCCGTCATGTGGTGGATGTGTTCGGCCAATCCTTGGTGTTTGTCACCCATGATCAGGATGCTGCCCGGCGCGGGGATCGTCTGATCACCATGCGTGATGGGCATATCGTGAATTCTGAGGAGCTGCTCCGATGATTCATCTGGCTCTTCAGCAGTTGCGGCGTCGGGGGCTGCGTTATGCTTCGTTGTTTTTTGCGGTGTTTGCCTCTGTCGCTCTGACGGTGGCGGCCACTGCCCTGACTTTGTCGGTGGTGAACAATGTCAATGAGTTGTTCACCAAGCCTTATGCACAGGCTGATGTTGTCATTCCGGTGACCGCTGATGATGAGCTGGTTGTTGATCAGATCAGGGGACAGGTGGCTGCTGTCCCCGGTGTGGAGGCGGTGACCTATCAACAGAATTCTGTTGTGTTCATACGTCTACCTGGTGGGATTTATGAAGATGCTGTGGTGCAGACCATTGAACCTGGTCCGCTGCAGTGGCGTGAGGTGACTGAGGGGCGTCTTCCTGAAGCTGCCCACGAGATTGTGGTGACTGACTCTGACGAGGCACCTGAGGTTGGTTCGGAGGTGTCACTGCGGGTGTCCTCCGATAGGGATGATCAGGTGTTCACCGTGGTGGGCCATGTTGAGTCTGCTGCCCAGGAGGTCATGAGTGGTACCGACACCTTGATGCTCACGCAGCAGTCGATGCGGGATTGGGGTCAGAGTAGTCACCGGGGTGAGTTCCGTGTCCGGGGTGATCAGGCGTCCATAGCGGACATCACCCAGGCGGCATCGGTGGCAGATGCCGCTACATCAGTATCCTCTGCCCAGGGGTATGCGGATGAGCTGGCGGATTCCTATCTTGGTTCCCGAGATCGTTATTTCCTGCTGTTGTTTGCCTTTGTTCTCGTGGCTGCAGCGGTGGCCTTCCTGGTGGTGTTCTCCGCCTATTCTGTTCTGGCTGGTGAACGGACCAGGGAGTTCGGGTTGATTCGTTCGCTGGGTGCTTCCACTCCACAGATTCTCGGTTCAGTGGTTGTCGAGTCGTTGATTCTGGGGCTGGTGGCCTCAGGTCTGGGGACTCCTGCGGGTCTGTTCATGGCCCGATTATTGGCTCAGGAGGCACCACGGTTTGGAGTGAGGTTCCCCATTGACAATGTGGATGCGCCCTCCCAGTTGCTGTGGTTGATCTTGGGTGCAGGTGTGGTGATGCCGGTGTTGGCTGCTCTTCCCGCCACTGTCAGTGTGGTCCGTCAGCCTACTGTTGCGGCACTGACCTCTTCGGCGGTGATGCGCAGCCATCCCGCATCGGTCATCCTGTGGTGGTTGTTGACCCTTGGCCTGGGTGTTGGCAGTTGGTGGTTGTTCAGGCAGCTTCCACAGCTGACGGGTGACCGGGTGCTTCTTGCTACTCTTGCTGCTTCTGGCTCGGCGATTCTTGTTGTTCTCCTGGTGCTGGCTTTGCTGCTGGCCTCAGTGATCCAGTCGTTTTCACGTCTTCTGGGTTCCCTTCCGGTGCCCTCACTGCAGCTGGGTATGGCGTTTGCCGGACGGCAGAAGATCCGTGCCGCAGCGTTGGTTGCTGTCATCATCGCTGGTGCGGCACTCACCTCTGCGGTGTTGCATGGCCAGACTCAGATCCGGGAGCATCTGATGACCACTGCCACGGGAATGGGTGGCTCAGATCTCCGGGTGACATCACTGGATGATGATGTGCCCCCTGCTCTGCTCGATGAGATCGCACATCTTGAGGGTGTCAGTGGTGTTGTTGCCCCGGGTACCACCACGGTGGACTTCCTGGATGCAGGAACTGTCACCGCCATGGTGTTGGATGATGCCACCGGTGAGACTGTCCTGCGTGGGAAGGATTCCGGAGCTCTTCCCGGCACCGTGGTCTTAGGCCAGAGCTCAGGCCTGCAGGACCTGCTGAAACCAGGTGCTGAGGTAGCTGCTGAGATCAACGATGAACCTGTGCACGTGAAGATCCTGCACGGTAATGATTACGCCACCATGGTCCATCCAGGCCTTGTTCAGCAGGCCCGTGATGTCAAAGCCACTGAGCTGGGGGTGAGTTCTGATTACCTACCGGAGCAGCCGGTGCGCAGCATGTTGGTGCTTCTCGACGGCCCCGCCCATCAGGACGCCGAGGGTCCAGGTGTTGCTGCGGTTCAGGAGACAATCGCCTCCTATCCTGGGCGTTATTCCATCTCTGAGGGGTTCACCACACGCAGCAACACTGTGAATCTGGTGGAACGTGTCAGCACCATGTCCACCCTGCTCTCCCTGGTTGCCCTGATCATCGCGGCGGTGGGACTGATCAATACTGTCGCGCTCACCGTGGCGGAACGTGCACGTGATCGTGTACTCCTGCGGGCCATCGGGCTGACCCGTCCTGGGCAGGTCCTGGTGATGGTCACTGAGATGATCTCCCTGGCGCTACCTTCAGCGGTCATCGGTGCTGCTGTTGGTGGGCACTTCGGCACCTATATCGCCCAGGTTGCCACCGGCCACCGTGGGGTGCCGATATCAGATGTCAGCAGTCTGGATCTGAGACTGGTCATGCTCATCACCGCGGCGATGACGCTGGGCGGCGTACTCTGTGGCCTGGTTGTCCTGAGCCGGAAGATCTGAGGATGGCAGTGGAGTTAAACATCTGAGCAGGGATTGGTGAGCCAGTATTTGATGAAGCCTGCTGCTTCATGGAACACCTGGTAAATGATGATGTTTTCATTGATGGAGCGGACATTGGCCACCTTGACCTCAGACAGATTCGTGCACTGGTTGAAGAAGTAGTTCACCCGCCTGGTGTGTGGTCTGCTGGTGACCATGATGGCGGATTCCCAGTGCTGTTTCTCCGCCAGTTCATGAAAGGTCTGTGCTTCACCTGAGGTGATCACGGGATAGGGGTCCATGCACCAGGTGTTGATGCCTTCAGGTTGGTCTTTCCCCTGGCAGTGGCTGTACCCCACCTTGTCTTTGGCACCGGAGGGGTTGGACACCACGAAGTTCTCGATGCCGTAGTCTTCGGCGATCTTTGCGCCCAGTTCATGTCTGCCATCAGAGGCACCCGCGATGACCACCACCACATCAGCGTTGTCTGGTCGTTCATTGGGTGGGTAGATAGTCCAGAGGGTGAAGGTCGAAAACGCCATCGCCAGAATCAGGCACAAAGACACCAGCATGATCGCCGCTGCGCGGATAACCGCACCGATCCGGCTTCCATCATTGATGCGTTTTCGCTGTTTGAACCGCATGACGTCTCCCAATCCTCCACAATCACCCCAGTTGCCCCCATGGTCGGGCCTAAGCCGAGCATGAGACTACCAGCGGATGTGGAAAATTAAGAGTCAGAAATTTAAGGCACCTTTCACCCTCTCCGCGCCCACCTAAGCTGTGTGGTGGACCGGTGCGAGTTTGTACACCGGGGTGTCCAGTCCCTCATAACGAGCCTTGAGCTGGAAGGCCAGATAGCGGGAGTAGTGGCGTGACTGGTGGAGGTTTCCTCCGTGGAACCAGAGGTTGTCCACCTGGGTGGGTTTCCACATGTTGCGTAGCTCGCTCTCCCAGGGGCCGGGGTCCTTGGTGGTTTCTGATCCCAGGCCCCACACACGTCCCACCTGGTCTGCAACTTCCTGGCTGATCAGTTCCGCCGCCCATCCATTCATGGATCCGTAGCCGGTGGCCAGGACGATGACATCTGCGGGTAGTTCAGTGCCATCAGTGAGCACCACGGTGTCCTTGGTGACATGGTCGATGCTCACCTTGGAACGCACCGGAATCCTGCCATCTGCCACCAGATCAGAGGCACCGACATCGATGTAGTAGCCGGAACCACGACGCAGGTATTTGAGGAAGAGACCGGAATCATCATCGCCGAAGTCCAGGAGGAAACCGGCCTTTTCCAATTTGGAGTAGAACTCCGCATCATCTTCACGGATCTTGTCAAAGGCTGGTCGCTGAGCATCTGCCAGGATGGCGTAGGGCCAGGAGGCAAAGAGAAGATCAGCGGTATCGGTGTCAATACCTGCTTCGATGGCTTCCTCGGAATACAGCGGTGCAAACACCTCACGCATGAGAGATTCGGAACGCACGATGTGGGTGGAGGAACGTTGGATCATCACGGGGTGCGCACCATTTTCATAGAGGTCCGCGGCGATGTCATGAGCAGAGTTATTCGCTCCCAGGATGATCACGTTCTTAGCCTCATCCTGACCACCACCGGGATGTTCGGAGGAATGTCGGATCTCACCCGCGAAGTTCTCCTGACCGGTGATGTGTGGCTTATTGGGCAGTCCGGACATGCCGGTAGCCATCACCAGGTGGGTGGGCTTGAGTTCAATATCCTCGCCATCACGGTTGACATGCACTGACCAGGTGCCTGAGTCCTCATTGAAGTGGGCGGAGGTGCATTCGGTACGCGACCAATAGTCCAGGTCCATGATGCCCACATAGTGTTCCAGCCAGTCCCCCATCTTGTCCTTGGGGGTGAACACAGGCCAGTCATCGGGGAAGGGAATATAGGGCAGGTGGTCGTACCAGACCGGATCATGCAGGCACAGTGAGTAATAACGTGAACGCCACTGGTCACCGGGACGGTCATGCTTGTCCACCACGATGGTGGGCACACCCTGTCGCTTGAGACGTGCTGCAAGTGCAATACCGCCCTGGCCACCGCCAATAATGAGGGTATAAGGCTGTTCTGTGCAGCCCAGTGATGCCTGGCGGTCTGCCCGCTGGTCCGCCCAATTCTTCCGGTCAGGGTGAGCACCATGTTCCGTGCCCAGTGGACGACGGCGTCCCTTGGGCTCCGGATGCTCTATGAACTCTCGTGCAGAGGTCAGCAGGGTCCAGCACTTCCCATCACGTAGACGCGCGATGCCCCGGGCATGGAAGTCTGCGGTGTCACAGGTGAACTGGATGCGGATGACACCCTCTGATTCTTCAATGACTTCTTGGAGCTTCGTGTTGGAGATGACGCACCGTGGGTGGGTGGCAGCGATCATCTGTCGGATCTGTTCACTGCCTTCAGCGGTGGTGAGGTTCCAGGTGAATGACAGGAGATCGCGCCAGAAGCCCTCCGGTTCAAAAAGTTCGGTGACATCATCCGGGTCCCCGGCAGTGGTGGTTGCTTCCAGCTGGTTCAGCCAGTTGCTGGCAGCAGTATGCAGATCGGACAAGGCATCAGACGAGGTTAGGTTCATGTGTCTTAACTCCCCAAAATAAAAGGTGCATTAAATCTCATTGATTCAATAATGAGATTCAGATTACATAAAATTATCTTGGTGGGCGTGGAAAACTTTCACTGAACATGAAAAGAGCCTGCCGAGCCCCCAATAAAATGGAGGGGCGTCGACAAGCTCTTTGCGGCTTTGTAGTCACTTAGGCGTTGAAGTGCAGTGGCACCTTCTGGAAGCTCTTCAGGTCGGTGAAGCCACACTTGGCCAGTGCGCGCTTGAGTCCGCCGGAGAAGTTCTCCACGCCCCAGGGCAGGGTGGAGGGGCCGTTGAGAATCTGCGCCAGGGTCGGGACCTCATCGTCGAGGTAACCGGAGTCAGCCACGATGCCACGTGGGAAACGTGGGTGGGCGGCAACGGCAGGCCAGAAGTAGCCCTTGCCTGCTGCTTCCTTGGAACGTGCCAGTGGGGAGCCCAGAACAACGGCGTCCGCACCGCAGGCGATCGCCTTGACAGCATCACCGGAGTTGTAGATCTCACCGTCGGCGAGGATATGGACATAGCGTCCACCGGTCTCATCGAGGTAGTCACGACGTGCAGCGGCGACATCGGCGATGGCGGTGGCCATGGGGACTTCCATGCCCAGTGCCAGCGCGTTGGTGTTCTCGCCGCCACCGACGATGATGCCCACGGCACCGGTACGCATCATGTGCAGCGCGGTGGTGTAGTCATAGACACCTCCGGCGATGACCGGGATCTCGATGGAACCGATGAACTCCTTGAGGTTCAGTGGTTCACCACCGGTGTTCACATGCTCAGCAGAGATCAGGGTGCCCTGGATGACCAGCAGGTCAGCACCGGCCTTGGCCACCACGGGTGCCAGCTCACGGGCATTCTGTGGGGAGACACGCACAGCAACGATCTCACCGGAGTCACGCACCTGGGAGATGCGCTGTGCCAGCAGCTCAGTGTCCAGCGGCGCGGCATGCAGTTCCTGCAGCACACGGGTGGCGGCAGCCTGATCGCCACCGCCGATGATCTCCAGTCCGCCGGCTTCATCGCGTCCGCCAGCCCCTTCATAGGCTTCAATCACCTTGGTGATGGCCTCATCCAGGTCAGCGTGGCGGCCCCACAGGCCCTCAGCGTTGATGACGCCGAGTCCACCCTGCTTGCCCATCTCGATGACAAATTCTGGGCTGGCCAGGGCGTCAGTGGGGTGGTTCATGAATGGCAGATCAAACTTGTAGGCATCGATATGCCAGTTGGTGTCAACGTCCTTGGAAGAACGGGTACGGCGGCTGGCGACGACGGAAATATCGTCCAGGCTGTATGTGCGTCGTGCCTCACGGCCGATGCCGATTTCTACATGGTCACGCATCTGTGACGGGCCTCCCTTGATGTTCGTATACGCAGCAGAGTTTACCCGACGTGCCTGCGCGAAACCGCTCGACCATCATGAACTTCACCGATAACAGGTTTTTCGCTGCTTCAGGCAGGTTTCCGGAAGGGGTTTAACACTTCCCACCCACGATAAAAGAAACCTCCACCCCTGTGCACTCCCCTGCCGTGTGGTGTGCACGCTAGCAGGGGAAACAGGGGTGGAGATTCTAACAGACTGGGGAAGTAGCCGGAGTCCTAGTGGTAGTTCGGTGCTTCGACGGTCTGCTGGATGTGGTGAGGGTGTGATTCCTTCAGGCCAGCGCTGGTGATCTGAACAAAGCGTGCCTTGTGCAGCTGCTCAATGGTGGCAGAACCGGTGTAGCCCATGGCTGCACGCAGTCCACCGACCTGCTGGTGGATGATGCTCTCGATGGATCCGCGGAATGGAACGCGGCCTTCGATGCCTTCGGGAACCAGCTTCTCCTCGCTGCGGACATCTGCCTGGAAGTAGCGGTCCTTGGAGTAGGAACGCTTCTCACCGGAGAGGCCACGGCCCTGCATCGCACCCATGGAGCCCATGCCGCGGTAACGCTTGTACTGCTTGCCCTGGATGGTGATGGTGTCACCGGGGGCTTCTGCGGTGCCGGCCAGCATGGAACCGAGCATCACGGAGTTGGCGCCGGCAGCCAGTGCCTTGGCGATGTCACCGGAGAACTGCATGCCACCGTCGGCGATAATCGGGATGCCTGCGGCATGGGCAGGAACTGCTGCTTCCATGATGGCGGTGATCTGTGGTGCACCGACACCGGCGACAACACGGGTGGTGCAGATGGAGCCTGGGCCGATACCGACCTTGAGTGCGTCAGCCCCGGCTTCGATCATGGCTTTGGCAGCCTCACGGGTGGCCAGGTTTCCGCCGATGATGTCCACACCGGGGAAGTCCTTCTTCACTCGCGCAACCATCTCGAGTACGCCACGGCTGTGGGCGTGTGCGGAGTCGACCACCAAGATGTCCACACCGGCATCTGCCAGTGCGCCTGCACGCTGATAGGACTCCTCGCCGGTGCCGATGCCGGCAGCAACCAGCAGACGGCCCGATGCGTCCTTGGAGGAGTTCGGGAACTGTTCAGTCTTGACGAAGTCCTTGACCGTGATCAGGCCGACAAGCTTGCCGTCCTTGTCCACGATCGGCAGCTTCTCAATCTTGTGGGTGGACAGCAGCTCCAGGGCTGCTTCCTTGGACACGCCTTCCTCTGCCACGACCAGTGGCATCGGGGTCATGACTTCGCCGACCTGACGGGAGCCATCAGTCTCAAAGCGCATGTCACGGTTGGTGCAGATGCCCAGGAGCTTGCCGTTGTCATCGACCACCGGCAGGCCAGAGATGCGGAAGCGGGCACACATGCTGTCCACTTCTTCAACGGTCATGTCCGGGGTGCAGGTGACCGGATCGGTGACCATTCCGGATTCGGAACGCTTGACCAGTTCAACGTTGTCAGCCTGCTCCTCGATGGAGAGGTTGCGGTGTAGTACGCCGAGGCCACCCTGGCGGGCCATGGAGATGGCCATGCGCGCCTCGGTGACGGTGTCCATTGCTGCGGAGATAATCGGGGTGCTCAGTCGGATGTTGCGGGTTACCTGGGTAGAGGTATCAACATCTGAGGGAACAATATCGGATGCATCTGGCAGCAGAAGCACATCATCAAAGGTCAATCCGACGAGGGCAACCTTGTTAGGGTCGTCTCCTCCGGTGGAAACTCGGCTCTGGTTGGTCATATGCGACAGTTCCTCCTCATTTTGTGTCCACAATTATCTAAACCTTAGTGCTAAATTCTCATTTCAGATAACTCTGCCCGGGGTACCCATGAATGTATATGGCCGCTGCAACACCCCCACGTGCTTGCTGCATCATGTTTAAGGCTCCCCGCGGTGCACACTTTCCTGCTGTCCCATGATGCATCACCGCCGCCTGTGGTTGCCCATTTCACCTCGTGGGCAATAGGGTTACGGGTGTGAACTTTGATGCGATGATGCCCCGCGACCCGTTTGCCGACGATCCCAATGACCCGGCATCCTTCCTTACTGATCATGATGACGAGCCCATGGAGCCGTTGTCTGAGGAGGAGCACAAGCATGTGGAGCAAGATCTCAAGCTGGTGACGGAGTTCAAGCGTGTGCTCCGCCCCCGTGGGATTGAAGGCATTTTCTTCATGTGTGAGGACTGTGATGAGTTCCATTATTACGACTGGGACATCATGGCCTCCAATATGCGTGCCACCCTCGCCGGTGAGTTAAGCCCGGTGCATGAGCCGAGCATGCAGCCCAATGTTGAGGCCTATGTGCCCTGGGACTACTGCCTGGGCTATCTTGACGGCCTGGAATCCCGCTAGGATCCGGCTGCTAAGAAACCAAAGAGGCTGTTGCCGCGCACATTGATGAATGTGTGTGGCAACAGCCTCTTTTGTCATCCCTCCCGCACTGCCCTGTTATTTAAAGCAGTGCCGGGGGGATGATCTTCAATTACTAGTTTCCGAGGAATTGCGGTGGGGCAACTTCGCCGCCACCAGCATTTCCGCCGCCATTATTCTCACCGGGTTCTCCACCGTTGCCGGGAGCAGATGGTAGCTGTTCCGTGGTGGGGGTTGGTGGCTCAATGACCTGGGTTGGGTCTGGAGTCCATACCGGTGGCTGAACAACCGTGGACACAAC
>NZ_CALZFS010000085.1 GCF_945649885.1 uncultured Corynebacterium sp. | reverse complement strand
CCCATCCAGATCCATTCCCAGTCAACAACCTGGAAACGTTCTAGCAGTACGGCATAACCCAGTGAGAAGGCGATGATGGGCTCACCGATCTTCATGGCGGGAAGGGATGACCTCAGCGCACCGGCGTTGAAGGCATTCTGCTGGACCAGGGTTCCCACGGTGGCGACCAAGACCAGGGTGTACATCTCCCAGGCACCCAGCAGTCCCATGAGGCCCGAAGCAGTGAAGGTGTCTGCAACGGCCTTGGATAACACAGCCACATATCCAAAGATTGCACCGGTCACCAGCCCCTGGAGTAATGCGCGTCGACGTTTTCCGGACTTGGCTCCCACCTGATACAAAATCGCCAGAACCACTGCACCGATCAACAGGGCAGGGATCCAGCGTTGGATGGGTGGATGGTCCTCACCGCCAATGGGCCGGCCCATCACGGACACCACAGCCACTGAACCGGTGAGCAGGGTGGACCACAGGATTTCTGCCAGCGACATCCGGCGTTTGTTGTAGAATGCGGACAGCGGCAGGGTGAACATCAATGACATCACCAGGAAGGGCTGCACCAGTAGCAGGGGGCCAAAGGCCAGAGCCACGACCTGGAGGCCATAGGCGATGATGGCGGTGGACATGCCCGCCCACCACAGTGGCCGTTGGATGGCGGTGATGATGGGAGAGGTGCCTTCCGGGGCGCTGACCGCGATACCGTGGCGGACAACAGTTCCCCACGCGATGGTGAGGGCCGAGGCCAGAGCGAACACCACGGCTAACAGATCGCTTTGCACCCGCTCAACGTTAGTGGATGGGGTAGTAACCGCGTAACTCGAAGGTGCAGCGGCACAGCAAGGGGCAACCGTAGAGCGGCAAGCGGGCGTTGGTGGGCGTCGATAAGCGCTGTCTTTTGGGTTTTGGCAAAACAGGGGTGATTTTAATGTTTCCCTCGGATATGTATCGGGCGATCGAAAAGGTAGAGTGGTGATTCGTAACTGTCAGTACCGTGAGCGAAAGGTGCGCAAGGGTGGCCCTAGTCGTACAGAAATATGGCGGTTCTTCACTGGAGAGTGCAGAACGCATCCGAAATGTTGCTGAACGGATTGTTGCCACCAAAAAGGCTGGAAATGATGTCGTGGTCGTGTGCTCCGCAATGGGCGACACCACTGATGAACTTCTGGATCTTGCCGCAGCCGTGAACCCGGTCCCGCCGGCCCGTGAGATGGATATGCTCCTGACAGCCGGTGAGCGCATTTCCAACGCTCTGGTGGCCATGGCCATTGAATCTCTGGGTGCGGAGGCGCAGTCCTTCACCGGTTCCCAGGCCGGCGTGCTCACCACTGAGCGTCACGGCAATGCGCGCATCGTGGATGTCACCCCGGGCCGTGTCCGTGAGGCTCTCGATGAGGGCAAGATCTGCATCGTCGCTGGTTTTCAGGGTGTTAACAAAGAAACCCGCGATGTGACCACCCTGGGACGTGGTGGCTCAGACACCACCGCGGTGGCACTGGCTGCGGCACTGGATGCCGATGTCTGTGAGATCTACTCAGACGTCGACGGTGTGTACACCGCGGATCCGCGCATCGTGCCCAACGCCCAGAAGCTGGAGAAGCTCTCCTTTGAGGAGATGCTTGAGCTGGCTGCTGTCGGTTCCAAGATTCTTGTGCTGCGAAGCGTTGAATACGCCCGTGCGTTCAACGTTCCGATGCGCGTCCGTTCGTCCTATAGCAATGACCCCGGCACCCTGATCGCCGGTTCGATGGAGGATATTCCTGTGGAAGAAGCAGTTCTCACCGGTGTAGCAACCGACAAGTCCGAAGCAAAGGTCACCGTTCTGGGTATCCCGGACAAGCCGGGTGAGGCCGCCAAGGTCTTCCGTGCGCTGGCCGATGCCGAGGTCAACATCGACATGGTTCTGCAGAATGTCTCCTCCGTGGAGGACGGCACCACTGACATCACCTTCACCTGCCCACGTTCTGATGGGCCACGCGCCATGGAGCTGCTGAAGAAGATGCAGCAGCAGGGGGACTGGGCCAATGTGCTTTATGACGACCAGGTGGGCAAGGTTTCCCTGGTTGGTGCCGGCATGAAGTCCCACCCCGGTGTGACCGCAGAATTCATGGAAGCGCTTCGCGACGTCAACGTCAACGTTGAGCTCATCTCCACTTCCGAGATCCGCATCTCCGTGCTGATCCGCGAAGATGACCTGGATAAGTCCGCACTGGCACTGCATGAGCAGTTCCAGCTCGGTGGCGAGGAAGAAGTCACCGTCTACGCAGGCACCGGCCGTTAAACAAACTTTTTAAGGAACGGGTTTTTTAAATGACCACCATTGCAGTTGTTGGTGCCACCGGCCAGGTCGGCCAGGTTATGCGCACCCTTCTTGAGCAGCGTGATTTCCCAGCTGACTCCGTCCGCTTCTTCGCCTCCCCACGTTCTGCCGGTAAGAAGCTTGACTTCCGTGGCCAGCAGATTGAGGTTGAGGACATCACCCAGGCCACCGAGGAATCCCTCACAGGCATTGACGTGGCACTGTTTTCCGCAGGTGGTACCGCCTCCCGTGAATACGCATCATTGTTCACCGCAGCTGGTGCCACGGTGGTGGATAACTCCTCGGCCTTCCGTAAGGACGATGAGGTTCCACTGATCGTTTCTGAGGTCAACCCTGAGTCCAAGGACAACCTGGCCAAGGGCATCATCGCCAACCCGAACTGCACCACCATGGCTGCCATGCCGGTGCTCAAGCCCCTGCATGAGGCCGCTGGCCTGGTCAAGCTGCATGTGTCCTCCTACCAGGCGGTGTCCGGTTCCGGCCTGGCGGGCGTGGAGACCCTGGCCAAGCAGGTCTCCGAGGTCGGCAACCACAATGTTGACTTCGTCCACGATGGACAGGCTGCTGACAGCGGAGACCAGGGGCCTTATGTTGCTCCGATCGCCTACAACGTGATTCCTTTCGCCGGTGGTCTGGTGGATGATGGCACTTTCGAGACTGATGAAGAGCAGAAGCTGCGCAATGAGTCCCGCAAGATCCTGAACCTTCCTGAGCTCAAGGTCTCCGGCACCTGCGTCCGTGTTCCGGTTTTCACCGGCCACACCCTGACCATCCACGCGGAGTTCGAGCGTCCCATCACCGTGGAGCAGGCCAAGGAGATCCTGGGCAACGCTGCAGGTGTCAAGCTTGTCGACGTCCCAACCCCTCTTGCTGCCGCTGGCATTGATGAGTCCCTGGTTGGCCGTATCCGCCAGGACTCCACCGTTGATGACAACCGTGGACTGGTGTTTGTTGTCTCCGGCGACAACCTGCGTAAGGGTGCTGCACTGAACACCATTCAGATTGCTGAGCTGCTGGTGAAGTAGCTGTCAGTTTTTCACTCGGCGAGGCGAGGTTGTCACATTTTGTAGATGTGACAACCTCATTTTTTGTTTCACAACCCAGGAGTGTCGATCTTTACACTCGAATGCCATATGTGTTTTTTATCTCCATCTGACTCCCTCATTTTGGGTTTAATGCAAAGATGGGGGTCTTATTGCTTAGCTATTAGGGGTTATGTTTAGCACATGGGAAACCTGAGTGATTTTTATATTATTTTAAGCTTAATGAGGTGGGGTGGAAGGATTTATGCAGGGAAGGTATCGGCAGGGGTGGCTAGCTGCCCAAACCCTATTGGTATAATCTGAAGATTTTCACGTGATGAATAATTATCTGCATAGTCATATTTATGAACCTGAGAAGTTTTAACGCCTCAAGTTGGCTCCCGCCACCCGCCGGGTTATAGGTGGATTTAATCCCCTTTATCACGATTTATGTGAAAAATCCACCCTGTTTCAAATGGTGTAACCTGTGAAGCACGTGTGATATTGACAGCTAGCTGGGGTTGGGTTACTAATTAAGTAAACCGCTGTTATTTAGATGTCAGGCCAAATGGGGTCATATGCATCGGAGCAGATGATTAAGAGCGTTCCACTCTTGCTGGCGTGGCATCTTCTACCATCCGAGCCCATGAATAAGCGGCCTCGACCTTCATTCCGGCTGTCCCCTGGGGTCCAGTCGCTGATTCACAGGAGCATTCCATGCATTCCATTCGTCGTGCGGCATCGGTTGTCGCCGTCTCCGCCCTTCTAGCCACTGGCACCGTTGGTGCGGTTGCCTACAATGTTTCCCCGGCTGCATTGCCAGCTGCTGCGGCGCAGGAAGTGACCCCACCTTTGAGTGGTATCCCAGATACTGCGAATCTCCACATCTACAAGGTGAGGAGTGTTGACAATGACATTTTCGCGGATGGAACTGAGAAGACTGTTGGTGAGGATCGTGCGGAAGGTATTCGATACTCGGCATACAAGCTGAATGATATTGATCTGACCACTCAGAATGGTTGGCAGCAGGCAGCAGGGGTTGATATCGCGGACCTCTTCAACGGTTCGGTTCGCAATGAGAGAACTCTTAACATGAACCATCCTCGCCTGAGCGATGCGTCTAAGCGTGAAGAGGCGACAGATTCAGCGGGTCTGGCTGAGTTCGATAGCCTGCCAATTGGGTTCTACTTGGTTGTGGAAGAGTTCGATCCCCGTGATGTGAATGGTGTGGCCGTCGCGCCCAGCGACCCTTTCCTGGTTGCCGTGCCCATGACCAATCCAACGCCTGAGGTAGGCGGTGACGGATGGCTGAATACTGTGTATGTCTATCCAAAGGGACAGTCCTTCGGTGTTCCCACCAAGCTCATTAGCGATCCGGTAACAACAGCTACAGGCTACGATGTAACAGGTACTTCTCTTGGGGAGCAGATTGAGTACAACATCTCAGTTGATATCCCGCGCAGTCCAGTGGATGGCATGACGGGACTCACCTTCACGGATAAACTACCCCGGGAATTGACAAGCGGGCAGATCCAATCCATTTTCCTTAATGGACAAGCGATGGCACCGGGCAGCTATGATGTGCTCAACAGGGGATCAGTCGAAGGCACTGAAGAAAGTCAGATTCTCTTCGTGGACTTCACCCAATCCGGTCTTACTGCCTTAAATGCGGCTTTGGCAGCTGGTGACATTGAAATTAGGGTGCAAATCGGAGCTACCCTGAGTGCTGTTCCAGAGGATAATCTGGATAATAATGCGTGGTTCAGGCGCACCGAGGGATACGGAACCATTCCACCTGCAGACTGGGATCCTGCAAACCCAGGTGACGGGCCGAACCCTGGTGCCATTTCCCACACCGCCACCGCTATTTATGGACAGATCAATATCACCAAGGTGGATGTGAATTCCAATCCCATCACCGATAATCCTGCAACTTTTGAGCTGTACCGCTGTGAGGAACCTGGTGATGGACCACTGAGTATCGCAACTGACCCCATCAGTGTGGGAACTGATTCTGGGGCGCGGATCACGGAATGGCGCACCAATCCCGAGGGTGCGGTTTCCATCTCCGGCATCCATCTTGCAAACCTGCAGGGTAACGCGGCAGGTAACGAAAGGATTTTCCAGGACATCTGGGCGGATAAGGGAACAACCTTCTGCCTTCTGGAGACAGAAGCACCATCCAACTACGAGCTGTTGCCGCAGCCCGTGGCGGTCACTTTGACCCCTGATAGAAATACGGCTGGGTTGCTTACGACTGATGCACGGATTCAAAATGTCCAGGCAAATGCTGGTTTCAACCTGCCACTGACCGGTGGGATGGGTATCTGGGTCGCGCTCGGTGGTGGCGCACTGCTGCTGCTGATCGCAGCTGCCTACTACGCAGCCCGCAACCGCAAGCAGGCCTAAGGCAAGAGGAGGCGGTGGGCGAGCGTCGATAAGCATTAGGCGCAGTCCACCCCTCAAGATCTGGAGAACACTATGTCCGTGGACACCAAGCCCAGGGACAGCGGTGGTTCCCTTAAAGATAAGGTAATTCCGCTGGTACTGGCACTCGCCGGGATCATCGCACTACTTTATCCGGTGATCGCAACCTACCTCTACAACGCCGGGCAAAGCGCGGTGGTTGATGCCTACCGCAACTCCCAGTCCGAAGTGACTGAGGAGGATCGCTCCTCCTGGATCGAGCGCGCCCATGCCTACAACCAGGCGAATGCCGGCGCGCCCATCCTGGACCCATGGCTGTCACGGGTGTCCAAGGACAACCGCCCGTACCAAAACTATGAGGAAGAGCTCAACCCATCCGGTGACGAGGATGCCGTCATGGCGGCAATCTCCATACCAGTAATCGATGTGAAACTTCCCATCTACCACGGCACCGAGGATGACACCCTCCATAAGGGAGTGGGGCACCTCTATGGATCAGCCCTCCCGGTGGGTGGGGAGAACACCCACTCCATCCTGACCGGACACACCGGTCTGACCACCACGACCATGTTCGATGAACTTGACCAGGTGGTCATCGGTGACGCCATTTACATCGACGTGATGGGAGAAGCCCTCAAATATGAGGTGGACCAGATCGAGGTAGTGCTACCAGCAGAAACCTCCAATGTGCAGCCGATAGCCAACGCGGATCACCTCACCCTGATCACCTGCACCCCCTATGGCATCAACTCCCACCGCCTCCTGGTGCGCGGTGTGCGAGTACCAATGGACCCGGAGGAAACCATCGATGAGGCATTTGAAAACTCCTCACTTTGGCAGCCCTGGATGACCTGGGTGCTCCTCGGAGTGATAGTCGCGCTGCTGATCATTGCATTGCTGATTCGACGCGAGCGGCAGAAAAATCAGAGGGTGGGTGCTCACCGTGCTACGTAGTCTCAGCATGCTGTTGATGATCCTGGTGTTTTTCCTACCTGTGTCTGCTCAAGCGGTGGCCATCGACCCGACACGCACCGGCACCATCACCCTCAACTTCGCACATCCGAACATCTTCGACGATGTACCAGCTCCTTCTCCTGCGGGGGTGGGGGCCCGTGTGCAGCGGGTGAGTGATATCGACTTGAGTACCCGGAGTGGTTGGAGCGAGGCAGCATCCCTCACCACAGAAGACCTGCTGAACCGTGAGGATTCCGCATTCGATGTGGACCGCACCGGGTACAGCAATGAATCAGGCACTGTAACCTTTTCCGGCCTTCCCCTGGGGTTGTACCGAATAACGCCACTTGAAGAAAATACTTTCGTTCCTTTCATTCTCGCGCTTCCCTCAAGCTCGCAAGATGACCACTGGGAATACATAATTGATGTCCACCCCAAGGTGGCTGCTGCGCCCCTTGTCCCCACCGAACCCGGTGACGGAGACGATGATGGGGGAGATGGGACAGTATCCCCCGGCAAACCCACCACCAGCAAGCCACTACCCCCACCCCCGGGCGGTGGAATCCCCGGCCCTGGTGATACCGCACCAGGTGGCCAAGTGCCCCCGGTGCCAGGGGAGATATCCACCGGAGGTCTGGCCAGCACCGGAGCCAACGTTCTTGGTTTTATCGGAGCCGGCATTCTCCTGCTCTTCATGGGGGCGTATCTGACGTGGAGAACCCGCCGAAGCGAGACCATGGGGAAGACCAGTTTTAACTTTTGGAGTGAGAAGTAATGAAGTCAGTCGCATCAATCACCAGAACTTTCATGAAAGCTTGTGCGTCCCTCCTCGTGGTGTTGCTGGCCTTCACGTTGATGTCGATCCCGCAGTCACCCGTATCGGATACGGTCATGCCGGAGGCGCAGGCACAGACTGCTCCTCCTGCTCCGTCATCCGGTGTCTGTGGTTCTTCGGTTGCTTTCCTGGTTGACCTTTCCAACTCGCTGTCAGCTAGTGATGTCACACAGCTGAAAAATACCCTCCGGGAACTCGTACAGAGTCTCAATGGTGCGCCTTATGATGTGGCCATCTACACCTTTGGCACCCACTCCCCGTTTCGAGGGGGTGGCGGGAGAGTGCCGGTACTTAACCTTCCAGCCCGGAGCCTGCAGACTCCAGCCGATTATAACGCTGTCGTTAATGCTATTAACGCCTTATACAATCTGCCAGATTCCAACAATCCCAATGGGGGAACGAGCTGGGCAGCGGGGCTACAGGCTGTTGCTAATGATATGGCTACACATAAATACCAGGTAGTTTATCTTGTTACTGATGGGAAGCCGACCTATGACATTAATGGGCAGAGTAATCGGGCAGGTAATTCTACCGAGAAAATTGAAGTTGATCAGGCTTTGCAGCAAAAAGCACGCATTGAACAATATGGAGGAGCCCTCATCCCCGTTGGCGTGGGGACGGAAATGGCCAATAACGTGCAGATTCCCGTATATGATTACGTCTACGTGGAAGGCTGGTTGTGGTTCCCGGGACGGTGGGAGTGGCAAGTTGTTGATAGACCAGGACATAAAGATTTGCTTAATACCATGACTACTAATGGTAAAATGCCTATTATTGCGACAAACTATTCAAATCTGCAAAATCAACTTTTCGCTAATTTTGCCACCGGTTGTGTCCAGGTGGTTAAAGAAATCGTGGATGCCAACGGCACCGTTCTACAAAATGGGTCCGGATGGACATTTGATTTGAGCTTCGAAGGTCTGCCCGGCACAGCTGCCCCACCTTTTCAGGTGGTCACTGGAGCCTATGGAATTGCAGAGTTCTCCCTCGGTGGTTTTGGTTCAGGAAGCCCAAACGTCACAATTCAAGAGAGTCAACAAGACGGTTATAGCCTGATGCCTACAGCTGATGGGAATGCCCAATGTTTTGCCTATAAGGTTGGAGTTCCCCGCCGGGCGGTGAGCGTGACCAATGCTGGAGCTCTGGGTGTGAGGGTTCCGCTTAATGCCACGGAGATCATTGCCTGCACATTCCGGAACCTGGCCAGTGTGCCGTTGAAATTGACTAAAACAGTTAACTCCAACAGCACCATTCTTCAGGAGGAGTTGAACAGCAGAAAGTATTCCTTTTCCTATGACTGTCGTATTGGACAGGAGGTCATTGCCTCCGGTCGGGTGGAAGATGTTGCAGGTGGAGCCGAGGTCCAGGTAGGAAATGCACGCATCCCAGTTGGTGCGGAGTGCACCATCAGAGAGGATGAGCCTGAGGTCGCAGCGGACCGGTACAGCTTGGAAACAACGTGGTCGGCGGACAACGGTACCGTTTCGTCTCCCGGGCCCGGATTGGAGACGGTTGTAACTGTGGGATCTGGGGGGTTTACCTCTGGAGAAGGCACCACGGTGCAGGTGACAAACTCCTATGAGACTGCCTCCGCCACCATCACGGTGCGTAAGGATGTCACCGGGGACATTCCCCTGGCAAGTGCACCCGGCACGTTCCAGGTGCAGTATTCCTGTCGCTATGTTCCCGACATCGGCAACCCACCGGAGCTGGATCCGGATGCGCCTGACCCGTACTTTGTGGGCAATGGTTATGTCCTGGTTCCCAGAGACGGGACCCCTGTCACCATCCCGGTGGCTGACGCCGCGGGAAGGCCCATACCAGGGGGTGAGCCACGTCTTTTCCCAGTGGGTACGCAGTGTGAGCTGTCAGAGCCTGGATCTGCGACCAGTCCCATCACGGTCCCCCAATTTGACTTGGCCACCACCTGGCAGTCTGATATTTGTCTTTCCCCAGGTGCGGGCGCGGGTGATCTCAGCCAGTGCAACAGCAACTATATTTATGTGGATTCTGCAGATGAGCACAATGTCACAGTGGTGAACACCTATACCCGCCAGTTGGGTTCTGTGGTGGTGAATAAGGCGGTTGATGGTGATGCAGCTAGCCGGGGCAATGAATTCCAGTACCCGTTTGTTCTCCGCTGTGAAAATGATTTCACCCAAGAGTTCACGATCAGCGCCGGTGGTAACTACCGCGTTGATAATGTGCCGGTGGGAATAGAATGCACAGTTACTGAGACACCTCTGGAATCGGGTAGCTCCGACATCAATGTCACCTTGCCCGCCCCCCAAACTGTCCTGCTCCAGTCCAGGGATGAGGTTGCGAACGTCACCATGACCAACACCCTCAACTACAAGCAGGGAAGTGCCGTTCTAACCAAGGATGTGGTGATTGATGAGACGATCACCGATCCAGAAGTTGAGCTCTATCTTCGTACAACTACCTTTCCGATCACCGGTGTGTGCGAGCTACCCAACGGTGAGATTGAGCCCATCGAGGGTTCTGTGTCTGCGGACAGATCGCTTAGGATCAACAATCTCCCCGTTGGCACCAGTTGCAGGTTCATCGAGCAGAATCTGGATGATCTCCCCGAGGGGGTCGAGCTGGTCACTCCTGGGGCAGTGACCATCACTGTGACTGCGGAGGGGGAAAACACTGGCACTTTGGTGAATACTTTCCAGCCGGCACGTGGTGAACTGGTCATCACTAAAGATGTGGACGTCACCTTTCTTACCTCTGATCTCGATGCATTCATCCCCGAACAATTCACAATCAGCTACCGCTGTGTAGGTGGGCCGGAAGGTTCTGTATCCCTAGCTGCCGGCGGCCGGGAAATCATCAAAAACGTGCCTGCTGGTGCCCCCTGCGTGGTCTCCGAGGTCCTTGTAGATGCACCTGAGGTGGAGCGAACCACGGAGTTCAGCGGCGTGAGTGGTACCCAGAGTGGAGACGATTTCTCATTCAACTTCCCCACAGGGGGCAGCGGCGCAACCGTGGTGGTGAGTAACCAGTACCGGCCTGCTCTCGACGAGATCACCCTGATCAAGAAAACAGCTCTGGTGGATGCCAATGATGAGGTAATCACCAAGGGTTGGGTTGATGAGGTGATCAATCCGGACAGAACCTATCCCATCTCCTACACCTGCACCAGGCAGAGTGCACCGGACACAGACTTTCCCACCTATACCGAGAACATCCGCGCCGGGGTGGAGACCACAATCCAGGTGCCCGTCGGCACTGATTGCGTCATCACGGAAAACAGCCAACCAATCCCCAATACCTCAGGCCCGGTGGATACTTATTCCCTCAATGGGACCGAGGCGGTGGGGGAGCGCATCACGGTTGAGGTTGGTGACACGGAAGGTCCCCTCAAGGTGGATATTCTGAATACCTACCAGATGCAATACGGTAGCTTCAGCCTCAAGAAGAAGGTGGATGGTGAAGGCGTTGCCACCATCCCTTCCTCCAAGAACTTTAAGTTCAGCTATCGATGTGTTCTGGGTACTAATGAGATCAAGCAGGAGGAACTGAACATCGGCAGATTTGATGATGCCGCTGACTTCACAGTTGACGGGGTGCCGCTCGGTTCTGACTGTGTGGTGACGGAGGGTCTGGAGTCTGCGGATGAACCCAATGCGGACCTGGACAATCGCTGGACCGTGGCCGATAGTTCCTCAGGTTGGGGCGCGCAGGAAGATGCCTGTGGCACAGGCGCAGGTATCACCTGCACCACGGATGTTGAGAACTCTCCTCACCAGGCGACTTTCCGGATCGTGGCCAAGGAAGAACGCCCCTCCGGGGACCCCGGTGAGGCCACCCTGCTGCCTGCTAACTTCCAGGGCACTTATGTGCTGTGGAACACCTACACCTACTGGAAGAATATGCTCAAGGTAACCAAGAGCGTGGAAGGTGATGGGGCGGACCTTGCCACAGGGGATACCTTCACCTTCCAACTTGTGTGCACCGACCCTAATTACGCCGACAGTGGGTTGGGAGACCTGCCATTCATCCAGGATCCGACCATCACGCAGCGCATCTCCATCACCGGGGACGGGGATGCAACCGCACCAACCCCGGTGCCCGTGGGGTATGACTGCACCATCACCGAATCCCAGGTGGGCGGTTATGACGCGGTTGTGAGTGCAACTTTCGACGGCGATGGCTTCATCGGTGAAGACACCATCCATGATCCCACTGTTATTGAAGGCGCAACCGAGGGCTTCACGGTGGTCGCCGGGGATCTCTCCGGTGAGGGGTATGTTAATGCTGAGCCGCAACACATCACGGTGGTCAACAACTATAAACGCCCCCGTGCCGAATTGGCTGTGGCAAAGCAACTGGCGGGCAGTGACAACGTAGGCAGTGTTAACGCCTATATCACCGAGCCGAAAAGTTTCACCATGAACTGGGTGTGTACAGACCAGTTCATTGAAAATACCAGTTATTCCGGGACGGTCGTGGTGACGCTGGGTGCGGAACCCACCCCCCTTACCCTGGCGGACGGTACTTTGATCCCGCAGTCCGCACTCTGCTCCGTCAGCGAGGTGATTGACGCTAAGATCCCGGCGGGGTTCGAGGATGTGGTGAACTCCGCCCATGAGGTTCATGTCACCCGCGATGATCAGACCGTGTTCCAGCGGGCAAATGTGGTCACCACCGATGAATTCGGCCTGGGGGCGGAAGCCACCACGGTTGAATTCACCAACTCCTACTGGGTGAACCAAACCTACCTGGGGCTGGACAAATACATCGAGGGTGACCCGGACGGAAGTATTTTCCCGCCAGCTGGTGAAGACGGGGAAGGTGGCGTTGCTTTCAACTTCAACTTCCGCTGTGAGGTGACCAATCTGCTACCGGGTCAACCTGTTCCCGCCATCCCCAACCGCAACCCACTCACAGGAGAAACAGGGCCTGACGGAGGGGAGATAGTTGAGGGCTCC
>NZ_CALZFS010000084.1 GCF_945649885.1 uncultured Corynebacterium sp. | reverse complement strand
AAGATAAGAAGCGGGCTGGCGTTGAATATTCAACGCCAGCCCGCTTCTTATCTTTCTTACTGTTCCACGGTGGCCAGTGACCAGGTGGCGGTGTACGGGGTCTGCACACCATCCTCATCGGTGCCGATCATCACGGATGCCACCTCAACAACAATGAGCTGTGGGCGTTCGCCACCTTCAACCAGAGGATCGACGGAACCGGGCACGGTGGCCTCGGTGGCCTCGAAACTGGTGTGGTAGAACTCGTCGTTGGCTGCTGGGTCATCATAGATGGTCAGCAGGTACCAGTCATGGTCATGGATGGTTTCGGGGATCTGGAGGTGTAGTTCCTCATCTTCTCCGACAACAAGGGTGGGGATGTCATTTTCCTCGCACTCCACACCAGGTTCACAGATGCTGAAGGGAAAGACCTCAACCTCACCGGCAGGGGAGCTGGCGGAGATGGAGACGGTGTCAGGTTCCGGCTCCGGGCGGTCATTCCACCAGGTCTGGAAGACCACTGAGATCACGACCACGATGACCACTGCCAAGAGCAGTGCGATGATCTGGATGAGATTTTTACGTTTGGTCTTCCGGCTAGCCATGACTCCTGATTCTAGCCAGCATCAACGAAGCGGACCTCATACAGGTCCGGCCAGCGCTTCCCAGCCAGATAGAAACGGTCTGTACCAGGGATATGTGCAATACCGTTGAGAACATTATTGGAATCCGCAGCAGCATTGTTGGGCAGATTGGAGGCATCGATGACAGCTGCAACCTTGCCGGTGGCAGGGTCGAATTGGATGATGTCGGTTTCGGTGAAGAGATTGGCATAAACCATGCCATCTACACATTCCAGTTCATTAATCGATTCAACAGGCTCATCATCAAGAGTGACGGTGACCCGGGAGGACTCATCGAAGGTCACCGGATCCAGGTGGCGGACCTGGGAGGTGCCATCCGACATGATCAGGGCACCATCATCCTGGGCACACAGCCCCCAGCCCTGGCCTGCATAGGAGACTTCCTCCACCACATCCAAGGTCTCAGCATCTCGTTTGAAGGCGATGCCGGCCTTCCAGGTCAGCTGCCACACATGCTCACCTGCCCGGGTGATGCCCTCCCCGAAATACTGATCATCCAGTGGCTGGACATTGCTCTTCACCCCGTCCAGGGTGGTGCGGTAGATCTCAGAGGTGCCGTACTGGCCGGTTCCCACGATCAGCTGATCACCATCAACCTCAAGGCCCTGGGTGAAAGCAGACTCATCAAACTCATGGGTCGCCAGGATCTCCGGCACGAGGTGAGCCACTTCAACGTCTTCCTCAGCAGGGAAAGGGGAGCAAGAGGATGAGAGAACAGCAGAGGACAGGGTGGCTAGGGCACAGAGATTCTTCAGGAGCATGACTGAGAAGTCTAGACCTCTTCAGCTAGGTCCCACAGACATTTGTTCACTTCAGAATAAGTAGGAACAAAAGGTGCCACCGGACGCTTCTCCGGAACAGGGAAGGTACTGCCGTATTCCACCCATGCGGTCACCAGCTGGATGCCGGTGAGGGAATCAATCAACCAGACTTCAGCATTACGCAGTTCCTCAATGTTGAAACCTTCGGGGCGTGATTTGGAGATGGAGCCCTGGGTGACCAGATAGTCCAGGACCGGTGTCTCCAGCACGGAGCGCATGGCGCGTTCATGAGTGGAATGGAACACCATGTCGCCCTGTAGGACCAGCAGTGAACCTTCGATCGGGCTGATGACGTGGCCACGTTCGTCGATAAGCAGTCCGGTGTCAGCACCGCGACGCCGTGAGGTGGCTGAGGCACGCGCCTGCCACGCAAGGTCACTGCCCTTGACATCGGGCTTGGCACGCTCATCACGGTGGCCATGCGCGTCGACAGTAAGGGTGGGGGAGAACTCACGTGAAGGGCGGATCTCCACGTTGTAACTGTGGTTTTCCACCTTGATGGTGCCAAACACATCAGGGCCAGCTGCACGCAACTGTTCGCGGATTTCTTCCTCGAAGGTGGCAGCGTAGGGAATACCATCAATCAAACGCTGAATATGTCCGCCAAAGTGGCGGACGCGTCCGTGAATCATGTGAAAACTTGTGGTCACCACGGTGCGTAGATGAGCCTTCCCAACTAGATTTAACATCATAAAGACATGTTCAAGATAGCCAAAACAGTAGCACCCGTATTACAGCATGAGTGGATCTGGGTCTTAACTTTCCCTTAACTACCACTTTTAAGTTGCCTGTTAGCCGCCACAGGTGAAACAATTCATTCGCACTAGTAGCACCTAACTGTGGTTTCGCCGGATACCGGGAACTGCTTCCAGTGGTGCGGATACGTCGCCCTCAGCGCACCTTCTGTGAGGTGCTCAACAGAATAGAAATCAGGTTTGCGGTAATGACGTCGAAAAACGCCACGCAGTCTAGGGGAGCCCTGGACCGTTATTTCCATATCTCCGAACGGGGATCCACCATTGCCACGGAAATCCGTGCCGGAGTGGTCACCTTCTTCGCGATGGCCTACATCATCATCCTCAACCCGCTGATCCTCGGCACCACTGAGGATGTCAACGGAAACACACTGGGCATCGCACAGGTCGCCGCTGTCACTGCCCTGGCTGCCGGTGTCATGACCATTGCCTTTGGTCTGATCGCCCGCTACCCCTTCGGTATTGCAGCTGGCCTGGGACTCAACACCATGGTGGCTGTCACCCTGGTTGCTGGTGAAGGCCTGACCTGGCCGGAAGCCATGGGACTGGTGGTCCTGGACGGCATTGTGATCGTCATCCTGGCTGTCTCCGGATTCCGTGTCGCGGTATTCCGCGCCATCCCGGCCTCCATGAAGGCCGCGATCAGTGTCGGCATCGGCCTGTTCATCGCCATGATCGGCCTGGTGGACGCAGGTTTCGTCCGACGCATCCCCGATGCAGCGGGTACCACCGTTCCAGTCACCCTGGGCATTGACGGCTCCATCGCTTCCTGGCCCACCCTCGTCTTCGTCGTCGGTGTGCTGCTCTGCGGCATCCTCGTGGTCCGCGGCGTCCGCGGTGGCCTGTTCATCGGCATCCTAGGCACCACCCTGCTGGCGATCGCTGCTGAAGCCATGTTTGGTGCCGGTGCCTCCTTCGAGGATGGCGAAGCCAACCCCGGTGGCTGGTCACTGGCAGTACCTGGCATCCCAGACAGCTTCGGCGGCATGCCGGACCTCTCCCTCGTCGGCGCCTTCGATCTTCTCGGCGCCTTCTCGCGCGTGGGTGTGCTCGCTGCAACCCTGCTGGTATTCACCCTGGTCCTGGCCAACTTCTTCGACGCCATGGGCACCATGACGGCACTGGGCAAACAGGGCAAACTGGTCGACGAAGAAGGCAACCTACCTGATATCAAGAAGGCACTGGTTGTAGAAGGCGCCGGCGCCATCGTCGGTGGCGCAGTATCCGCATCCTCCAACACAGTCTTTGCTGACTCCTCCGCAGGTGTTGCCGATGGTGCACGCACCGGCCTTGCCAACATCATCACCGGCGGGCTGTTCCTGCTGGCCATGTTCCTGACCCCGCTGTATGAGATCGTCCCGATCGAAGCCGCAGCACCGGTCCTGGTTGTTGTTGGTGCGATGATGATGGGCCAGGTCACCGACATTGACTTCTCCAAGTTCTACATCGCCTTCCCCGCTTTCCTGACGATCGTGACCATGCCGTTCACCTACTCCATTGCCAATGGCATCGGCGTCGGTTTCATCATGTACGCCGTTATGGCCGCAGCTGCCGGCAAGGGCAAGCAGGTCCACTGGCTGATGTGGCTGGTAGCTGGACTCTTTGTGGTGTTCTTCGCCATCGATCCGATCATGTCTGCGATCTCCTGAGCATGAACCGCATCATCATCACCGACCCCAGTGACAGCCGACTGGATGACTTCCGCAACCTCAACCACTCCGATAACCGCCCGGACCTGCCCGGTGGCAAGGGACTGGTCATCGCGGAAGGTCCCCTGGTCATCGGCCGCCTCCTGGAGTCCAGGTTCCCAGTGCGCGCCCTGATCGGGTTCAAGAACAAGCTGGACACCTTCCTCGCGGAGCACCCGGTGGGGGACATCCCCGTTTATGAGGTTGACCGCGACACCCTGGCTGAGGTCGCGGGCTTTGACATGCACCGTGGCCTTTTGGCCGCAGCTGACCGCGTGGAGGATCCAACGGTGGCAGAAGTCCTCAAGGGAGCCACCACCGTGGTTGTCCTGGAAGGCGTGGGCGATCATGAAAACATCGGCTCCATGTTCCGCAATGCCGCCGGCATGGGCGTGGACGCCATCCTCTTCGGCAATGGATGCGCCGACCCGCTCTACCGCCGCGTGGTCCGGGTATCCATGGGCCACGTCCTGCGCCTGCCGTACGCCCAGCTGGATGGCAGCTACACCACGTGGCAACGCTCCCTACAAGAACTTGCCGATGCCGGCTTCCACCTCGTCTCCCTCACCCCGGACCCTGACGCGGTCCACCTTGAGGATGCCCTGGCAGGAAAAGAAAAGGTGGCGTTGCTGGTTGGCGCCGAAGGCCCGGGCCTGACAGAACACGCCATGAGAGCCACTGATGTCCGTGCCCGCATCCCCATGGCGCCGGGCACCGACAGCCTCAACCTGGCCACCTCAGCGGCCATCGCCTTCTACGAACGCGACCGCTCCCAGCGGGGCATATAGGCCCGGCTCATGAAAAGGAAATGGGCGGGGTCCCTACACATGTAGAGACCCCGCCCATTTACTTATCCATCTCATCATCCGGTGTTGCGCCCGATGATCGCTCAATTTCCTTCACGCCACTGGGGTTTCGACTGCTGCGGTCAGTGTGGCGGAGACGCTCAGCCACCGTGGAACCGGCCTCCCTGCCCGCTTTGAACAGTGTCTTACCCAGGCTCTGAACAGAGCGGGCAACTTTTTTCACCGTATGGGAGGCAATCTGGGGAACCACACGATCCGGCACCTCATGATGCTCATAATCATCATAATCCGCTGATTCCCGGAAGCCCAGTTTCTCTGAAGCCTCCTGGGTGATCTCATCCACGGTACTGATCCGTGGCCGGGGTGGGGCGATCTTAGGTTCAGGGCGACCATCAACCGCGAAGGCCACCACATTGATATCCGGGGAGGTATCCGCGTCAAAGCCCAACCAGGCACGCTGAGCCTCTGCAACAAGTTCAATCGGGTTGAAGGGCAGCGACAAAGGCCCGGTGCGTTCACCCATTTTTCCGGCCCAATAAGGGGTTTCAAAACCACCCGGGAGACCGATGTCCTCATATACCCGCTCATCACCGGCGATGAAGGAACGCTTCACTGTATTGCCGTGGATATGGGCGAAACCACCGAGCGTGGTTTCCTCATTCACCGCGAAGACATAAGTATCTGACGCAGGAAAAGAATTCACAATCCGCGGATCCAGCTTGCTCAGGGAGGTGACATCCTCCAATGCGGTCTGCAGGATGGTCACGCCGGGAAAACCAGCGATGTAGAACTCATTCGCTGATGCCGGGACAGAACGATTCAGGGAGAACTGGCCGATCGGAGTGATCGGCCAGGAGGGATTCAGATGCGCCAGGTACTTGCGTCCGAAACCGCGGTCAGCACGAGGCTCAGAGCGGATGATGGATTGAGGGTCTGCTGCCGTCACAAACCAGAAGGTGACGATAGCCGCATTCTCTCCCAGCAGTCGAGGCATGTTCCACAGTCCTATTTCTTCGGTCGCTTGGTATTGGCACGAACCCCCAGCAGCACATCCTCCCAATGGGGTGTGACAGCCTTACGTCGCCTGTTGCGCGGGGATTCCTCAGCAATGATCTCCTTGACGGCATCTCCCGCATCAGCGGAGTCCTCACCAGCGGTGGGATCCTCACCATCACGGGAAATGTCATCTGAACGTTCCCTGCCGGAAGCATCCACATCATCTGGTGAACGCTCGCCACCACCGGCATCCGCCTCATCGAGTGAACGCTCATCATCAGAGTAGCGACTACCACCCACAGATGTCAGGGTTCGCACCGGCTGAATGAATTCCGGATCAATCAGATCAGCAGCCACGGGAGTGCGTGGATCCGCCGTGGGGGAGCTGGTGTTGTGCAGGTTCAGTGTCCATTCCGCATGGTTGTCACTCAGACCGGCCTTCCAGTCAACGCGCACCACCCACTTATTGGAGGCATCCCGGTAGGCATCCCAGGTGGCAGTGGTCAGATCATGACCACGCGTGGCAAACGCTGTCGCCAGGATCTCCCACAGGGTGAGCTTAGCCGGCCCATTCTCACGGACCGGATGTGACTGCTTAGCCAATTCCGCAATGTTGGCACGCTCCAACAACACCGGATGTGCATAGGGCTCAATGCGGGATTCCAACACCCCGTTCTCCTCAGCGAGATCATGAGGGGTGGCACCGGAACGGATGCGCGCCTGGATCTCCCGGGGGGACATGGTGAGGGGAGCACCGATGCGTGGATCGATCTCACGTTCCTCACGCGGTGCGCGCGTCGGAGGCTGTGGAGTCGGGGTGACAGCAGGTGCTGCTTCATCCTCCGGATCTGGTTCCGCGGAGTTGTCCTCGAGTGTGGCGTCGATATAGTCGCCGGCTGCCACGGCGGAGAGCACAGGGGCAGATGGTGACTCAGTGGTGTCTGAAGTGGCGGATACAGCGGTGTTTTCCGGGTCGCGACCTGCCACGATGGTGCGGAGATCATCGGTGACGGCGATGAAGAATTCCTCAGCGCCTTCATCCGCAGAGGTGGTGAACACCAGGGATGATTCGGTGGAATCACCGCTGACCAGGAAAATTTCCCGCATGTTGACTCCTTTGGCTGGGTGATAACGGTGAAATGTCCACCGTGTGATGTTTACCAAGCTTAACGAAAAATCGCGCCACCCCGTGGCAACAGGGCAGCGCGTTTCTCATTGAGCGTGGGGAGAAGTGCTACTTCTTGGCGAAACCACCATCGAGGATGTGGTCGATGGCCTTGGTCAGCTTCTCCACATCAACGGTGTCGATGGCAGGGAACATACCGACGCGCAGCTGGTTGCGGCCCAACTTGCGGTAAGGCTCAACATCCAGGATTCCGTTGGCGCGCAGGATCTTGGCAACCACGGCAGCGTCGATGGAATCATCGAAGTCGATGGTGCCCACGACGAGGGAACGCTTGGCTGCATCTGCAACATAAGGAGTGGTCTCCTCGCGTGCCTCTGCCCAGTTGTAGAGGGCGGAGGAGTTGGCGGTGGTGCGTGCAACCATGCCGTCCAGGCCACCGTTGTTGTTCATCCACTGGACTTGGTTGTCCAGCATGAGCAGGGTGCCCACGGCTGGGGTGTTATAAGTCTGGTTCTTCAGGGAGTTGTCCACTGCAGTCTGCAGGTTGAGGAACTCAGGGATGAAGCGATCGGAGGAGTTGATCTTCTCAATGCGCTCCAGAGCAGCAGGGCTCATGGCTGCGAGCCACAGGCCACCGTCGGAGGCGAAACACTTCTGAGGGGAGAAGTAGTAGACATCGGCATTGTTGATGTCCACAGGCAGTCCGCCGGCACCGGAGGTGGCGTCGATGGTAACCAGCGAACCCTCGGAGCCTTCTGGGCGGATGATTGGGACCATCGCGCCGGTGGAGGTCTCATTGTGGGCCCATGCAATCACGTCGGCGCCGTCAAATGCCTGTGGTGCTGGAGCATCGCCAGGCTCAGCGCTAAGGATCTCCGGCTCATCGAGCCATGGAGCCATCTTGGATGCCTTCGCAAACTTGGAGGAGAACTCACCGAAGGACAGGTGGCCGGACTTCTTTTCAATGAGGCCGAAGGTTGCGGCATCCCAGAAAGCGGTTGCTCCACCGAGGGAGAGGATGATCTCGTAGCCCTGTGGAAGGGAGAAGAGATCGGAGAGGCCCTCGCGGATGGATCCGACAACGTTCTTTACAGCCGGCTGGCGGTGGGAGGTACCGACGACGGAGGAAGCTCCATCGACGATGGCCTGGATCTGCTCGGGGCGAACCTTGGAGGGACCGCAGCCGAAACGTCCATCAGCTGGAATGAACTCGGAGGGCAGGGTGGGGAAGTCGGTCATGTCTTCTGGCAACTTTCTGCGCTTGGAAGTGAAGGGGCATGGATCAGTGGCCTGCGGTTGAGGTCGCTCATCACAGCCATCGCCTATATCTGACTTGATCACTATAACCGCATGGTGGTCGAAACCGTTCAGGGTGTGTCCCATTAGGCTCGCCGATTCAGGGGGAGCCGGCATTATCGAGGTGTGGCACCGGGAGGCTCAGGGGGGTTTGTGCGCTGAGTTTTCCTGAGCTCCAGGACCACTATTATGTGATTTATCACCATAATGGGGGTACTGCTCAGGTGGTCGTGAGAATTAAGTTCTCATGCTTGCGAATAACCGTTGTAGTTGGGTTTTCCAAGGGGCATCCACATGGGCAAGGCTGCCATTTCCCAGTTTTTGTCGCACACATCACAAACTTTGCTAAACTGTGCCATGCTCCACTCTGCATGGGTGGGTCATGGTCGAAAAGGCGGTGTGAAAACACTGTTTTTCGAGGCTGTGAATGATGTGATGAAAGATAATTCAATAGCAGGAAGACGGCACAATCCCAGACGTGACCGGACCTACTGAATACGGTGGGTGTGGGTGGTCGGGAGTGATGAGTTTTCAAGTCGGTGCAGGGGGAAGTGGCCCTGGGTCGGAATATGGCTAAACAGCAATCGGCGGTATAGCGTGTTAAACGGACTGGTTTGGAAACTTTTGTGTCGTGCGGCAACACACTAACTGTACGTGATGCGTCCGACCTGGTTTTATAATCTGGTGACTTCCTGTAAAGCGGGAATAACCGACAAAAAGTTTGAAAGGGAAATCGTGGCTACTGATAACAATAAGGCTGTACTGCACTACCCCGGCGGCGAGTTTGAGATGGACATCATGGAGGCCACCGAGGGGAACTCCGGTGTCGTCCTGGGCAAGATGCTGTCTGATACCGGCCTGGTGACCTTCGACCCGGGCTATGTGAGCACCGGCTCCACCGAGTCAAAGATCACTTATATCGATGGTGACGCAGGTATCCTGCGCTACCGTGGCTACGACATTGCTGATCTGGCAGAGAACGCCACCTTCAATGAGGTGTCCTACCTCCTCATCAACGGTGAGCTTCCAACCCCAGAAGAGCTACACAAGTTCAACGACGAGATCCGTCACCACACCCTCTTGGACGAGGACTTCAAGTCCCAGTTCAACGTGTTCCCACGGGATGCCCACCCAATGGCAACCCTGGCATCCTCGGTGAACATCCTCTCCACCTACTACCAGGATCAGCTGAACCCACTGGATGAGGCACAGCTGGACAAGGCAACCGTCCGCCTGATGGCGAAGGTTCCAATGCTGGCTGCGTACGCACACCGCGCACGCAAGGGTGCACCGTACATGTACCCGGACAACTCCCTGAACGCACGCGAGAACTTCCTCCGCATGATGTTCGGTTACCCAACTGAGTCATACGAGATCGATCCGATCATGGTCAAGGCTTTGGACAAGCTGCTCATCCTGCACGCTGACCACGAGCAGAACTGCTCCACCTCCACCGTCCGCATGATTGGTTCTGCACAGGCCAACATGTTCGTCTCCATCGCCGGTGGCATCAACGCACTCTCTGGTCCACTGCACGGTGGTGCCAACCAGGCTGTTCTCGAGATGCTCGAGGAGATCGCAGCCAACGGTGGCGACGCCACCGACTTCATGAACCGCGTGAAGAACAAGGAGCAGGGCGTCCGCCTCATGGGCTTCGGACACCGCGTCTACAAGAACTACGACCCACGCGCTGCCATCGTCAAGGATCTCGCTCACGAGATCATCGATCACCTCGGTGGCGACCCACTGCTGGATCTGGCACTCAAGCTGGAAGAGATCGCACTCAACGACGAGTACTTCATCTCCCGCAAGCTGTACCCGAACGTGGACTTCTACACCGGCCTGATCTACCGCGCCATGGGCTTCCCACAGGACTTCTTCACCGTCCTGTTCGCCATCGGCCGCCTCCCAGGCTGGATCGCACACTACCGCGAGCAGCTCGGCTCCGCAGGTGCGAAGATCAACCGTCCTCGCCAGATTTACACCGGTGAGACCGCACGCACCATCATTCCTCGCGAAGAGCGCTAAGTAACACTTCAGCACTTTAAGTGAGTCCTGCTTCGGCCGGAGCCATGAAATCTGTCATAATGACAGTCAATGGCTCCGGCCGAAGTTATATCCGGAGTCAAAACTTTCACAAATTTTCAAGGAGCATGTCACCCACATGGAAAAGCCGCAGATTGAAGCCCAGACCGGCCCAGCGCCGGAGGACCTGGTAATCAAGGACATCATCGTCGGTGAAGGCGCAGACGCCCAGCCGGGTGGTGTCGTCGAGGTCCACTACGTGGGCGTTGACTTCGAAACCGGCGAAGAGTTTGACTCCTCCTGGGACCGTGGACAGTCCGTGCAGTTCCCACTGAACGGCCTGATCGCAGGTTGGCAGGAAGGTATCCCGGGAATGAAGGTTGGTGGACGCCGTCAGCTGACGATCCCTCCAGAGGCCGCCTATGGCCCAGAGGGCAGCGGACACCCGCTGTCCGGCCGTACCCTGGTCTTCATCATTGACCTCATCAGCGCATAGAACGGCACCAACTAGAAATGTCTAGTTGATACCAGCCAGGTGCTCATAGTGCCTGAAACGCTGTTCACGGCCCACCGCCCTCTCCGGATTGGTTTCCAATTCGGAGAGGGTGTTGTTGATTGTGGCGAGGACCTCGCCGATAAAATCCTCAGTTTCAGCGATCAAGCCATCGATGATGCCCGAAGCCAACATTGCATGGGCGGACACGCCCTGTTGTTCCATCATCTCCGGTGCATGTGAGGTGTCGCGGTGGATGATAGCTGATGCCCCCTCCGGTGGGAGAGGGGAGAGCCAGGCATTCTCTGCAGCCAGGACGCGGTCAGCGGGCAGCATGGCCAGCGCACCGCCACCACAGCCCTGGCCGAGGATGACAGAGATGGTGGGCACGGGGGCGTCGACAAGCTCTCCGAGAGTACGGGCAATGGAGCCTGCCAGGCCATGTTCCTCCGCCTGCTGGGACAGTTCGGCACCTGGGGTGTCGATGATGCTGATGATCGGTAGCTGGAGTTCGCGTGCCAGGGTAATGCCACGGCGCGCGAAACGCAGTGCTGAGGGCCCCAGGGGCAGATGATGGCGGTCCTGGCCGATCAGCACCACTGGCCGTCCCCCGATCCTGGCCAGGGCCACTGTGGTGGCGCGTGAGATACGTCCATCGCCGGTGCCGGATAGCTTGATCACATTGTGGCCGAGATGCCGAACCAGATCAGCAACCCCGGGGCGTCCGGGTTCGCGCGTGATCTGGATGGATTCCCACGCGCCACGTGGGATGCCAGGCTGTGCCAGTGGGCGGGGTTCTGCGCTTATCGACGCCTTCTTCAACACTCTCATGATCTTGACCACGGCTGCGCGGAGCTGCGTGGGGGAGACCACCCCGTCAATGACTCCGTGTTCTGCCAGGTTTTCACCGGTCTGGACGTCATCGGGCATGGGAACACCCGTGGTCAGTTCCACCACCCGGGGCCCCAGGAAGCCCAGGAGAGCTTCCGGCTCGGCGAAGGTGAAGTGGCCGGCGGAACCCCAGGAAGCCATGACACCACCCATGGTGGGATTGCGCAGATACACCAGGAAAGGCAGATGGGCGTCCTTGTGGCGGTAGACGGCCGTGGTGATCGAGATCATCATGGCAAACGCTGGTGTGCCCTCCTGCATGCGGGTGCCGCCGGATGAGGGGGAGATCAACAGTGGCAGCTGCTCTGCGGTGGCCCTGTGGATGGCGTGGATGATGCGTCTGGAGGTGGCTGCCCCGATGGAACCACCCAGGAAAGAGAACTCCGAGAGGATGAATGCCACTCGCACACCATCCACTGTGCCCTCGCCGGTGATCACCGCCTCGTCCACACCGGACTTCTCCCGGGCTTTGTCCAAAGCAGCACGGTAACTATCTGAGATGTCCCCATGGTCCGGCGGGGTGTCCCAGGAGGTGAACTGCCCATTATCCAAAACCTGGGCGATTAAATCCTTGGCGGAGGTACGAGTCATGTATTACACCCTAACGGCTGTACCCACCCCACGTCCGGAGGATTCCAGCATTCCCTTCCGAGCTTCACAGGGTGGTGTTGAATGGCACCATGACTGAAAACCAGCACACATTCACACCAGCACTCATTCTCAGCGATGGTTCCGAGATTCCCCAGATCGGCCTGGGAACCTGGCAACTCCACGGCGAGCAGGCCTACCGGGTCGTCCGTGAAGCCATCGAGATCGGCTATCGGCACATTGATACCGCCAAACTCTATGACAATGAAGTCGAGGTCGGGCGTGCCATCGCCGATGCCATCAGCGCCGGAGACACCACGCGTGATGAGCTCTTCATCACCTCAAAAGTGTGGAATGACGATCACGGCACAGACAGGGCGCCCCGGGCATTCCAGGCATCACTGAACCGTCTGGGGCTGGATTACCTTGATCTCTATCTGGTCCACTGGCCGTGCCCGCAACAGGGGCTCTACGTAGAGACCTTTGAAGCAATCGCCAAAATCCAGGGACTCGGGCAGATCCAGT
>NZ_CALZFS010000083.1 GCF_945649885.1 uncultured Corynebacterium sp. | reverse complement strand
TTGGAGCGCTACTGTTCAACCACGTCTTCAACTTCCCCGGCGCGGACCCGGCTGTGCCTCTCTATGGCTTTGTCTTCCTGGTGGCACTGGGCATTGACTACAACATCTTCCTGATCACCCGCGTCCGTGAGGAAGCCACCAAACATGGCACCCGTAGCGGTATCCTGCGTGGTCTGACTGTCACCGGTGGTGTGATCACGTCCGCCGGCATGGTGCTGGCGGCCACCTTCGCAGCCCTCTATGTGATTCCGATTCTCTTCCTCGCACAGATCGCTTTCATCGTGGCCTTCGGTGTCCTGATTGACACCTTTCTAGTTCGTGCCTTCCTGGTACCAGCCTTGTTCTATGACATCGGACCCAAGGTCTGGTGGCCATCAAAACTGTCCACTCAGAAGCATGAGGACAATGTCAGCTCCGAGGGCGGTTCCACTGAAGGTCCAACCGATGAGGAGCTTGTTCAAGCATGAATGACAACCAGCTGAAAGGCCGGTCAGCTGCCTTCTTGGATAGCGCCCTCGGGCTCTACAACAGGGTGTCTCAGCATGCCTCCCACCAGGTGATCAAGCGGTATTCCACCAGTTTCAGCATGGCCACATGGATGCTGGCCCCACAGATCCGCAGGGATATCCATAATCTCTATGCAGTGGTGCGCATCGCCGATGAGATTGTCGATGGCACGGCACTGGCAGCCGGCTACGTAGAAGATCAGCTGGAAGAACTCCTTGATGCCTATGAGAAGGCAGTGCTTGCAGCACCATCACAGCACTTCCACACTGACCTGGTGTTGCATGCCTATGGCGAGACCGCCCGGCGTTGTAATTTCCAGGATGAGCATGTGGTGGCTTTTTTTGAATCTATGCGCCGTGACCTCAGCGCCCAGGAACATGATCCCGGTAGTTTCCAGGACTATGTCTATGGTTCTGCCGAGGTCATCGGCCTGTTATGTCTCAGTGTGTTCAACCAGGGCCGTCCTTTGAGCAAGAAGCGTCAGAACCTGATGCAGGAGGGTGCACGTTCCTTGGGAGCTGCCTTCCAGAAGATCAATTTCCTCCGTGATCTGGCAGAGGACCAGAAGGAACTGGGCCGCACCTACTTCCCTGGTACCACTGCAGGTGTGTTCACAGAAGAAGAAAAGAGCCGGCTCATTGCTGATATCCGCACTGATCTGGCCACCGCGGAAGTGGCCTACCCGGCATTGCCCATCCAGGCTCGCGTGGGTGTCATCGCCGCGTCCCTGCTTTTTGAAACCCTCACCGACCGCATCGAGCAGACTCCGGCGGCAACACTGTTGGAGGAGCGCATCAGCATCCCCACCAGCACGAAACTCACCATTCTGGTGCGGTCCATCATCAAGGGGATCTCCTTGAGCAGCTACAGAAAGAGATCGGCATGAGCAGCACGTTGAGTGACACCTCCGGCACAGCTGTGGTCATTGGTGCTGGAGTGGCAGGCCTGGCCACCTCTGCCCTGCTGGCCCGTGATGGCTGGGATGTCACCGTGGTGGAGAAGAACGCTTCAGCAGGTGGCCGCGCAGGTTCCTTCACTGTGGATGAGCACCCGGGTTTCCGGTGGGATACCGGCCCTTCCTGGTACCTCATGCCGGAAGCTTTTGATCACTTCTTTGAACTTTTTGGCACGAAGACTGCAGACCACCTGGACCTTGTTGATCTGACCCCCGCTTATCGGGTGTTCTCCGGGGACAGTGCTCCGGTGGATGTTCCCACCGGCCGTGATGAGGCTGCAGCGCTTTTTGAATCCATCGAGCCCGGCGCGGGTGCCAAACTGCTGACCTATCTGGACAGTGCTGCTGACACCTATGACATCGCCATTGACCGGTTCTTGTACAACACCTTCTCTGAACTGGGTCCCCTGCTGCACCGGGATGTACTCACCCGTGCCGCACGCCTGGCCAGTCTGCTCACCCGCTCACTGGAGTCCTATGTGAACCACCAGTTCACCTCCCCGGTATTGCGTCAGGTGCTGTCCTACCCTGCGGTTTTCCTCTCATCACGCCCGGAGACCACCCCCTCCATGTATCACCTGATGAGCCATACGGATCTGGTGCAGGGTGTGAAGTATCCGATCGGTGGTTTCACCGCGGTGGTGGGTGCGCTGCATAAGCTTGCGCTCGATCACGGTGTGAAGTTCCACTTCTCCACAGAGGCCACCGCCATCAACACTGCCACCATCAATGGCAAGACCGTGACCACCGGGGTCAGTGTGCTCGGCGAGACCTCTGAGAAACTTCCCGCGGACATCGTGGTGGCCGCTGGCGATCTCCACCACACGGAGAACAACCTCCTGCCCAAGAAACTACGTACCTATCCGGAGCGTTATTGGTCCACCCGTAATCCAGGTATCGGCTCTGTGCTGGTGCTGCTGGGTGTGAAAGGGGAACTGCCACAGCTGGATCATCACAACCTCGTCTTCAGTGAGGACTGGACTGATGACTTCGCTGTTGTCTTCGATGGCCCCCAGTCCACCCGCCCCAGCAACGCCTCAGAATCCATCTATGTCTCCAAGCCTTCCACCTCGGAGGACGGTGTAGCACCAGCAGGTCATGAGAACCTGTTCATCCTGGTTCCCACCAAGGCCACCAGCAGCATCGGCCACGGTGATGCCTATATGCCGGAGGCTTCCCAGGCAGTCCAGGCCATGGCAGATCATGCGATCAACCAGCTGGCCATGCAGGCGAATATCCCGGATCTGCAGGAGAGGATCGTGGTCAAGCACACCCTGGGCCCTGCTGATTTTGAGCGCCGCTACCACTCCTGGTTGGGCAGTGCTTTAGGGCCTGCACATACCCTGGCGCAATCTGCATTCCTGCGGGGACGCAATAAGTCCCGCAAGGTGGACACCCTGTTCTATGCCGGTGCCACCACCGTGCCGGGCGTGGGTATCCCGATGTGTCTGATCTCTGCGGAGAATGTGCTCAAACGTCTCCACGGTGATACCACTCCGGGACCGATGCCGACACCACTTCCCACCACCACCACCAGGAATTAAGGGGAAGATACCGTGGCTGACTTCCTGATGTCTTTCATCTACCTGGGCTCACTGCTCACCTTCATCGCTTGCATGGTGCTGTGCGATCACCGCTGGAAGTTGGCGTTCTTCCGCAATGCACCCCGTGCCGGGCTGGCCATCGGTGTCACCTATATCGGGTTTATGCTCTGGGATGTGCTGGGGATTGTCACCGGCACCTTCTACCGCGGTGATTCCCCATATATGACCGGCATTGACGTGGCTCCCCACATGCCGGTTGAAGAACTCTTCTTCCTGTTCTTCCTGTGTTATCTCACACTCAACCTCACCTCTGCGGTGAGCCTGGTGCTCAAAGCACCACTGCCACCGCAGAGCAATACCGGGGAGACGAAATAATGACCTATGTCTACATGAGCATCCCCTTCCTGGTGATCGCACTCATCGCCTTCCTGATCAAGCGGAAAAATGGCACCCGGAAGATCACCACCGTCACCTTGCTCAGCACCCTGATCCTCTTTGTGCTGACCATCATCTTTGACAACATCATGGTCTGGGCTGATTTCTTCGGCTACGGCGACACCCAGCACCTGGGGATCTGGATCGGGTTGATCCCCGTGGAGGATCTCTTCTATCCCCTCTTCGCTGCCCTGCTCATCCCTGCAATCTGGTTGCCCGCTCAACAGCCCGCTCACGCTGAAAGGTCCTGAAAACATGATGGACACCATACGCGTGGTCTTTTCCTCCTCCCGCCCCATCAGCTGGGTCAACACCGCCTTCCCTTATGGTCTTGCTTATCTGCTCAGTGGTGGTGGCATGGACTGGTTGTTCTACGTGGGGATTTTCTTCTTCCTCATCCCCTACAACATCGCGATGTATGGCATCAACGATGTCTTTGACTATGAATCCGATATCCGTAATCCCCGCAAGGGTGGTGTGGAGGGCGCGGTGGTGGCCAAGAAATACCACCCCACCTTGTTGTGGGCCTCGGTGATCACCACGATTCCCTTCCTGGCGGTGCTCTATGCGGTCGGCACGTGGATGTCAGCGTTGTGGCTGACGGTGTCGGTCTTCGCGGTGATCGCCTATTCCGCGGCAGGTCTGCGTTTCAAGGAACGCCCCCTGTTGGATGCGATCACCTCTTCCATCCACTTCACCTCCCCGGCGTTGGTGGGTGCGACCATCATCGGTGGGGATATTTCTGGTGCCATATGGATTGCACTGGCGTCTTTCTTCCTCTGGGGCATGGCCAGCCAGATTCTCGGTGCGGTCCAAGATGTCCGCGCTGACCGGGAGGCCGGGTTGTCCTCCATCGCCACGGCCATGGGTTCCCGCGGAGCTGCCCGTCTGGCCACTGTCCTCTACCTTGCCGCTGCTGCGCTGGTGTTCGTATTGCCGACTCCCGCCTGGATTGTCGGCATCGCGGCCTTAACCTATGTGCTCAATTCAGCACGTTTCTGGAACATCACTGATGACACCTGCGAGCATGCCAACCGTGGGTGGAAGGTCTTTCTCTGGCTGAACTACCTGGTGGGGGCTGTGGTATCCATGACCCTGATCAGTGTGTACCTGGTATAAAAAAATGCTTATCGACGCCCACTGCTCCCTCCCCCCACCTGGCGCGGGTTGGGGAGGGAGCAGTGGATTGGTGATTATTGCCGAGGCTAGAGGGCTACTGCTGGTTCAGTGCTTGTGGATTCTTCCTTCACCTGCTTTCCCAGGTAGGGACGGATGCCGATGAGCGCGACTGCTGCGAAGACCACGATCACGGCAACCGCTGTGTAGAGGTAGGGAGGGGTCCAGCCGGCGTCGAGAAGCGCACCGACGGTGATGGGTGCGAAGATAGCACCAAAACGTCCGATGCCGATGCCCCAACCCACGCCTGTGGTGCGCAGTGTTGACGGGTAGGCCGTCGGGGTGACGGTGTACAGACCGGCAACACAGCCGTTGATGAGCATGCCCACCAGGACGCCACTTCCGAATGCCAGCAGGGGAATGGATGTGGTGGTGATGAAGACAACCAGGGTGACTGCGGAGAGCACGGTGAACACCATGAGGGTGTGACGGGAGTTGAAGCGGGTGGTGATGAGACCGTAGAGCAGGGATCCGAATGTGCCACCCAGCGTCAACGCCAGGCCACCGATGATGCCCTGATTCTCCGTCATACCGGATTCCACCAGCAGTTTCGGGGTCCAGGAGTTGGCGAAGTAGAAGCCGAACATGATGAAGAAGAATGCGGCCCACAGCTTCAGCGTGTTGGAACGGAACGATCCGGACAGCAGGTCAGAGAGCTTCACCTGGACACTGTCTTCAGCGCTTGGCGCACCCAGACCGATGGTGTTGGTCTTGCCGATACGGCGTGCGATCTGCAGGGCCTTCTCCTCAGCCCCCGCAGGTCGCTTGACCCGCAGATAGTCCACTGATTCCGGGATGCTGAACCAGACCAGGACCACGGACAGCAGGGTGGCCACAGCACCGGCCACGAATACCGAACGCCAGCCGAAGGTGGGGATCAACTGTGCGGCGAGCAGACCTCCCAGGGTTGCGCCCACGCCATATCCTGCGGTGTAGATACTCACAGCCATGCCACGGTGCTTGTTATTTGAGTATTCACTGGTGATGACTGTCACCGTGGCGAGGATGCCGCCGATGCCGATACCGGTCACCACACGCCAGATGGCCAGTTCCACGGAGGAACCAGCGGTGGCTGACAAGACCAGGCCCACCAGATTGATGAGGAGGGCGACGATGAGAATCTTCCGACGTCCCATGCGGTCGGCGAAAGGTCCGAGGATGAGTGAGCCCATAGCCATGCCCACCAGTCCCGCACTGAGCAGCAGGCCGAGCTGACTTCCGTTCAGAGCGAATTCTCCGGAGACCGCATTAGCGGTGAAGGCCATGGCCAGTACGTCATAGCCGTCGAGTGCATTAAGGAATGTGGCCAGCCCCACGATATACCACTGGAATCCACTCATCCGAGTGGTATCGATGGCTTTTCTAATGTCCATGGTGTTGCCTTTCAGGGCACTTCAATTGTCAGGTGGATGTCCCGGCCCTTTCGGGCTGAGATGAGAGCGTGTTCAGGGGTGAACAACTCAACGGGTGAGAGATCGTGTGACGGAGAGGCTGTGGGTGATGCCAACCGCGATACGCAGGCACAGAGTTTGTCCGAGGCTTTTTTCTGCTGATCAGAGAAGAACACATCGCGGTGGTCGATCTGTCCCTGTGTCTCCAGAACTTTAACCTGGCAGAGCCCGCACTCACCACGTCGGCAATCAGACATCATTGACACACCGACCTTCTCCAGTGCCTCCAGGAGGGATTCATTCTCCCCGATCTCGGTGGAGACACCGAGGCCGGGGACGGTGACACGGAAACGTTCCGGAATGAACCAGCCACTGTTGCCGAAGGTTTCAAAACGCAGGTTGGTCGGATCCAGTTCCTTTTCCCTCCAGGCACGGCGGATGGCATCCATCAGACGGATGGGACCACACATATACAGCTCTGTGCCTGGGGCGATACCGGATATGAGCCCGGGGATGTCCAGGTGGACCGACTCAGAATCGAAGTAGAGTTTCAGGCGATCACCGTGGTCGGCGATCATCTCTTCACGGTAGGCCATGGCTTCGGGGGAACGCGCAGCATAGTGGACTTCATAGTCCATGCCGAGCCGGTTCAGGAGTGCTGCCATACCGCGGATGGCGGTGATGCCGATGCCGCCGGCCACAAGAATATATTTCGGGGCACCCACCCGGAAGGGGAAGTCCTGTTGTGGACCGGTGACCCGGATTGTCTGCCCCGGGGTGAGGTTGTGCATGTAGGTGGAGCCGCCACGGGAGTTCGGGGTGTGGAACACCGTCAGTGACATCTCATTTCCCTCAGGGGTGGCGTCCACGATGGAATAGGAGCGGAGTGACTGTATGCCGTTGATGTCCACCATCACCTTCAGGTGTTCCCCGGCGCTGACGCGGTGGGCCACCTCCGGGCGAAGTGTGATCCGGCGGATACGGTCGGCGACCCCGGTGACGGCGATGACTTCTGCGTCCTGCCATCGCAGGTTCGATGCGCTGGTCATGGTCTTACCCTTCCTTTCTCACAGGTGCTGAAGTTGTGGGAATCTCCAGGCGGTTCTCCGCTTTCAGTGCCTCATTCAGGATGCGGCGCACCCACATACCACCGGCATCGATGTTGAGGTTGTAGAACTCATAGTCAGGGTTTGCGTCAATTGCCGCCTGCTGAGCTGTGAGCATCTCCTCATCCTCACCGAATACACCGTGGACACCATCACGGAGCTGGGTGGTGATCAGCTGGCTGTCCAGACGGTAGTTGCGCTGGAAGGACCAGAAGTAGTGGGAAGAACGGTCGGTCTCCGGGGTGATGCTGTTCATGACATATCCGTTAACACCTTGGCTGCGATCCCCCTCGGGAGCACCGGTGCCTGCCTTGGCCACGCCCACATCGATGCAGATGGTGGATGGGTAGTAGTAGTGGATGATCTGCCAGCGGTCCACCTTGCCCTCGAAGCCTGGGAACTTGTCATTCATGTTCTTCTGCCAGAACGGTGGTGGATCGATGTCACGCATCCAGCGGGTCACGGTCACGGATTCCTCGGTGTGGGTGACCTCGAACTCCGCATCGCTGAGCTCATCCTGTCCGATTGATGAGGCGTGGACGAATTCCTCATGGGTGAGGTCCATGAGGTTATCCAGCACCAGCTGGTAATTGCACTCCGCTGCGATGGTCCTGCCATCACCGGTCCACTCCGGATGGCTCATCTGGTGCATGTCCGGAACCGTGGTGGGATCAGCCAGGGTGGGATCGCCCAGCCAGACCCAGATATAACGGTACTGCTCAACAATCGGGTAGGAGGCGACCGCGGCGGAGGGGTTGAGGGTCTCCTGCGCAGGCATGGACATGCAACGTCCCGCTGAGTTGTACACCAGTCCGTGGTACGGGCACTGTATGCCATCGTTGCCGGTCAGCTTGCCCTTAGACAGTGGTGCCAGGCGGTGCCAGCAGGCGTCTGCCAGTGCGACAGCGCGACCATCCTGGGTGCGGTAGAGAGCCAGCGGCTTGTTGGCGATGGTGCGGGAGATGATCCCCTTGGAGGTCACTTCGTGGTCCCAGGCAGCCACGTACCAGGCGTTGAGGGGGTGGGGCATGATCTTAGCGGTGGTGGTTGAGGTTATTGCTGCAGTCGTCATTGTTGTCTCCATTCATCAATTGTCAATCAGGTTTCCCCAACTGACTACCTACCCAACTATCTAAACTCATAGATAGTCAATGCAATGGATCACAATCTAAATCAGCTGTGACCCCCAGGCAAGGACTGAAGCGTGAAAACCTCACCCACCACCCCCACACGACACCATTCCATGTGGTCAGGTTCACATCAGCCACACCCGGAATATGGGCATCGGCCACACCGCAGGGTACAAATGAAGCGTGAGCCTCAGGAACGCACTACTTGCACTACTTTCATCCAGCCCCATGACCGGCTACGACGTGGCCAAGCGATTCGCCTCATCCGTGGGCTTCCTCTGGCATGCCCCCAACTCCCAGATATACCCCGAACTGAGGAAGCTGGAACGCGAGGGACTCCTCGAATCACGCGAGATTCCGTGGGGTGCCAACGGTGTCACCAAAACGGAATACACCGTCAGTGCCGATGGCCTCGCCGCCCTCACGCAGTGGCAACAGGAGCCCATGCCCCACACCCCCGACCGTGATCCAGCACGCCTCAAGGCCGCATATTTCGAGATGGGATCTCCTGAGGCCGCCGAGCAGAACCTCCAGGAACACATCTCCCATTTTGAGAATCAGCGCTCACAGGCACTCGATGAGATCAACCGCATTGACACCGGGATCAGCCCAAACCTGACCCGACGACTTCAGAACCTCCCTGCCGAGAAACACGCTGCCACCATTGCCTTCAAGCGGTTCGCCTATGAGGGACGGGTGGCACAGGCCGAGACAGAGATCAACTGGGCCGAACAGGGCCTGACACTGATCAGGAAGATCTACGGCAATCACTGAGCGCATTCACCGGAAATTGCGTGGCCCCCGCCTCAGCCCCCACCACCACGTTCTGCACGATGCCGCGGATGATGAGTGCTTTGGCAGCAGGGGCCAGAATCCGCTGGTGCTTCCACAATCCAGGTGACACCATCACGCCCATCAGACCAGCTTCATCCTCGAGTCCGAAGAAGGTCAGCCCAGATGCTGTCTGTGGGCGTTGGCGGTGGGTGACCACACCGGCAACCTGCACTCTCACACCATCAAAACCCCTATGAAGCAGCTGATCAGCAGGCAGCCCATCCCTTGCATAAGACAGTGAGGGTGCTGTACCCAGCGGGGGAGCTCCGCACCGGATACAGTCCCGCCCCCAGCCTGCACCGCTGCTTCTGCGCAGCGGACAGCACCATGGAAGCCATCACGGTCAATCAGTGACAGCACAGAAAGACCAAGCTCAGTGGCGCGTTCCACCATTTCTTCCGGATCGGAGACACCCACCAGGAAGTTATAGCTGCTGGTGGCAGGCAGTTCAGCAAAAGGGATCTGCGATCGCCCCTTGGGCACTGCAGTTACTGCCATCTCCCCCCACCACTGACTCATGATGAACTGGGCCGCGGCGCTTCTTCAGTCACACCGGACAAGATACTTTCCAATGCTTGTGCGCACCTCTCACACCACTCCACAAACCCCCCAAATAGACCGAGCTGTACAGATGCCGGTCTAGAGTGCTAATCTCCTAAACACCAATAAAAATATCGCACCTCCACCTGAGACAAAGGGATGCCGAATTCATGAAGCTTCGTCGTATCACCACCACTGCCATCGCCGGCATCTTCGCCGCCACCACCCTGATTGCCTGCGGTTCTGATTCCGATGGCACCAGCGCCACCACTGAAGAAGGCAATGGGGTCACCATCCGCATCGGCACCACCGATGCCGCCAAGGAAGCCTGGGAAGTCTTCGAGGAGAAGGCCACCGAAGAGGGCATCACCCTGGACATCGTCTCTTTCTCTGATTACTCCACCCCGAATGATGCTCTGGCGCAGGATCAGCTGGACGTCAACCTCTTCCAGCACCTGAAGTTCCTGGCTGCCTACAATGCCGGTTCCGGCGAGGACCTCACCCCTGTCGGTTCCTCCGAGATCGTTCCCCTGGCCTTGTTCTGGAAGGACCACGATTCCATCGACGGCATCGACGGTGAGCAGGTTGTCATCCCCAACGATGAGTCCAACCAGGGCCGTGCCATCAACGTTCTGGTCCAGGCTGACCTTGTCACCCTGAAGACCCCGGGCATGATCACCCCGACCCCAGCAGACATCGACGAGGAAGCATCCAAGGTTTCCGTCCTTCCTGTTGATGCTGCGCAGTCCCCAACCGCGTACCACGAGGGCACCCCAGCAATCATCAACAACTCCTTCCTGGACCGTGCCAGCATCGATCCAAACCTGGCTGTCTTCGAAGATGATCCAAACTCCGAAGAAGCTGAGCCATACATCAACATCTTCGCCACCAAGGCCGAGGACAAGGACGATGAGAATATCGCCCGCCTGGTTGAACTCTGGCATGACGCTGATGTCCAGGCTGCTGTTGACCGCGACTCCAAGGGCACCTCTGTTGCTGTTGATCGCCCAGCCGATGAGTTGCAGGCCATCCTTGATCGCCTTGAAGCTGCTGATGAGTAAAACCGGTCTTTAAGATCGACCACTTCTGCACCACCTTCCCGGGCCAGATCACATGGACAATTGTGAAAAGCCCAGGACAGTCAGTTGTACTGCCCCGCTGAGAGCCAGTCGACATTTCACCACGTCGCTTAATGCCCCAGCGGGGCATTACACTGTCTACCTGTTCATTTTTCTTTAATCCCCCACCTTCGAAACGAGGACACCGCTGTGTCTAACAACGCGTCCACCCCGACGCCTGAAGGAAGCAACCCGCAGCGTATCTCCCACCCCGGTACGCGTGTTGAGTTCCGTGGAGTAACCAAGGTATTCACCAACAATAAGAATGCCCAGACGGTTGCCCTTGATGATGTCTCCCTCACTGTTGAACCAGGCGAGGTCATTGGCATCATCGGTTATTCAGGTGCTGGAAAGTCCACCCTTGTCCGCATGATCAATGGCCTGGACACGCCCACCTCCGGCGCACTGCTGCTGGATGGCACCGACATCGTCGGCATGCCGGAAGCCCGCATCCGTAAACTGCGCAGCCGGATCGGCATGATCTTCCAACAGTTCAACCTCTTCCAATCCCGCACCGCAGAGGGCAATATCGAATATCCCCTCCAGCTGGCGAAGATGGACAAGGCACAGCGTAAAGCCCGTGTGAAGGAAATGCTTGAGTTCGTCGGTCTGGCTGACAAGGGCAAGAACTACCCCGAGCAGCTCTCGGGTGGCCAGAAGCAGCGCGTGGGCATTGCTCGTGCGCTTGCCACCAACCCCTCCCTGCTGCTTGCCGACGAAGCCACCTCCGCACTTGATCCGGAAACCACTCAGGAAGTTCTCTCCCTGCTGCGCAAGGTGAACAAGGAACTGGGCATCACCATCGTGGTGATCACCCACGAGATGGAGGTTGTGCGTTCCATCGCCGACAAGGTTGCCGTGATGGAAGCCGGCAAGGTGGTTGAATATGGCAGCGTCTACGAGGTCTTCTCCAACCCCAAGACCACGGTGGCCCAGCGGTTTGTCGCAACGGCCCTGCGCAACACCCCGGACATGGTGGAGGAAGAAGACCTCCTCCACCATGATGGTCGCCTCTTCACCATCGCCCTCACCGAGGACTCCGGATTCTTCGCAGCCTCCGCCAAGGCAGCCGCAGATGGTGTGTCCATCAACGTGGTCCACGGCGGTGTGACCACCCTGCAGCAACAGTCCTTCGGAAAGATCACTGTCCGCATGAACGGCAACCAGCCTGCCATCGAAGAGTTTTACCGGTCCCTCACCCGGACCACAAGCATCAAGGAGATCACTCGATGAACCAGACGATGATCATGGCAGCCGATTGGAACCGTCTGGGAGACACCTTCCGGGATGCCATCCTGGACACCCTCATCATGGTGTCCATCACCATGATGGTCTCCGGCATCCTGGGCCTTATTGTCGGCCTGCTGCTCTACACCACCCGTGACGGTGGGATCCTCAAGAACAAGTTCGTCTACACAATCCTCAACGTGTTGGTGAACTTTGTCCGCCCCATCCCCTTCATCATCCTGATCGTGGCGATGAAACCACTGACTGTCGGGGTGATGGGCACATCCATTGGACGTGACGCCGGCATCTTCGTGATGGTGGTGGCCGCGATGTTCTCCGTTGCCCGAATCGTGGAGCAAAACCTGGTCTCCATTGATCCAGGTGTCATTGAAGCAGCCCGTGCCATGGGTGCCGGTCCGCTCACAATCATCCGCACGGTGATCATCCCCGAGGCACTGGGACCACTGGTGCTGGGCTACACCTTCCTCTTCATCGCCATCGTGGACATGTCCGCCATGGTCGGCTACATCGGTGGTGGTGGTCTCGGTGACTTCGCCATCGTCTACGGCTACCGCGCCTTTGACAATGAGGTCATGTACGTGGCTGTCCTGGTCATCGTCATCATCGTCCAGGCTGCCCAGCTGCTGGGTAACTGGCTGTCCAAGAAGATCATGCGACGCTGATTTTCTGCTCAATTTTATTTAATGAGGCCAGTTCATATCGAACTGGCCTCATTTTGTAGCGCAATCGCAGCAATTGGACCCCAAAGTACGGAAAGAGATGAGTCGCTGAACCTATTTTGATTTAATTACCCTGCAATTTACATACTTTCGAAATACTC
>NZ_CALZFS010000082.1 GCF_945649885.1 uncultured Corynebacterium sp. | reverse complement strand
ACGCACACGTTGACGCCCCGGGCCACGCCGACTACATCAAGAACATGATCACCGGCGCTGCTCAGATGGACGGCGCAATCCTGGTTGTCGCTGCAACTGACGGCCCAATGCCACAGACCCGTGAGCACGTTCTTCTGGCTCGCCAGGTTGGCGTTCCTTACATCCTCGTTGCACTGAACAAGTGCGACATGGTTGATGATGAGGAAATCATCGAGCTCGTCGAGATGGAAGTTCGCGAGCTTCTCGCTGAGCAGGACTACGACGAAGATGCTCCAATCGTTCACATCTCCGCACTCGGCGCCCTGAACGGCGAAGAGAAGTGGACCAACGCGATCCTCGAGCTCATGGCTGCTTGCGACGAGTCCATCCCGGACCCAGAGCGCGAGACCGAGAAGCCATTCCTCATGCCTATCGAGGACATCTTCACCATTACCGGTCGTGGCACCGTTGTCACCGGTCGTGTTGAGCGCGGTACCCTGAATGTCAACGATGACGTTGAGATCATCGGCATCAAGGAAAAGTCCACTCAGACCACCGTCACCGGTATCGAGATGTTCCGCAAGCTGCTCGACTCTGCTGAGGCTGGCGACAACTGTGGCCTGCTGCTCCGCGGTATCAAGCGCGAAGACATCGAGCGTGGCCAGGTCATCATCAAGCCAGGCGCCTACGCACCTCACACCGAGTTCGAGGGCTCTGTCTACATCCTGTCCAAGGACGAGGGTGGCCGCCACACCCCATTCTTCGACAACTACCGTCCACAGTTCTACTTCCGCACCACCGACGTTACCGGTGTTGTGAAGCTTCCTGAGGGCACCGAGATGGTCATGCCAGGCGACAACGTCGACATGTCCGTCACCCTGATCCAGCCAGTCGCAATGGACGAGGGCCTGCGTTTCGCTATCCGCGAAGGCTCCCGCACCGTTGGCGCCGGCCGCGTCACCAAGATCATCAAGTAATGATCTCTTCAGATCCCATGACCTCCGGGTTGTGAAGATCTGAAACCTTAAAGGTCCAGAGCATTTATGCTCTGGACCTTTTTGCATCCCACCCAGGTTTCCCTTTCCCCGACGCTCTCCCATAATGTGGGAGCGATGAAGGACCCCACACGTATCCCTGCTGTTCTGGAAGAACTCCGCGCCACCTGGGAAGGACAACCAGACCTCTCCCTGGCCACACTCTTCGGGATCCTGGAAAACAAGGGCATCGGATGGGGTGCAGATGACGCGGAACTTGTTCTCGCACTCCAACAGATGCGCCACCAACAGCCAGCCCGGATCGGCCCGGAGATCAGCAGCCGATTCGTGGTGAACACCAGTGGTCCGGATTCCCGCATCACCATTGACCCCTACCGCATCGTGCTTCGACGTCTCCTGCCCCGCGGTCAACATACCCAGCCCGGCGTGTGGGACTACGACACCATTGATAAGTGCGAGGTCGGTGCACCACTGAGAATCACCGATGCCGGCGGGATCAACCACCGACTCGGTGTGGTGGACAGCATTGAACTGGTCAGTGACACACCAGAGCGTTATGCCGCTGGTCTTGGGGGAGTGACCCGAGAGCTTATCGACACCCAGGTCCTGCTTTTCCAAGTGTCCGGGGAACGCACGGTGGTGCTCGACCGGACCTTGAATATCTTCACGGCCCGGGGACGTGAACTACACCAGGAGAAACTCAGATGGAAGAAACTCATCCAGGCTAAACCAGGGGAATCGTTACTGATCGCAAGGGCTGGAAACAATGAGGTACTGGACCTCGGAGTGGTGGAACACTGCTTCCACCTGGAGGGCTAGAGCTTTGTCCTGAAGGTGGAACTGAACCGGGCGCGGTACTCCGAGGGGGTGCTGTGTAGCCGACGTTCAAAGACCCTCCGCATGCTGTCATCGCTGGAGAACCCTGATTTCCGGGCAGCAGCTGTCACAGTATTGCCATCCAGGATCAGCTGCTGGGCGATACTCAGACGGAACTGCTCCAGCCATCCGGTCGGGGTGGTGCCCAGTTCCTCCTTGAAAAGCCTGCCCAGGTGCCGGGGGCTGACTGCGGCTTCCTGGGCGAGACTTGCGATGGAGTGGTTCTTGGCCGGGTGGGTGCGGACCACCTCCAAGACTTTCTGCAAGATCGGGTTGCTCACCGAAGGGGCATTGGTGGCTGCAGCATATTGGGACTGGCCACCGGGACGGTGCATGAACATCACCATGTCACGGGCGATCCTCCGGGCGACATCTGCACCCTGATCCTCCTCGATCAACGAGAGGGAGAGGTCAATGCCGGCGGTAATGCCAGCGGAGGTGATGAATTTTCCATCGTGGACATGCAGGGTATCCGGTTGGACGCGTACCAGGGGGAAGCGTCGGGCCAGATCCAGAGCATTCTTCCAGTGGGTGGTCACGCGTCTGCGGTTTAATAATCCGAGCTCAGCGAGGATGAAGGCGCCCGTGCACACACTGGCCACGCGTTGGGGGCCGTTAGCGAGGTGGCGGGCGGCGTCGAGCAGCTCTGTGGGGATGGGGGAGTTGGGCAGTTCATCAGCACCGGCGATGATGACGGTGTTGAAGTCCGTGGGATTGGCAGATAGTGCTGGTTGGGTGGAGCTGATGGCGATGCCGGTTGCCGTCATGACCTCGCCGCCACCGGGGGAGAGCAGGGTGAGTTCATAGCCCTCGGCGCGGCTCAGGGCTTCGGCGGGACCAGAGACATCGAGCATGGTCACGCCGTCATAGATTAACAGTGCAATTTTTCTCATGGTTTTCCGAAGCGAGGTAGGGGAGTGGGTGCGGAACGCTGATATGTCCGAATCCTCAAGATTTATGGCCGATAGGACATGGCAATAGCCTAGCTCACTTGAGAGACTGGTGTGTGATGTCGGTAACACTGAGATGCCGATGGGAAAATCTACGAGGAGTAAGAATGTCTGAGAGAATCGCCAGCGCAGAACTACGCTCAAAGGTCATGTCCGCCGAAGAGGCAGCCCAGTTCATCAACGACGGTGACACCGTGGGAATGTCCGGCTTCACCGGTGCGGCCTACCCGAAGGCCCTGCCAACAGCCATCGCCAACCGCGCCAAGGAGTTCCACGCCAAAGGTGACCCTTATGGCATCAACATGCTCACCGGCGCCTCGACCGCTCCCGACTGTGATGGTGTTCTCGCCGAAGCCGATGCCATCTACTACCGAATGCCGTACCAGTCTGACCCCGAGATGCGTGGCAAGATCAACGCCGGCCAGATGAAGTACCAGGACATCCACCTCTCCCACTCCGGCCTCCAGGTGGAGCAGGGTTTCTTCGGTGAACTTGATGTCGCGATCGTTGAGGTCTGCCGCATCACCGAAGAGGGACACCTCGTGCCATCCTCCGGTGTCGGTAACAACATGGAGTACCTGGAGTCAGCCAAGAAGATCATCATCGAGGTCAACTCCTGGCAGTCCCTGGAGCTGGAGGGCATGGCGGATATCTACCGCGTGCCACACCTGCCCAACCGCACCCCGATCCCGATCAACAACGTCAATGACCGTATCGGTGAAACCTTCATCAACATTGACACCAACAAGGTTGTCGCCATCGTGGAGACCGATGCGCCAGACCGCAACAGCCCCTTCAAGCCTTTCGACGAGACCTCCAAGCAGATCGCCGGACACTTCCTTGACTTCCTCGAGGGGGAAGTGACTGCAGGGCGCCTGACCTATGACGGCTACATCATGCAGTCCGGCGTGGGTAATGTCCCGAACGCGGTGATGGCAGGCCTGCTGGACTCCAAGTTTGAAAACATCAAGGCCTACACTGAGGTTGTGCAGGACGGCATGCTCGACCTCATTGACGCCGGCAAGATGACCCAGGCGTCCGCAACCTCCTTCGCACTCTCCCCGGAGTATGCGGAGAAGATGAACCGCGAAGCCGGTACCTACCGCAAGAGTCTGGTGCTGCGCCCACTGCAGATCTCCAACAGTCCGGAGGTCATCCGCCGCATGGGCCTGATCGCCTCCAACGGCATGATCGAGGCCGACATCTACGGTAACGTCAACTCCACCCACGTGGCAGGTACCCGCATCATGAACGGGATCGGCGGCTCCGGCGACTTCACCCGCAACGCCTTCGCCTCCACCTTCATCTCCCCATCGATGGCCAAGGGGGATGCGATCTCCGCGATCGTTCCATTCGCCTCCCATATCGACCACACCGAGCATGACGCCATGGTCGTTGTCACCGAATACGGCTACGCGGACCTTCGTGGCCTCTCACCACGTGAGCGTGCCCCGAAGATGATCTCCGTGGCACATCCTGAGTACCGACCACTCCTGGAGGAGTACTTCGAGCGCGCCTCCAAGAACAAGTACCAGCAGACCCCACACGATCTGCGCACCGCACTCAGCTTCCACATCAACCTGGATGAGAAGGGCACGATGAAGGGCTGAACCCCTGTCGCTGCACTGCACTTTCCCCCTGTCTTCCCTCATTATGGGCAGACCGGGGGATTCGTGTTTTTTTCAGAAGGCCGTCGCGAATTCTGGAATTGGTGATGAATTACAAATTTGCCATTTAAGGAGCCATGTGAATGGGGAGGTGAGTGATGAAAGCAACAGTGCGGGAAAACTATCGAATAACACAATGTTTCTGCAGATAGGGGTTGTATTCCAGATGACTATGTGGTTAACTACTTAGGTTGCTTTAACACGGCATGGATTCTTGTGTGCCTCCACCTGCAAAGATGGATGCCCACGGCGAAGGAAATGTCCGCTGGTAGAGCAAACATGACACCTTCATTGGGGTCGAGGATCGCAGTGGTTTTCCACTGGGTGATTCAACTCCAGGAGGTCCACTGAAGCCGGGTGACCGGTGAAGGCGGAACCGGAGAAGGGGCATGGCAAATAAACAGCGGCAGTTACGTTAGGGCCACGCTATACGCATTTAGGTCCCTTCCGATTTCCCGACTAGCGCATTAAGCGTTATTCAGGGTCAATTGTGGCGCATTTGTTTGCACAGCGCCCGTGATCCATGTCAGACACAGTTGACAGTCAGGTTAAACACTGGCGTTGCGCCCGAGCCCCAAGCCCGGACAACGTTATAGAGAAAGAATGAAGCGAATTCCCACCGCTCTCCAATTGGAAGATGTGGGACGAGCGAGGAAGAGGATTAGCGTGGCGGGACAAAAAATCCGCATTAGGCTCAAGGCCTACGACCACGAAGCGATTGATGCGTCTGCACGCAAGATCGTTGAGACGGTCACCCGCACGGGTGCCCGAGTCGTTGGACCGGTGCCTTTGCCTACCGAAAAGAACGTATACGCCGTTATTCGTTCTCCCCATAAGTACAAGGACTCTCGCGAGCACTTCGAGATGCGCACCCATAAGCGCCTGATCGACATCCTCGACCCGACGCCGAAGACTGTTGATGCCCTTATGCGCATCGACCTTCCGGCCAGCGTCGACGTGAATATTCAGTGATCGACGGAACTTTGGCAGCGGAGAATAAATAATGAGTGAAAACGAGATCAAGGGCATTCTGGGCACCAAGCTCGGCATGACTCAGATCTTCGACGAGGAAAACCGCGTTATCCCGGTTACCGTCGTTGAAGCTGGTCCATGCGTAGTTTCCCAGATTCGCACCGTTGAGACCGATGGCTACAACGCCATCCAGATCGCCTACGGCGAAATCGACCCACGTAAGGTGAACCAGCCACAGGCCGGTCACTACAAGAAGGCAGGCGTTACCCCCCGCCGCCACGTCACCGAGATTCGTATGGACGATGTCTCCGGTTACGAGGTCGGACAGGACGTCACCGTCGAACTGTTCAACGACGTTAAGTTCGTTGACGTTACCGGTACCTCCAAGGGTAAGGGCTACGCCGGCGGCATGAAGCGCCACGGCTTTGCCGGACAGGGTGCAGGCCACGGTAACCAGGCTGCTCACCGCCGCGTTGGTGGCATTGGTGCAGCAGCTACCCCAGGTCGCATCTTCAAGGGCAAGCGTATGGCTGGCCGCATGGGTAATGACCGCGTCACCACCCAGAACCTCAAGGTTCAGAAGATTGACGCCGATGCCAACCTCATCCTGATCAAGGGTGCGATCCCGGGCAACCGTGGCGGCATCGTTACCGTTAAGACCGCAGTGAAGGGCGGTGCACACGCATGACGAATCTGAAGCTGGATGTTCAGACCGCTGATGGAAACATCGACGGCTCTGTCGAACTCCCTGCAGAGATTTTTAACCGTGAGGTTTCCGTCGCTCTGCTGCACCAGGTTGTCATCGCACAGCTTGCAGCAGCTCGACAGGGTACCCACTCCACCAAGACCCGTGCTGAGGTACGTGGCGGCGGCCGTAAGCCGTTCCGTCAGAAGGGAACCGGTCGTGCCCGTCAGGGTTCGATCCGTGCTCCTCACTTCACCGGTGGTGGCATCTCCCACGGCCCTAAGCCACGCGACTACGCGCAGCGTACCCCTAAGAAGATGATCAAGGCCGCCCTCTTCGGCGCCCTGTCCGATCGTGCACGCACTGATCGTATCCACGTCATCTCTGAACTGGTACCAGGCCAGACCCCTTCGACTAAGTCTGCAAAGGCTTTCATCGAGCGTCTGACCGAGCGCAAGTCCGTCCTGCTGGTTCTCGGCCGTGAGGACCTTAACGCACACAAGAGTGCCAACAACCTGCCTGGCGTCCACATCCTGGCCGCTGATCAGCTGAACACCTACGACGTTGTCAACGCTGACGACATCGTGTTCTCCGTTGAGGCTCTCCACACCTTCATCAACCGCGCTACTGGTGCGGCACAGGAGGAGCAGAACTAATGGCTACTATCGCCAACCCACGCGACATCATCCTCGCACCGGTCGTTTCTGAGAAGTCCTACGGCCTCATGGAGCAGAACGTTTACACGTTCTTCGTCGACCGTGACGCCAACAAGACCCAGATCAAGATTGCTGTCGAAGAGATCTTCGGCGTCAAGGTTGCTTCTGTGAACACTGTCAGCCGTGAGGGCAAGCGCAAGCGCTCCCGCTCCGGCTTCGGTGTCCGCAAGGCCACCAAGCGCGCCTACGTCACTCTTCGTGAGGGCAGCGACTCCATCGACATCTTCAACGGCTCCGTCGCTTAAGACGTCGATAGAAAAGGACACATTATGGCTATTCGTAAGTACAAGCCGACAACCCCGGGTCGCCGCGCAAGCTCCGTTTCCATGTTCTCGGAGATCACCCGTTCGACCCCTGAGAAGTCACTGCTTCGCCCGATCCACAAGACCGGCGGCCGTAACTCTCATGGTCACATCACCACCCGTCACCGCGGTGGTGGACACAAGCGTCGTTACCGCGTCATCGACTTCCGTCGCAATGACAAGGACGGCGTCCTGGCAAAGGTCGCTCACATCGAGTACGACCCGAACCGTACCGCCAACATTGCACTGCTTCACTACTTCGATGGCGAGAAGCGTTACATCCTCGCTCCGAAGGGTCTGACCCAGGGCACTGTCGTCGAGTCCGGCGCCAACGCCGACATCAAGGTTGGCAACAACCTGCCACTGCGCAACATCCCAACCGGTACCACCATCCACAACGTGGAGCTGAAGCCGGGCGCTGGAGCAAAGCTGGCTCGTTCAGCAGGCTCCTCCGTGCAGCTGCTCGGTAAGGAAGGCGCCTACGCAGTTCTGCGTATGCCATCCACCGAGATCCGCCGCGTGGACATCCGCTGCCGTGCCACCATCGGTGAGGTCGGCAACGCTGACCAGATCAACATCCGTTGGGGCAAGGCCGGCCGTATGCGCTGGAAGGGATGGCGTCCGTCCGTCCGAGGTGTCGTCATGAACCCGGTCGACCACCCACACGGTGGTGGTGAGGGTAAGACCTCTGGTGGTCGTCACCCTGTGTCCCCATGGGGACAGAAGGAAGGCCGCACCCGCCGTCCTAAGCGTTACAGCGATGACATGATTGTCCGTCGCCGTCGCGCTAACAAGAACAAGAAGCGCTAAGAGGAGGTAACGAAGAATGCCACGCAGCCTTAAAAAGGGCCCGTTCGTCGATGAGCACCTCCTCAACAAGGTAGACGCTCAGAACGAAAAGGGTACCAAGCAGGTTATCAAGACCTGGTCCCGCCGTTCCACCATTCTCCCCGATTTCATCGGTCACACCTTTGCTGTCCATGATGGACGCAAGCACGTGCCGGTTTTCGTGGACGATGCCATGGTCGGCCACAAGCTGGGCGAGTTCGCCCCAACCAAGACCTTCAAGGGTCACATCAAGGACGATAAGAAGGGACGCCGATAAGCGATGAGTGACAACATCACTTCCGCACGCGCGACTGCTCGCTTCGTCCGGGTCAGCCCGATGAAGGCACGTCGTGTCATCGATCTGGTTCGCGGCAAGACCGTAACCGAGGCACTGTCCATCCTGAAGTATGCTCCGCAGGCCGCTTCCGAGCCTGTAGCCAAGGTCGTTGCTTCTGCAGCTGCCAACGCTGAGAACAACTTCGGTCTGGATCCACGCACCCTGGTCATCTCCGAGGCTTACGCCGATGAGGGTCCAACCATGAAGCGTTTCCAGCCTCGTGCTCAGGGTCGTGCATTCCAGATCCGTAAGCGCAGCAGCCACATCACCGTGGTCGTTGAAAGCCAGAAGGAAGGAGCCAACTAGTGGGCCAGAAGATTCATCCACACGGCCTCCGATTGGGCATCACTTCCGACTGGAAGTCCCATTGGTACGCCGATCAGTCCTACGCTGACTACGTCGCCGAGGACATCAAGATTCGCGATTTCCTGTCTAAGGGTCTCGACCGCGCCGGCATCGCCGACGTCGTCATCGAGCGCACCCGCGACCGCGTTCGCGTTGACATCCACACTGCACGCCCAGGCATCGTCATTGGCCGTCGTGGTGCTGAGGCAGACCGCATCCGTCGTGAGCTCGAGAAGCTCACCAAGAAGCAGGTTGCCCTCAACATCCTCGAGGTCAAGAACATCGACGCCAACGCGAAGCTGGTGGCACAGTCCATCGCTGAGCAGCTGACCAACCGTGTGGCATTCCGCCGTGCAATGCGTAAGGCTATCCAGTCCGCAATGCGCCAGCCACAGGTCAAGGGCATCAAGGTTGTTTGTTCAGGTCGTCTCGGCGGCGCCGAGATGTCCCGTACCGAGCGCTACCACGAGGGTCGCGTTCCACTGCACACTCTCCGCGCAGAAATCGACTACGGAACCTTCGAGGCTCACACCACTTTCGGACGCATCGGCGTCAAGGTGTGGATCTACAAGGGTGACGTCGTTGGTGGACGTCGCGAGAGCGAGATCAATGCACCCGCAGAGCGCCGTGGTCGCGGCGACCGCAACGCACGTCCGCGTCGCGGTGGCCAGCGACGTCAGCGTGCTGAGCAGAAGCAGGAGGGCTAAACATGCTTATCCCTAAGCGCGTTAAGTACCGTCGCCAGCACCGCCCAACCCGTAGCGGTATCTCCAAGGGCGGCAACCGCGTCACCTTCGGTGAGTACGGCATCCAGGCTCTCGAGCCTGCCTACATCACCAACCGTCAGATTGAATCTGCACGTATTGCCATCAACCGCCACGTCAAGCGTGGTGGCAAGGTATGGATCAACATCTTCCCAGACCGTCCACTGACCCAGAAGCCACTCGGCGTTCGTATGGGTTCCGGTAAGGGTCCTGTGGAGAAGTGGGTCGCAAACGTTAAGCCGGGACGCATTCTCTTCGAGATGTCCTACCCGGATGAAGCAACTGCTCTTGAGGCCCTGCGCCGCGCTGGCCAGAAGCTTCCATGCAAGGTCCGTATCGTCAAGAGGGAGGATCAGCTCTAATGGCTATCGGTACCCCAGCACATGAGTTCCGTGAACTCAACGAGGAAGAACTGGTCACCCGCCTCAATGAGGCTAAGGAAGAACTGTTCAACCTTCGCTTCCAGCTTGCCACCGGCCAGCTGACCAACAACCGCCGCCTGCGCACGGTCAAGCGCGACATCGCCCGCATCTACACCGTTATTCGCGAGCGCGAGCTGGGCCTGTCCGTGGTTCCGGGAGCTGAGGCTTAATTATGAGTGAGGCAAACGTGAACAACAAGGAAAAGGGCGCCCGCAAGGTCCGCACCGGCTACGTGGTTTCTGACAAGATGCAGAAGACCATCGTCGTCGAGCTCGAGGACCGTAAGCAGCACGCTCTCTACGGCAAGATCCTTCGTTCCAACAAGAAGGTCAAGGCCCACGATGAGGAGAACACCGCCGGTATCGGCGACCTGGTCCGCATCGAGGAGACCCGTCCTCTGTCGAAGGACAAGAACTACCGTCTGATCGAGATCGTCGAAAAGGCTAAGTAGTCTGGGCGTCATCTACTGATGACCTCTTGCTATTCGCTTCAAGCGAATGCGTAACACCCCTGGTGGAATTTCCTTTTGGGAATCCACCAGGGGTGTTTCTTTGTCTTTATAACAGCCAAGTACTAGAAGCCAAAGACGAAGAATCCAGCTGTCAGCCAAATGATGGGGGACAGCAGGGCGAGGATTGCGCAGATACCCAAGACCCAACTCTTGGACTTGAAAGCGGTAAACAATGCATATCCAATGAGTGGAACGGCAATGATCGGGTAGATCCACTCACGGATGCCGTACCAGGAAATCGGGACGAGCCACAGGACATATCCGAGGATTGCGACAACTAGAACGCTAAGCCATGCAAAAATTGAAACAGTTTTTTGGTTTTCATGAGCCATCCAAATGTTCTTGATAGAAGGGGCATGGAGATTTAACCACCAACGTATCAAGAGTTTTTAGCTGGGGCTACAGCAGATATAGACGCATGTGAGTATCGATGTGTTCTGGGAGATCGCCGCGTCCAGAAAGAACGCCGTTGTCAACGAAGAAGTTAAAGGTGAAATAGTCCGTAACACCTTCGGCAGTAGATCGGCCGGCATGTCCGTAAACAACTTGGATTTCTGAATCTGACACTCTGGTGACGGATTCCACGGTCTTCATTTCAAAAGGAGCAGGACGAGCAACCATATGGCCGTCGATAAACAGCACCACCACGTCGGCGATCGCAGCACCCGTTCCAGCAGAACGTTCGGCGTCTCCATTGGAACCGTTGAGAACCACATAGCTCAGCTTGGAACAGGAATCGTAGCCGTTGTCGCCCATTTGGAAGTGATAAAACCAGTCAGGAACCTGCACGACGGAATCTGCAGATCCAGCTAGCTCACCAACTGGGGTGCGAGATTGTGCAAGATATGGCCCAAAATCCGAGGTGCGGGGATCCAAATTGCATTGCACAGGTGCAGTCGTGGGAGCAGACGTAGAGGTTGGGACAGCTGTTCCAGGTTCTGCCATTGCTGTCGACGTGACCGTAGCGGTTACCGTGGTGACATTTTCCGTGGATGTGTTCGTGGATGTATTCATGGACGTATCAGTGGATCGTTCATCGAGAGAAATACATCCGCCAAGCAGCGCCGTTAAAAGTACTGCACTGCTTCCGACGCTGAGACTTTTGAGTAGGGACATGACATCTACCTCCTAAAATAGGCGACTACTTAAGGTGGAAAAACAAGCTGATTGTTATATCGCGAATCACACCTATATTGTTCCTTATTAACACGCAACACGGATTTGAATTCGGGGGTAGGGGTGTGGTTAGATATACAGGTTGTCTGTGTAGGTCGGACTCGCGGTGCTTTTCCGAGTCGCGTTTCCGAGACCCCTCGACGAGGCTGTAAAAGGCCAAGCGTTCGTTGCCCACATTCGTGGAGTATGTAGACATCTGTAGTACAAAGACCACGTGTGTTTGGGACGGAAATCCAGCACACATAATCCAGGTCAGGAGACCAGTAGTGATTCAGCAGGAATCGCGTCTGAAGATCGCCGACAACACTGGTGCACGTGAAATTCTGTGCATCCGAGTTCTCGGTGGATCCACCCGACGTTTTGCTGGCATTGGTGACGTCATCGTCGCCACTGTCAAGGAAGCAGCCCCAGGCGGCAACGTGAAGGCCGGCGAAATCGTCCGCGCAGTCATCGTCCGCACCAAGAAGGAGACCCGTCGTACCGATGGTTCTTATATCTCCTTCGATGAGAACGCAGCAGTCCTCATCAAGACTGACAACGAGCCACGCGGCACCCGTATCTTCGGACCAGTTGCTCGTGAGCTTCGTGAGAAGAAGTTCATGAAGATCGTTTCTCTCGCACCGGAGGTGATTTAAGTATGAAGATCCACAAGGGCGATATGGTTCTGGTCATCTCTGGTCCCGATAAGGGTGCCAAGGGCAAGGTCATTCAGGCTTTCCCACAGAATGACAAGGTCCTCGTAGAGGGCGTCAACCGCATCAAGAAGCACGTAGCTAACTCCGCACCAGAGCGTGGCGCAGAGTCCGGCGGCATCGTGACCCAGGAAGCTCCGATCCATGTCTCCAACGTCATGGTCATCGACTCCGAAGGAAACCCAAGTCGTATTGGTTTCCGCGTTGACGAGAACGGCAAGAAAGTCCGTATCTCTCGTCGCAACGGGAAGGACATCTAATGGCTGAGAACTACACCCCACGTCTCAAGACCCGTTACCAGGACGAGATCCGCACTAACCTGCAGACTGAGTTCTCTTTCGACAACGTCATGCAGATCCCAGGCGTCACCAAGATCGTTGTGAACATGGGCGTCGGCGACGCTGCTCGTGACTCCAAGATGATCAACGGTGCACTGGAGGACCTCACCGCGATCACCGGTCAGAAGCCACAGCTTCGCCGCGCGAAGAAGTCCATCGCTAACTTCAAGCTCCGTGAAGGCATGCCAATCGGCGCGAAGGTCACCCTCCGCGGCGACCGCATGTGGGAGTTCCTGGACCGTCTGCTGACCGTGGCCCTGCC
>NZ_CALZFS010000081.1 GCF_945649885.1 uncultured Corynebacterium sp. | reverse complement strand
ACGGGCGGAGCTGCGGTTACCGAAGATAATCTCCAAGAATACAAAGTGATCGCACAAGATCCTGCGCCCTACACCGTATTTGAAGTGGTTCACAAAGATTATAACGGCACCGAACTATCATGGATGCTCGAGAGTATTGGCGTGCAATCGGTTACGTTGACTCTGGAAAAGCTTTTAGAGTAGAAAAATAAGTAACCAGTAATGCTTTGTTAGGTTGGGGCGCTGTCGCAATACGGGCAGCGCCCCAACCTAACAAAGCACTACTAGGTCCCAACTCGAATCCACATAAGCCACAGACAAAAGCACCCGCCTCCATGGTCAACATGGAAGCGGGCGCCTTTGTCTGGTGCAGGAAGACCCCTGAATTAGTCCAGGTAGTCGCGCAGCACCTGGGAACGAGATGGGTGGCGCAGCTTGGACATGGTCTTGGACTCGATCTGGCGGATGCGCTCACGAGTCACACCATAAACCTGGCCGATTTCATCCAGGGTGCGTGGCATACCGTCGGTGAGACCAAAGCGCAGCTTGACCACGCCAGCTTCACGCTCAGACAGGGTCTCCAGAACATCCTGGAGCTGATCCTGCAGGAGGGTGAAGGAGACGGCGTCAACAGCGACAACCGCTTCGGAGTCCTCAATGAAGTCACCGAGCTGGGAGTCACCCTCGTCACCGATGGTCTGGTCCAGGGAGATCGGCTCACGTGCGTACTGCTGGATCTCCAGAACCTTCTCCTCAGAGATATCCATCTCCTTGGACAGTTCCTGAGGGGTGGGTTCGCGACCCAGTTCCTGCAGCAGTTCACGCTGGATGCGGCCGAGCTTGTTGATGACCTCAACCATGTGAACCGGGATACGAATGGTTCGGGCTTGGTCAGCCATGGCGCGGGTGATCGCCTGACGGATCCACCAGGTGGCGTAGGTGGAGAACTTATAGCCCTTGGAGTAGTCGAACTTCTCTACAGCACGGATCAGACCCAGGTTGCCTTCCTGGATCAGGTCAAGGAAAGCCATGCCGCGGCCGGTGTAACGCTTGGCCAGGGAGACCACGAGACGGAGGTTGGCCTCGAGCAGGTGGTTCTTAGCCTTACGGCCGTCACGGGCAATCGCACGCAGGTCGCGCTTGACTGCAGGGGTCAGCTTCGCTTCCTTGTCACCGGCAGCGAAGGCTTCCTCCATCTCCTCCATCTTGTGGGTGGCGTAGAGACCAGCCTCAATACGCTTGGCCAGGGAGACTTCCTGCTCAGCATTGAGCAGTGCAACCTTGCCAATCTGCTTGAGGTAGGCACGCACGGAGTCGGCAGAAGCGGTGAGCTCTGCATCCTTACGGGCCTGACGGAGGGTTGCGGACTCGTCCTCATCCCAGACGGAAGAGCCATCGTCTTCTTTCTCTTCCTCCTCGGTTTCCTCACCGAGTGCCTCAACGCCGTCTTCGTCGTCTGCGAGCTCATCATCAAGATCGTCTGCGGGAACGAAGTCCGGATCCTCTTCATCGGTGATGCCAATCTTCTCATCATCTTCGATGGTCTTGGGCACAGCCTTTGCCGGGGAAGCCTTCTTGGCGGTCTTCTTTGCGGCGGTGGTCTTCTTGGCCACCGTCTTGCGGGCTGTCTTTTTAGCAGCTGCCTTCTTGACAGTTTTCTTGGCTGTCTTTTTGGCAGGTGCAGCTGTGGTGGCGGCCTCAGCTGTGGTGGCGGCATCAACGGTTGCGTCGATGGCAGCAGGTGCCGGGGTGGCGGCGCGCGCTGCGGGTGAGGCGGCTGGTGCAGCCCCCGAAGATCCGGAAACCGGTGACTCCTGGGACCCCAAAGGCGCGGCTACTCGAGGTGCGGCCTTGCGGGCTGTCTTACGGGCCGTCTTCTTGGCGACCGTCTTTTTGGCTACGTTATTCTCTACCATGCTGCTCTCCACGGCTCCTGGTGCATTTTCATCGACATCTTCGACTGATCCGAGCGATGCTTTAAGGATTTGGTGGCTACCACTAACATCCTTTCGCCTTGCTTTCCGGTGGGACGTATCAAAGTACAGGTACACATATCTACATATATCCAACATCTCCAACGGGTATTTGTTCCCGGGAAACACTGAATAGGGGGTCATGCCTGGACTGCGTTACATCGTTAAAGGAATGGTCAGCCGATCAATTGCTCCATGTCCCTGCTGCCGTATCCCGGAAAGTCTCATCCGGCTATCACATCTTGAGGTGATGCCTTGAGTTATGTGTTTCTTGGGAAGTCACAAGGGTGAATCAATCTCATGGTTAACTATTGTCCACGATCAGCAGCCCAGTATAGATGATTGACTGCATGGGTGTCACAAAGGGGTCCGTTTGCGATACCCCAACGCGGCCTTTGAATCAAGACCCCCATGGGTTTGGTACCCGCTAACGGGGAGGTTTTCAGCCCTAAGGGGCCACGTGCTTTGCCACAGCCATCGCCGCACCCACAATCCCGGCGCGGTTGCGCAGCTCAGCCGGCACCACATCGGTCCCCACCTCCAAGAATGGCAACCACTTCTCATGCTTGCGGGAGATTCCACCACCGACAATGAACACACTGGGGTAGAAGAGGCGTTCATATTCATTGAGCACCTTGGTTACCTGCTTGGCCCATTTCTTCCAGGACAGGTCCTCATTTTCCTTCACGGCTGCGGAAGCGCGGTGTTCCGCCTCCTCGCCATCAACGATGAGGTGTCCCAGCTCGGTGTTAGGAAACAGTTCGCCGTCCATGAGGAAAGCGGAACCTATGCCGGTGCCCAGTGTCAGGAGGATGACGGAACCCTCACGTGCCTTGGGGTGGCCGAAGGTGGCCTCGGCGATGCCGGCGGCATCAGCATCATTAAGCACTGCAATCTCCCGGTCGCCGAGGTATTTGTGGAAGAGCTTGCCCACATCGGTGCCGATCCACTTCTTATCAATGTTGGCGGCTGTCAAGGCCACCTGGCCTCGAACCACGGCAGGCACGGTGATGCCGACAGGGCCATCCCACTGGGCCTGTTCGAGGATCTCTGCAACCACCTCGGCTACTGCCTCAGGGGTGGCGGGCTGTGGTGTGGCGATTTTAATGCGGTCACCGACAAACTCCCCTGTGGACAGATCCACTTGTGCACCTTTGATACCGGAGCCTCCGATATCGATTCCGAATCCCATTTCAGTCATGCGCACAAGTGTACAAAGCAGCAGATGATTCGGCAGCGAAGTAGATGAATCGTCTCGTAGGCCTGTGGGGTATGGGGGCGGTGTTTCTCAGGGGGTCTCCGACGCGTCCGGGAAAAAACAACAATGATGGGTGGCATGGGTACTTCACACACAAACACCGAGTCCTTCAATGAACTCCGGGCCATCGCCTCGGAAACTGCCACGCTAACTGCAGCACGGATCAGGGAGAAGCGTGCGGAACTGGGCAACCTGTGGGACTACACCAACACCAAGAGCTCTGCGGTTGATCCGGTGACCATCGTGGATACTCTGGCGGAGGACTTCATTGCCAACCGCCTCCAGGAACTGCGACCGGAGGACGGGTTAATCGGGGAGGAGGGGACAGGTACGCCGTCGATAAGCGGGGTCACCTGGATTGTTGATCCCATCGACGGGACCGTCAACTTCGTCTACGGGCTTCCCCAATATGCGGTATCGATCGCCGCAGCCATCGACGGTGTGGTGGTCGCCGGTGCTGTGATCAACGTGGAAACTGGTGTTTTATACAGCGCAGCACGGGGAGAGGGTGCCTCAAAATATCTGCCCGACAATGATGAAATCGTGCTCCTGCGTGTCAACGATGTCAGTGACATCAGCCAGTGCCTGGTGGCCACTGGGTTCAGCTACTCCTCGACCAGGCGTGCACAGCAGGCGCAGTTGCTCACCGGTGTACTTCCCGTGGTCCGTGACATCCGACGTATGGGTAGTGCCGCCCTGGATCTCTGTCACCTGGCTGACGGGCACATTGATGTCTATTATGAACACGGTCTCAACTGCTGGGACTACGCCGCCGGGATACTCATCGCAGAGGAAGCTGGTGCCCGGATTCAGGCCCCGGAGTTATCAATTCCTGGACAGTCAGGGGAAATTCTCTATGTTGCACCTCACACGGTTTTCGGGGCAGTAGAGCAGTTGCTGACCTCCGTTGAGGGGCTCAAGCCACTGAAACCATAAAAATACCATTTAAACGCCCTGAATGTTGCGATAATTTAGGGCCACTGACCTGGGAGTATGACAAGTGGGAAATTCTCCTTTAATATGCGCGCTAAATGATGCACAGTATTTGCTGAGGTGCACATATTTGGAGACAAACCAACCCACTCCGGGAGGAAATTTAGATGGCTACCGATTACGATGCCCCGCGACGCCGTGTCGAGGATGAGCTCGAGACTGACTCCCTCGAGGGACTGAAGGCTGTGGAAACCGCCAACGATATGGATGATGACGGCGAAATCGTCGAGTCCTTCGAGATCCCCAATGTTGATCTCTCCGGCGAGGAACTCAATGTTGATGTTGTTCCACGTCGCGCTGACGAGTTCACCTGCGCCAGCTGCTTCCTGGTCCAGCGCAACAACCGCAAGTCCCACACCGAGGCTGATGGATCCGACATCTGTCTCGACTGCGCATAGCAGCACGGCATAACTCCACGCCAGAATCCCAGGAAGAATATCCCCCGGGCAGGAGGGGGCCTGGTTCCTTTGTGCGGGACAGAAACATGCAGGCCCCTCACCGGCGCCACATGTGAAGTAAGTGAAAATAACTCAACCCCGTCAACCACCTACTGTGACAGTGAAGTGGAAGCGGGGTTTTTGTGACCTTGGGGAAACCTACCTGAAGTCAGTCAGAGCAACATCTGCCTGATTAGGCAGGAAGGCACGCAGCAGGGCCTCCGGATTACGGCTACCGATTAACCAGTACGGTGTGGGATCCTCAGGATCATCCAGCACCAGCATGACCATCTCATGCACCCAGCCATGGGAGACCACAAAGGCCGCCGGATCCAGCTGACGTCCCATCGCATTACGCTTCGCCGTCGCGGGCACCGCAAGTGAACGGGAGACCACATCATGCGGCAGATTGGCCTGACCCGCGATCAACCACCGTGTGCCATCGGCATCCTCCTCCACAGTCAACACCGTATTGGACATGCTCAACAGCACCCAGACAGCAATGACTGACAGGAGCACCGCGGGGATGTAGATCCACAGATCACTACGGTTCAAACCGAACTGGGCCGTCAACAGGGCCACCACAAAAGCCATGGCAAGCCACCAGTACCACGGCACCCACTGCCTTTCACGATAGATAATCCGGGCACCCTGGGGGCTGCCGTCGCCACCATGGGCAGCGCCACGTCCGGAGTTGTCAGGGTTCACAGAATCAGCACGTTGGGAATCAGTCACAATAGGCCATCCTATCCCACACAGTCTGCAGCACCATTTTCCATGTACACGCCGATTAACCCGGGGCATGCTGCAGCCCACAGAGCACCGACTGCGTAATCTGATGATGTGATTGAGAACCAGAACGTCGACAATATCCGTCTCCTCCGCCTGGACAAGGGCCTCCCCATGCCCAGGCGCGCACACCGCGGCGATGCAGGTGTGGACCTGCACGCCACCACTGACACCGTCATCGCGCCGGGCCATCGTGAAGTTGTGGGCACCGGCGTGGCCATTGCCCTTCCCCTGGGCACCGTCGGCCTGGTGCATCCACGCTCCGGCCTGGCGGCACGGGAGGGCCTGAGCATTGTCAATGCTCCCGGCACCGTTGATGCTGACTACCGAGGTGAGATCAAGGTGTGCCTGATCAACCTGGATCCGGACACCTCCATCACCATCACGCGCGGGGACCGCATCGCGCAGCTGGTCATCCAGCGTGTGGAACTGGTTGATTTCATTGAAGTGGAAGAACTTGATGAGACCGTCCGTGGCGAACGTGGATATGGATCAACAGGCAAGCAGTCCACGGAGTAGGGCACACAACCGCTCACCCTCATCTGTGCACCAGCAGTGGCATGAATCTCACCGGCACCTAGACTGGGACGGAATCTGGCGCACAGTGAGCAGAACCACGGGCACTGTGTCTCAAGTTCAGAGATGAAGAGCATTCATGTGAGCACAAACCCGGTTATCGTAGGGCGCAGACACACACCCTTGCCCTGACGCCGCTGTCGTGGAACATGGCAGCAGGCACCTGAGGGGCGGGGATGAAGCTCAGCTCATGTGATGAACGGTGGTATGGACACCTGTTACCCAGGTGGATGTATCTGAACAAGAAGGAAGTGAAAGGTAGATCATGGCACTGTGGCCTTTTAGCAAGAAGAAGGAAACTGCTCCGGAACAACATATGGAGGAGCAGGAAGAGCAGTACAACGATGTACCGAACCAGGCCACCGTAGAAGAAGCAGCGGCTACCGACCATCTTGATGATGGTGAGCAGTCGGACCCCGTTCATGATGCGGTCAACGGCTCCACCGGCCCTTATGATGCTGGTGAGGTCAGCATCAATGACTTTGACTTCTCTGACTTCGCCAAGGGCACCCTGGACCTGGGGTCCCTGCAGATCCCTCTTCCCAAGGACTCCGAGGTACAGGTGGAAATGGGCGATCAGGGCCCCCGTATGCTGCACATCGTCACCCGCTATGGCCGCATCACACCTGTCGCATTTGCCGGCCGTAGTTCTGCAGGGCAGTGGCGGGAATCTACCAAAGAGATTGCAGAAGGCATGCGCAAGGATGGTCTGACTGTCCGTGTGGAGATGGGTCCCTGGGGTCGTGAAGTGGTTGGTGAGGCCAATGACCGCGAGATCCGTATCGCCGGTGTGGACGGCCCCCGCTGGATGCTGCGGATGACCATGATCAGCCCGGCTGAGCGTGCCGAAGACATGAAAAATCTGGGCCATGAGGTTATCGCGCGCACCTTCGTCAACCGTGGTGATTCCCCGATTCTTGCCGGCAGTCCACTGCCGGTTGCGCTGCCGCAGCAGTTTGCTGAGCAGCTCAAGGATGCCATGGCCAAGCGTGCCCAGCAGCAGAACCAGAATGGGCAGTCCGCGGGACAACCTGCAGGGCAGTCAGAAGTGCAGCAGTCTGCACAGGAGATGCTGGCTCAGCAGGTGAGGGCCACCCAGAATGCACAGCAACCACCACAGGACCCACCAGCAGGGAATGCTGGTAATACGGGCAATGCAGGGTAGTGTGGTCTAATTCCACAGCCCGCCCCAATGCCTGTGGCCCACATTGTTCATGGGGTGGCCCCAGCGGGCATGGTCATCGGGTTTTACCGTGCACATGGTCCGTGAAGCACAAGAAAGAAGAGGACCAGTCGCATGACTGAAATTGCTGAACTCAACAAGGGTGACGTCATCACCGTCGAGGTCGTTCGTCCGGCACACGGCGGCGAGGGAATCGCCCACCACGAAGGCCGCGTCATTTTTGTCCAGGGTGGTTTCCCCGGGGATGATGTTGACGTGGAGATCTCCCAGGTCAAGAAGAAGTTTGCACGTGGTGCGGTTGTTGCTGTCAATACAGCTTCCCCCTCCCGTGTGGAATCCCGTTGCCCGGCCGCTGCAGCTGGCGCAGGTTGCTGCGATTATGCAGAGCTTGCGCCGGAAGCGGAGCTGGAGCTGAAGACTCAGGTTCTGAAGGACCAGCTCGAGCGCATTGGTGGTCTGAGCAACATCCCCACTCCAGAACTGTTCAACCTGGAACCCTCCCAGGGCTGGCGCACCCGCGTGCGTCTGGGCGTTGACGCCTCAGGCCGCGCAGGTTTCCGCAAGCTCAAGTCCAATGATCTGGTCACCGACGTTGCCTGCACCCAGGTGACACCGGAGCTTATCGACGGCCTCGTCGGCCCTGATGCCCGCAAGTTCACTCCCGGCGCTGAGGTCATCGCAGCCGTGGATGACCGGGGTGTACGCACCGTCGTGGAATTCCTCAAGGCTCCACGTGGTCGACGCACTGAAACCATCCGCAACATCATCGAAGGCGATGGCAACGTTGCGCAGACCGTGGGGGAATACACCTGGACTTTCCCTGTCGCAGGTTTCTGGCAGGCACACGTCGAGGCACCGAAGGTCTACTCGGAGTTCATCGCTGATGTCCTGGAATCCACTGACTTGGAGGATGTGGATAAGCGCGGCGCTGTTGCTTGGGACCTCTATGGTGGTGTCGGCCTGTTCGCCCCGGTGATCTCCAAGACCCAAGAAGCCAGGGTTCACTCCGTGGAGCTGTCTGCAGGTTCTGCAGAGTCCGGTGAGGACGCTCTGGCTGGGCTTCCGGTCACCTTCCACACCGGTCGTGTTGAATCCGTCATGGCACAGCTTCCTGCACCTCATATCGTGGTTCTTGATCCGCCACGTACCGGCGCGGGCTCTGCCGTGGTGAAGTCCATCGGTGAGGCCGGACCACAGCTGGTCATCCACATCGGATGTGACCCGGCAACGTTTGCCCGCGATGTTGCGGACTGGGCGGCTGCTGGTTACACCCTGGACCGACTTGCTGTCTTCAACGCCTTCCCGGGCACCCACCACTTGGAAACCATCGGTGCCTTTACCCGCAACGCCCGTTAAACATCCGGTCGGGCATGACCGGATATCTTATTCCACCTCAACACAGAGTAAGATGGCTCCAATGCCAACGGCGGTTGCAGGGAATTTTTCCTCAACCGCCCACTATCGTGCACGTTGCTGAGCACAATAGTGCAGTTTGAAAATGTCCACTTCTGAGAAGCAAAGGTGTCTGACTCGCGCCCATGGGAATCCTCAACAGTATTTCAACACCTGCTGACCTAAAAGCCCTCGAAGAAGAGGATCTGGAAGCACTGGCGAAGGAGATTCGTCGCTTCCTGGTAGATAAGGTTGCAGCCACCGGTGGCCACCTGGGTCCCAACCTGGGAGTCGTTGAGCTGACCATTGGTCTGCATCGCGTGTTTGATTCTCCCAATGAGCCGATTGTCTTTGACACCTCGCACCAGTCCTATGTGCACAAGATTCTCACCGGACGTGCAGATGACTTTGACACCCTGCGACAGCAGGGCGGGCTGTCCGGCTACACCTGCCGTGCGGAAAGTGAGCATGACTGGACAGAGTCCTCCCATGCCTCTGCTGCCTTGTCCTACGCTGATGGCCTGTCCAAGGCGCTCCAGCTGGATGGACACACCAAGCGCAATGTGATTGCGGTGGTCGGTGACGGTGCTCTGACCGGCGGCATGTGCTGGGAAGCGCTGAACAACATCGCAGCCGGCAAGGATCGCAATGTGGTGGTTGTGGTCAATGACAATGGTCGTAGCTATTCACCCACCATTGGTGGTTTCGCGGAAAACCTCGCAGAACTACGCATGGAGCCCTTCTATGACCGGGTAATGGAACAGGGCAAGTCCACCCTGAAGTCCATGGGCTGGGTCGGGGAGCGCACCTTTGAGGCACTGCACGCCTTCAAGGAGGGCGTTAAGAGTAGTGTCATCCCCACGGAGATGTTCCCCGAACTGGGAATGAAGTATGTGGGTCCGGTCAATGGACACGATCAGAAGGCCCTGGACAATGCACTGGCTTACGCCCATGACTACCAAGGTCCGATCATCGTCCATGTGGTCACCGAGAAGGGTCGGGGCTATGCACCGGCTGAACGTGACCTTGATGAACTGATGCACGCCACCGGCGTGATGGACCCACGCACCGGCATCCCGGTATCGGTATCTAAGCCCGGCTGGACGTCCGTATTCAGTGATGAACTGGTGAAGCTGGCTGCCAAGCGTGATGAGATCATTGCAATCACAGCAGCCATGGCGGGCCCGACCGGACTGTCGAAATTTGCTGCAAACTACCCGGATCGCTTCTTTGATGTCGGTATCGCAGAACAGCACGCGGTGACATCCGCAGCTGGTCTGGCACTGGGTGGAAAACACCCGGTGGTGGCCATCTACTCCACCTTCCTCAACCGCGCTTTTGATCAGCTGTTGATGGATGTGGCACTGCTCCACCTTCCGGTGACCCTGGTGCTGGACCGTTCAGGTGTCACCGGCCCTGATGGCGCCAGCCATAATGGTGTCTGGGACATGGCGCTGACCTCCATTGTTCCGGGGATCCGGGTGGCTGCCCCACGTGATGAGGACACCCTGCGTGAACTGCTTGGCCAGGCGGTGGGCATCAATGATGGTCCCACCGTGGTGCGGTTTCCCAAGGGGGATCTTCCGGTCCCACAGGAAGCAGTACACACCTTGGAAGATGGCGTGGATATTCTCGCGTACCTCGAGGCAGAATCAGATGCTGATGAGGCTGTGGCTGCTGATGATATTCCAGATGTGCTCATTGTCTCCGTGGGCGAGCGTGCCATCATGTCACTGGAACTGGCTGCCCGCCTGGTTCAGAACGGCGTCAATGTCACCGTTGTCGATCCAGGCTGGGTTGTCCCCATCCCACAGTCACTGGTGGCACTGACCGCTGACCATGACCTGGTTATCACCATCGAGGATGGCGTCATCCATGGTGGTGTCGGTTCTCTACTGTCAGATGCCCTCAATGCCGCTGAGGTGGACACCCCGCGCCGTCAGGTCGGTGTTCCCCAGAAGTTCCTGGACCACGGTACCCGTGGCCAGGTTCAGGCAGAGCACGGCCTGGACGTTGACAGTGTTGAGGCAACTGTCAACGGTTGGCTGGAACGATTGTTTGGAGATCAGAGCTAGTTATTACGAGGCAGGAGTGCGCTGATGAGAATCGGTGCCACCTGCTCAATCTGCCAGGGGCGTACGTCGTATCCACGAAGTACGCCCATCAGACTTTCCAGGTCATGGACCTCACCGGTGTTGGTGGCCTTCCACACCACGGCTCTCAGACTGGCTGGCTGGATCAGATTTTCACCGGGGATGTCCAGGTCTGCACCGAGATCATCGATATCAGCCCGCACGCCTTGAAGCACCTCATATTCCTCCGGATGGAATGAGCTCCAGTAACGACGATCCGGGACACCCTCCTGGCGTGGCAGTGGACGGGGCCAGGACTTCTTCGGTGAGGACAGTGCCTGGTTGATCACGCGCATCCACCGGCGCACCGTGGCTGGATTACGTCCCGGGAAACCCTTGACTCGGGCGAGATCATGGGGAGTGCGTGGCAAGACACGTGCCGTCTCCACAATCACCTTGTTGGACAGCACCCTGCCGGCAGCAAGATCCTGTGCAGCTGCGTAGCTATCGCGTTCCATCCACATGGTGCGGGCGACAACCAGCTGTTCCGACCGCTTCAGGGTACCGATGCCCTTGAGGCTGGTCCATGTCGGTGTGGGCGGTTCACTAACCTCTGCAAACTGAGAGAGGATATGGTCAAATTCCTGTTCCGCCCAGATGAGCTTGTCCTGATTATCCAGGATCTCAGCCATGACCTCAGCCAGTTCCAGAAGCATCTCCACGTCGAGGGCGGCGTAATTGAGCCAACCATCAGGCAGGGGCCGTTGTGACCAGTCTTCAGCACCATGGCCTTTGAGAAGGTGGAGATCAAAGATGTGTTCCACCATGGCAGCCAGGTTGACATGCTCGAAACCTGCGAGCCTGCCGGCAAGTTCGGTGTCGAAGATCGTGCCGGGATGCAGGTCTAACCAGGCAAGGCTCGGGAGGTCTGTGGCGGCAGCATGAATGATCCAGTCCTGGCCGTTGAGCACCGGTGCCAGGGCCTGTGAGAGCTCGGGGCGGAAGGACTCAGGATCGAAAAGCAGTGTGCCTGTGCCCCGGCGACGGATCTGGATGAGGAACGCCCGGTCATCATAACGAAAACCGGATGCCCGTTCTGTGTCGATTGCGAAGGGGCCTGATCCATCTGCCAGAAGATCTGCCGCAGCCTCAAATTCGGCAGGGGTGGCAAGTAGTGGGGGTGTCCCATCGCGGGGCTGAAGTAAATCGGAAGCCATGGATACCAACTTACCCATGGACCTATCTGTGGAGTTCGGTGACACCCTCAGGAGGTAGGCCGGCAACAGAGGCCAGCACTGTGGAAAATGCCTTAACGTGTGCGGTGAGATCATTGTCGGTGGCGGTCCAGGAAGCGCGCATCTCCAGTTGGTAGGCGCTCGGTGGGCCACCGATTTCCCCGAACCTCACTGAGGTGGTGGAGGTGACCGTACCGCCCAGGTTGGTGTGTTCAGCACCATCACGAGCAAGACCTTCGGTGAGCCACTGCCAGGCCACTTCAGGAAGGAGTGGATCGGAAGCCACAGCGTGATCCATATCCGCCTGGATGTAGGCCACCAGTCGCATGGTGCCCTCCCAGGCTTCTTCCGCACCGGGATCATGGAGGAGAATCAGTCGACCGAAGGAATCGCCCTCACTGTCGCGGGCAACGATATCTTGGTCGTCCCTGACGCTGACTTCCAGACCGATGGCATGTGAGAACGGCGCGAGACGCTGAGGAGGCCTGATGGTTCCCAGAGTAATTTCCGGGCGCAGGCTTGCTCGATGCATTGACTCAACGGCAGCGGAGAACGCTGCTGGAGTGCCCTCAGCCTGGTTGGCTGGTGTCTTGTGCTGAGAGGTCGCTTCGGAATCGATCACAGGTTGAAACTTACTGGGACTGGGTATCAGTAGGGGGAGGCGCGCCGTCCAAACTGTGAATGTCGGAATAACAGGTAGAAGTGCGTTGGGGTCCGCTGCAGGTGGCAGGTGCTAATGGAGAGTGCCCAGAGAGACCTGGGGCAGGTCTATTTCCTCCCCTTTTGGGGGGCGATGCGACATCTGGAAGCAATCAAACTTATGATGGATATGTTGGTGTGTGTTTTACGATGCGAAGCCAGTGCTAATTTTGGCTCCAGAGTCGCTTTCCGTCGAAGGAGCACAACAGTTCCTACCCCTTGTTTCCCGGGTACGGTCACGGCAGGTCAAACATGGCGGGGTCCGCACCACCATTATCAATAGCAATCGGACCG
>NZ_CALZFS010000080.1 GCF_945649885.1 uncultured Corynebacterium sp. | reverse complement strand
GCGGCTGCTGGGTGATCATGGAGTACGGGCCGGTGGAACGGGCGTGGATCTTCTCATCGACAAGGTGGTGCAGCTTGAGCAAGTACATGTAGCCGATGGAGACCGGATACGGGTACGGCTCGCCGGAACGACCGTCGATGAGCGTGGCCTTACCGTCTGGGTTGACCATGACTTCGCCGTCGCGGTTGGGACGCGAGTTGGCCAGCAGGCCTGCGAGCTCCTCGTTGGAAGCACCGTCGAACACCGGGGTGGAGGTCAGGGAACCAGCTGGAACCTCGAGGAGGTCCGCAGGCAGGGTCTTGACCAGCTCAGCGTTGTCCGGGTTCTCAGGATCCACGGACCAACCGGCAGCTGCCAACCAGCCCAGGTGGGTTTCCAGAACCTGGCCGATGTTCATACGACGTGGAACACCGTGGGTGTTCAGGATGATGTCCACCGGGGTACCGTCCGGCATGAACGGCATGTCTTCCTGAGGAAGAATCTTGCCGACAACACCCTTGTTACCGTGGCGGCCGGCGAGCTTGTCGCCATCCTGGATCTTGCGCTTCTGGGCAACGTAGACACGGATCATCTCGTTGACACCTGGAGCGAGATCGTCATCATCTTCACGGGAGAAGTGACGAACGCCGATGACCTTGCCGGTCTCACCGTGTGGAACCTTCATGGAGGTATCGCGGACTTCGCGTGCCTTTTCGCCGAAGATGGCGCGCAGGAGACGCTCTTCCGGAGTCAGTTCGGTCTCGCCCTTGGGGGTGACCTTACCGACCAGGATGTCGCCGTCGCGGACATCTGCACCGATGCGGACGATGCCACGTTCGTCGAGGTCCTTGAGCACGTCCTCGGAGACGTTCGGGATGTCACGGGTGATTTCCTCGGCACCGAGCTTGGTGTCGCGGGCATCGATCTCATGCTCCTCGATGTGGATGGAGGTCAGGATGTCCTGCTCCACGATGTTCTGGTTGAGGATGATCGCATCCTCGTAGTTGTGACCTTCCCATGGCATGAATGCCACGAGCAGGTTACGTCCCAGAGACATCTCACCGTTGAAGGTACCTGGGCCGTCAGCGAGAACCTGGCCGGCCTCAACGCGGTCGCCCTGGTTGACCAGTGGCTTCTGGTTGTAGCTGGTGCCCTGGTTGGTGCGCTGGAACTTACGCAGAATGTAGGTGTCGCGCTTACCCTCGTCATCCATGATGGTGACGATGTCGGCGGTGACGTTTTCCACGACACCCGCCTTCGTGGTGATGACCAGGTCGCCGGCGTCGTAGGCTGCGCGCTGTTCCATACCGGTACCCACGAATGGGGCCTCGGCGCGGACCAGTGGCACGGCCTGCTTCTGCATGTTGGCACCCATCAGTGCACGGTTAGCATCGTCGTGCTCGAGGAATGGAATCATCGCGGTGCCCACGGAGACCATCTGACGTGGGGACACGTCCATGTAGTCAACGTCGGCGCGGGCGACCATGGCGATGTCGCCATCCTTCAGGCGCACGGTGACGGTGTCATCGGTGATGACGCCGTCGCTGTAGTGGGTGTTCGCCTGTGCAACCACGAAGCGATCTTCCTCATCAGCGGTGAGGTAATCGATCTGATCGGTCAGCTTGCCATCAACGATGCGACGGTAAGGGGTCTCGATGAAACCGAATGGGTTCACGCGTGCGTAGGACGCGAGGGAACCGATCAGGCCAATGTTCGGGCCTTCCGGGGTCTCGATCGGGCACATGCGGCCGTAGTGGGACGGGTGCACGTCTCGCACCTCAATGCCGGCACGCTCACGGGACAGACCACCCGGGCCGAGAGCCGACAGGCGACGCTTGTGGGTCAGGCCCGACAGCGAGTTGTTCTGGTCCATGAACTGGGACAGCTGCGAGGTTCCGAAGAACTCGCGGATGGCAGCGGAGACCGGACGAACGTTGATCAGGGATGTCGGAGTGATGGACTCCGCATCCTGGGTGGTCATACGTTCGCGGACGACGCGCTCCATGCGGGACAGGCCGACACGGACCTGGTTCTGGATCAGTTCGCCAACGGTACGGAGACGACGGTTACCGAAGTGATCGATATCGTCGGTCTCGACTGGGATGTCCTCACCGGTTGGGGAGGTCATCACACGCTCACCTGCATGCAGGCGGACGAGGTACTCGATGGTGGTGGCGATGTCCTCTTCAGTGAGGGTCATCAGACCGTCATTGTCGCCGCCGAGTCCGAGCTTGCGGTTGATCTTGTAACGGCCGACGCGGGCCAGATCATAACGCTTGGCGCGGAAGAAGCTGTTGTCCAGGAGGGACTGCGCAAGGTCGCGGGTGGGCTGCTCGCCCGGACGCTGCTTGCGGTAGATCTCCAGCAGAGCCTCGTCGGTGTTTGCCACACCGTCGGACTCGAGGGTGGACATCATGATCTCGGAGAAGCCGAAGCGCTCCGTGATCTGTTCGGTGGTCCAGCCCAGTGCCTTAAGCAGCACGGTGACTGGTTGACGACGCTTACGGTCGATTCGGACGCCAACGGAGTCGCGCTTATCGACGTCGAACTCGAGCCATGCACCACGGGAAGGAATAACCTTCACGGCATGCAGGGGACGCTCGGTGGACTTGTCGATGGTCTGGTCAAAGTAGACGCCCGGGGAGCGGACGAGCTGACTGACCACAACACGCTCGGTTCCGTTGATGATGAAGGTTCCCTTATCCGTCATCATCGGGAAATCGCCGATGAAGACAGTCTGGGACTTGATCTCACCGGTGGTGTTGTTCACGAACTCTGCGGTCACATACAGTGGCGCCGCATAGTTGATGTCCTTTTCCTTGGCCTCGTCAATGGTGTTCTTGACTGGCTCGAAGCGTGGCTCCGAGAGGCTCAGGGACATGTTTCCAGAGTAATCCTGGATTGGGGAGAGCTCCTCGAGAATGTTCTCGAGGCCGCTGGTCACGCGGGCTCCCTCGCCGAACTCTTCCTGCTGACGCACACGCCATTCAGACGTGCCGATCAGCCAGGAGAAAGAATCGAGTTGAAGATCTAGTAGCCCGGGCACCTCAATTGGCGCGGACACCTTTGCGAAAGAATAACGCTTAGGTGCGCCGGGAATGTCGACGACTGACTTGGTCTGGCGGGAGACTGCCAAGATGGGTCCTTCCAGCACCTCACGCGGGTGAGCCACACGGGGGCTGGTCAAGGCCCGCATGAGCATCACAACCGCTGGTATTTTGAGCAATTGGTCTGCTGAGGAAGCCGCATCTCATTTGGTCTCAGATAGCACTGAATGACCTTGTCAAATCGGTTTTTTCAACCATTTCGATCAAGGTCTTGAGCGATATCCAGACGAAAAAGAGTCACGGATTCCAACGCAACGACTCAGCTTATACCACAGTTGTGCAGAAGTAAAGAACAGATTTTTCAATCGGGCGCATCTCGTGCTATCGGGAGCCAACCAGGACCATACCTGCGATGCAAGCCATGCGGGCAGCTGCACAGTATACGGTGACTTAAGCCACGAATGCATTTCCCAGAGACATCTGCTTCCCTGTTCCACCAGCACCCTAACAAACATCACCGGGTTTCTCGCAATTCGCACAGCTTCTTTCCCTACCGGAAGTGGTGGAAAACCCCTGCTGAACTGGATCATCGGGATTCTATTCTCAGGTGTTTTTCCGGCTGAAAAGACCGAAGAAACCGAAAGATCCGGCGAATCCGATCAGTGCCAGGATCACACCTACGATGATGCCGATGGTGTTGGCGGTACGGGAGAAATCACCATTGGGGATGGTGCCAGCCTGGGCCACCAGATCAGTGACCTGCTCATCGGACAGGGAACCGTGGAAGCTGAAAACCTGCTCATATTTCTCAGCATTGCGATCACCGTAGAAGTCATCAATCTGCTCTTCAATATCCACCACCAGGCCGGTGCGCTGGTCTACCCAGTAGTCACGGGTGGCATCATGGTAGAGGTAGCCGGTGGTGGTGCCGCCATCCTCACGGGTCAGGGTGGTGGTGTTGGAGGGATCGGCGAAGGATTCCGCCACATTGGCGTTGTCGATGACCTGTCGGTAGTGCATGATGGTGCGGCCATCAATCTCCACGGATTCAATGAAGTCCGCGGGCCGTGACTGCCGCAGGGTGGTGTCCAGAACCTGATAGGAGGTCTCCTGGGCGTCTGTGGGGAACTTCAGCCAGTTGCCGTCCACGCTGAAGTTCAGGGTGGGGCTGGCCAGCTGACTGGTCATGGCCACATCAGAGAGCACCTGACCGGAGAAGCGGTCAATCCGAAAACTGTACACGGAGGCTGAGAGCAGTCGCTCCTGCTCGGTGCCGGCCTCGCCTTCACGGCCGTGGAGGAAGGTGTCCCCCACCCGCAGCGTCGCCTCATCAGCGTTGGCGGGATCCATCACCTGGAAGTGGAGCTGCCTGGTGATGGGCGTGTCAATGAGCCCGGCCTCCGGATCGGAGTTCAGTCGGGTCTGGCCATTGTCATCGGTGAGGGTGTAGGTGGTTGCTTCCAGGTCGAGGGGTAGTCGACCATCAGCGTGCACAAAGCTGGGTGCCACAAGGCCCCAGGCAATTAGTGCCACACCAATTCCGAGCAGCAGCGCGGAGAAAATCCTGGTTTTAGGCAGCATGCGGACGATGTTACCGCACCGGTGTGCCGTGCTTATCGACGTCCCCTGGTGCGCCGCGTACAAGCAACGGGAAAACCCCCGTCGCTGCGAAAATTCGCAATGACGGGGGCTTCAAGGCATCTGCAAGAGATGCTAGTAAGAAAGTTCTTACTTGAGGGTAACCTTGGCGCCAGCCTCTTCGAGCTTAGCCTTGGCAGCCTCAGCGTCTTCCTTGGAAGCAGCTTCGATGATTGCCTTAGGTGCGCCCTCGACGAGCTCCTTAGCTTCCTTCAGGCCCAGACCGGAGACGAGCTCGCGGACAACCTTGATCACGCCGATCTTCTTGGCGCCAGCGTCCTCGAGGACGACGTCGAACTCGGACTGCTCTTCAACAGCAGCAGCAGCTTCGCCGCCAGCAGCAGCAACTGCGACTGGAGCAGCAGCGGTGACCTCGAAGACCTCTTCGAATTCCTTAACGAACTCAGAGAGCTCGATGAGGGTCATTTCCTTGAAAGCCTCAATGAGCTCGTCCTTGGTGAGCTTAGCCATGGTGGCGTCCTTTCGTTTGGGGCGTTTTCACGCCCGTGAAAATATGGGGTAAAACTGTTGCGCCTGGAGTGGCGACTTAAGCGTCCTTCTTCTCCTGGAGCGCAACCGCGAGGCGCGCAACCTGAGAAGCTGGGGCATTGAACAGGCCAGCGGCCTTTGCCAAGTTGCCCTTCATGGCGCCGGCAAGCTTCGCGAGAGTGGTCTCGCGGTTGTCCAGCTCAGCAATAGCCTTGACCTGATCTGCGGTCAGAGCATTGCCATCCATGTAGCCACCCTTGACTACGAATGCCTTGTTGTCGTCGCCGAACTTCTTCAGCACCTTTGCGGTATCGACAGCCTCGCCCTTGATGAAGGCAACAGCGGTCGGACCGGTCAGGAGATCATCAAGGCCCTCGACGCCAGCTTCAGCAGCGGCGATCTTAACAAGGGTGTTCTTGGCGACGGAGTACTGGACGTCATTTCCCAGTGCCTTACGCAGCTCGGTGGTCTGAGCCACGGAGAGTCCGCGGTACTCGGTGAGCACGATTGCATCGGTCTCAGCGAAACGGGTCTTCAGTTCAGCCAGAGCTGCATTGTTCTTAGGGTTTGCCATTACTTCGCCTCCTTCCTCTTATATGTATCTACTGATCCGCGGGACTTCACCACAGGCTGGATCCTAAAAGGGTCAGTCCATGAAAAAAGCCCCGTGCAAGAGCACAGGGCGCATCACATTCCACATAAGGGAACCTAAGGCGTTACAAGTGTCTCCTGCGTGGGCCGTTCCAAGATGAGGAACCTTCGATCCGCCAGAGCGGATGACCAACGGTCTTCGGTGAACCTTGAGTACAACCGGATTAAAGGTTGTTCAAACTTCGGACTCTGACTTTATACCACACGATCTCTCATACCAAATCGTCGACAGGGGTCAGGAGAAATCGCGCAGAATCCGTTTGAACACCCAGTCAGCGGACATGCCGTGCACACCGCCACCGGGACTGGTGGAGGAGGATGCCATGTACAGTCCCGGCCCCAGCTTGTAGGGCACGCGACGCAGGGCCTGGATGCCAGCGGTGGCGCCACCGCCGACATCGCCGCCGATCAGGTTGGGGTTCCACTGTTCCAGATCCACCGCGCTGTTCTCCACCACCTTGAGGATGCGGTCCCGGAAACCGGGGGCGAAACGTTCGATCTGCCGGAGGATCCGTGTGGTGGCCTGCTTGTCCTCAAATCCCTGTGGCACATGGGCATAGGCCCAGACCACCGTGGCATCGCTCGGGCCTCGGGAGGGGTCGGCCACCTGCTGCTGACAGACCAGCACGAAGGGTTTCTCCGGCAACCTGCCCGCGGCGGCCTCGGATTCGGCGAGCTGGATCTCGTCCAGCCCACCGCACACGTGCACGGTCGTGGCATCCGCCACCTCGGGATTCGACCACGGGATGGGGCCATCGAGGAGGATGTCGAGTTTGTAGGACCCGGGTCCGTACTTCCACTTCTTCATGATCCGGGACGCACGGTGGGACAGTTCCACACCCTTGAGCCGGGATACCTGGGCCGGGGTGAGGTTGAGCACGACCGCGTCGGCATCGGAGAACTCGCGCAGATCCTCCACCGGGTGATCCGTGTGGATGGTGCCGCCGAAACTCTCCAGGACGCGAACCAGTGCATCCACCACGCTCTGCGTGCCGCCGACCGCGACCGGCCAGCCGTGCACCATCCCCAGGGAACTGAAGAGCAGACCGAAGGAGGCGGTCAGGGGCTGCGCCGGCGGGGTGATGGCATGGACCGCGGACCCGGAGAACAACACCCGGGCCTCCTCCGTCTCGAAGGCGGCGCGGGCCAGGGTGCGTGCGGGCAGCAGGGCGAGCGCACCGAAGGTGGCCATCTTCACCGGGTGCGGCGGGAAGCGGAGCACCGGCCCCAGGACGTTTTCCAGGTGCTTGTCCAACCCCCGGGTGACCAGGCCGTGGACCTGCCGCCACCGGGAGGCGTCCTCACCCAGCTGGGTGGCGGTGGTGTCAAGACCACGGCTGAGAAACGCCGCGCGACCGTCGTCGAGGGGGTGCGCCATGGCGTAGCGTGAATGCGCCCACTCCAGGCCGTGTGCCTGCAGATCGAGGTCTTTGAATACCGGCGAGGCGATGCCGAACGGGTGGGCGGCGGCACCCATATCCACGATGGTCCCCTCCCCCAGCACGGGGGCGGATCGGGCCGCACCGCCCGGACGGCTGCCCTGTTCATACACGTCGACCTGCCAGCCCTCACGGGCGAGGAGACATGCTGTTGTCAATCCATTCGGACCCGACCCCGCGACCACTGCACGGCGTTTTCTCTCAGGATGCTTCGTCACCCCACCTACGCTACCTTTCCCCGCGATCAGGGTCGGGCACCCCGGGGTGGGTTCACCGCGGCGCGGGCCATCCGCTGGAGGATGTCGGCGATCTGATCGAACTCCGCTTGGGACTGGTTGATCAACTCCGCACCGCGGTGGATCATGGCGTCGATCAGGGGGCGGACCGTCTCCACCTCATCGCCCAGGAGTTCCCGCAGTGCCGGATCCAGGCCGTTGTGTGATTCCTGGACCCGTTCATCGGTGAAGGTCTCAGGCAGGGTGCTGGCCGCGGACATCAGTGGGCCGTGGGACCCTTCCACAAACAGTTTCAGGGTGACCCGGATATACGCCGCCAGGCGCTCCGCCGGGTCGGACCCCACGCGGTCGAGTTCCGCGGTGAGGCTGTCCAACCAGGCCGGGATGGCCTGCAGGAGCAACTGGATGATGAGATCCTTACCGGAGGCCACATAGAGGTAGACGCTGGAACGTGCCAACCCGACCTCGGCGGCCACCTCGGCGATGGTGGGAACCTTCCCATCACTGTCGACGATCAACCGCTCCGCCGCGTCGAGCACCGCCCGGTGCTGGGCGGCACGGTGCTCCGGGACTGATGGCTGGTTTATCCTAGGCATGTCATGAGCTTAGTCCCTGGGTGTGAGCCGGCCATCGACCATGTCGTAGACGCGGTCGCAGTGCTCGATCACTTCGAGGTCGTGGGTGACCATGACACCAGCGACGCCGAGTTCGTGGCATTCGTGGGCCAGCAGCCGGACGATCTCATGGGCGCGGTTACGGTCGAGGGCGGCGGTCGGTTCGTCGACAAGCAGCAGGTCCGGCCCGCCCACCAGGGCGCGGGCGATGCCGATGCGCTGACGCTCACCACCGGACAGGGTCGCCGGACGGTGATCCGCGCGGTGGGACATCCCGACGGCGTCGAGCAGCTCATCGTTGCTGCGGCGACCGCGACGACCCAGGATCCGGGCCGCCAGCTCCAGCTGATCGCGCGCCTTGAGGGCGGACGGCAGATTGCCGGAGGACTGGAAGACGAACCCGATGTGCTCACGGCGCACGCGCGCGAGCTCCTTGTCGGACAGGCCCGTGATGGACTCCCCCGCCACCTGCACATCGCCGGAGTTCGGGGTGGTCAGTGCGCCGGCCACAGCCAGGAGGGTGGATTTACCGGACCCCGAGGGGCCCACGATGGCGACGAATTCACCACGGTTGACCTGCAGGGAGACCCCGTCGAGGGCATGGACCTGCGAGTCGCCGTCGCCATAACTGACGCGGACATTGTCAAGAATGAGTGCGGGCGTGGTCATCGGTTCTCTCCCAGGGCAGAAAGCGGATCGGTTCGGGTGACTCGGTAAACGGCGATGAACGCGCCGATGAGTCCGGAGACAAAGAGCATGGCGGCACCGCCCAGGACGGAACCCCATTCCGTGGAGAACGGCATCGGGGTGGTCTCCAGCCACAGACCCAGCCCCACCGCGAGCGACACACCCACGAGGATGGACAGCGCGAGGATGACCACGGCCTGACCGAGGCTGTCGCGCAGGAGGAACCCGCGGGTGGCGCCGATCGCGCGCATCACGGCGATATCGGCGGAACGTTGGATGGTCCAGACCAGGAAGAAGGCGCCGGTGACCAGCGCGGTGATGATGTAGAGGAACCACTCGATCATGGACAGGGTCATGGTCTCCGCGGTGTAACCCGGTGAGGAACCGAAGCTCTCCTCCAGGGTGCGCACGTCAAGGCCGGTGTCAGCCGAGAGCGCGTCGGTGTCCGTGCCGGAAGCCTTGGCGACGATCACCGATGCCTGCTCGTAGGCGTAGTCGGCGGGTGCCTCACCTGCGCGGGCACCGGCGTGGACCTCCTGCCAGGTATCCAGCGGGACATAGGCGAGATCGACGTGACCGAAGGTGCGCTGATCATCGGTGAAACCGGTGACGACGAACTCGGTCTCCAGACGGTCGACGGTGATGGTGTCACCGATGGAGATGCCGGCATCCTCGAGGGTGCCGGAGACGATGGTCTCACGCGTGGTTGTGGTCGGCTGCCCCGGGACGCGATCAGCGTTGATGGCGGGCAGGCCCTCCGGAGCGATGAAGGAATCAGGTTCCACACCCACGAGGGTGAGATCGATCGGGGTGCCCTCCTGATTACGGGCGTTGATGAGCGACAGTCCCATCGGGGTGGCTTCCTCCACGCCGTCGGCCGCGGCCAGGGTGTCGGTGTCGTCCAGGTTCACCACCGAACGGGTGAAGGCGGAATCGGTCTGGGTGCCGTCCTCGAAGGCGATGACATCCGCGTCAAGGGCCTTGAGGCCGGAGACGCCGTCATTGACCAGACCGGCAGTCAGGCCGGAGATGATCACGATGAGGATGGACATCAGGCCCAGGACAAGGCCCATGAGTAGGAATCGGGTGCGCGCGAAGAGCATGTCGCGCCAGGCTAGAAACATGGAAATGTACTCCAGGTGGTATCGGGGGTGTGAACGCCGACCCGAAATAAACTTATCGACGCTGTGTCGATATCTTAACAACGCTGTGTCGGTAACTCTATTCGCGTTGTGGCCTGGGCGCTGGTTTTCCCGGGGTGCCACTGGGTTTGCGCAGGTTGCGGTGAGCGAGGTGAGGGGGACATCACAATTTGCACGCGGGAGGCCGAGGGGCGAGGGTGCCTGGAATGGGCTCCATGGCAAAAACTGTTGGTTTGTGGGTGCGGCGCTGGCAAAACCCCAGGATGGGTTTTGCAAAACAACAGTTTTTGCCAGTCACCCCCTCCACCCCGCGCCCCCGTGAACGAAATCGTTGGTTTACCCGCCCCACATCAACAAAACCCCAGGACACCTCCCACAAACCAACGATGTCGTTCAACCCGGGCACGAAAAGACGCCCCTCCCTCCCCGCATGGGGAGGAAAGGGCGTCAGTCAGAACCGGAGAACCGGTACAGAACCGATCCGTCGGGGCAGGTTTATGCCTCGGCGGTGTAGTTCTTGGTGATGTGGGTGTCCACAGCAACACCAGGACCGGTGGTGGAAGACAGGGTGATCTTCTTCAGGTAGATGCCCTTGGAAGAGGAAGGCTTGATACGGAGCAGCTCGTCGAGGAGTGCGCCGTAGTTCTCAGCCAGTGCCTTGGCGTCGAAGGATGCCTTGCCGATTGCAGCGTGCAGGTTGGAAGCCTTGTCAACGCGGAAGGAGATCTTTCCGCCCTTGACCTCTTCGATGGCCTTGGCGACATCGTTGGTCACAGTGCCGGTCTTAGGGTTAGGCATGAGACCACGTGGGCCCAGGACGCGGGCGATGCGGCCGATCTTGGCCATCTGGTCTGGGGTTGCGATGGCAACGTCGAAGTCGGTCCAGCCACCCTGGATCTTCTCGACGAGCTCGTCGGTGCCGACGAAGTCAGCGCCAGCAGCCTCAGCCTCGGTTGCCTTCTCGCCTGCAGCGAAAACTGCAACGCGGACGGTCTTACCGGTGCCGTTTGGCAGGGAGACGGTGCCACGGACGAGCTGATCAGCCTTACGTGGGTCAACGCCCAGGCGGATGGCAACGTCAACGGAAGGATCGAAGTTCTTGGAAGCGGTCTCCTTGACCAGCTCAGCAGCCTCAATCGGGGTGTACTCGCGGCCAGCGTCGATCTTCTCGGCGGCAGCGCGGAAAGCCTTGGAATTCTTGCTCATTGTGTAATTCCCTTTCGCGGAATTTTGTGGTGTACGGACCGAAGCTGGTCCTGCCACAGGAAAACAAATCTTGAAATGGTGCGTTCCCCTCTTTTTTCTGTCACCAGATCAAGAGGGGGTCACGGTGGCTGAAAATTAGCCTTCGACGGTGATACCCATGGAGCGGGCGGTGCCGGCGATGATCTTGGCAGCAGCGTCGATGTCGCGTGCGTTGAGGTCTTCCTGCTTGATCTCTGCGATCTCGCGGATCTGAGCCATGGAAACCTTACCGACCTTGTCGGTATGAGGAACTCCGGAGCCCTTCTGCAGGCCAGCAGCCTTCAGCAGCAGCTTGGCTGCTGGTGGGGTCTTCAGCTTGAAGTCGAATGAACGGTCTTCGTAGACGGTGATCTCAACTGGGATCACGTTGCCGCGCTGGTTTTCGGTTGCAGCGTTATAAGCCTTGCAGAATTCCATGATGTTGACACCATGGGCACCCAGTGCAGGACCAACAGGAGGAGCAGGGTTAGCCTGTCCAGCCTGGATCTGCAGCTTGATAAGTCCGGAGACCTTTTTCTTCTTTGGAGCCATCGTTTGACCTACTTCCTTGTTACCGGGGATGCGATGGGGACGATGTGAAACCCCGCAACACTTCCCCGTCCGGATGCTCGATGCCGCTAGCAATTTCACCTGTTCACAGGCTTTAATTGGATCGTCACGTAACCGGGCCACCGGGGATGAACGTTTGATTGCGCATCAGAAAACACGCGGTTGTCCACTCTACACGCATCAACTGACAAAACCAAAGATCTGCTATGTGGAGAGCGCAAAGGCCCCCTGTGGGAAAATCTGACAATGTTGGTCAGTCTTCCCACAGGGGGCCTTGGTCTTCCTTCAGCAGTGAAGGGGGGTCTGTCTTAGTTGACCTTTTCCACCTGGTCGAATTTCAGGTCAACCGGGGTCTCACGGCCGAAGATGGAGACCAGTGCTTCAAGCTTCTGGTTTTCAACATCAATGGAGGAGATGGTTGCGGAGACAGATGCGAAGGCACCGGTGAGGATGGTGACCGCTTCGCCAACCTGGAAGTCCACGGATACCTGTCGGGAAGCGGAATCGCTAGGCATGGCCACAACCTGCTCGCCTTCGGCGGTGGTTGGTGCTGCATCGCCGGCAGCGACAGCAGAGTCCTGGGGCATGAGGAACTTGGCCACATCGCGGTGCTTGACGGCGGTGGCGTTGCCCTCGTTGCCCACGAAGCTGGTGACACCCGGGGTGTCACGGACGACGGACCAGACGCGGTCGTTCATTTCCATGCGGACGAGAACATAGCCTGGCAGCAGCTTGCGCTTGACCAGCTTGCGCTTGCCGTCACGGATTTCCACAACCTGCTCGATGGGGACGACAACCTCGTAGATGTCATCCTCGACCTCGAGGGTCTGCGCACGCATGTCAAGGTTGGCCTTCACCTTGTTCTCATAACCGGAGTAGCACTGGATGATGTACCAGGAACCTGGCTGCTTCTTCAGTTCGCGGGTGAACTTACGCAGGCGTGCCTTGTATTCAGCATCGGCGTCAACCTCCTCGGTGTCACCGAGGGCAGCGGCAGCCTGTGCCACATCGTCGGAAGCCTCCTGAGTGTCTTCAGCAGCAGCCTGATCGAGGCCCTCGCCGATCTCAAGGTCAGCTTCCTGGATGGCCTGCTCATCCACGGCGAACTCGTTGTTGTTCTCTTCGCTCATCTTGCGTGTTCTCCAAACCTGATTGTGTCAATACATCCCTCGCCCCCACTGCCTGATATTGGCGCCGAGGGGATGTGTGCGTTGGCTAGTGCCTCTTTGA
>NZ_CALZFS010000079.1 GCF_945649885.1 uncultured Corynebacterium sp. | reverse complement strand
ACAACCTCTTCAAGTGCGCGATGTTCGGTTCTGACCCCAACTGGGGACGCGTCCTGGCGGCAGTCGGCATGGCTGAGGCGGATATGGAGCCGGAGCACATCTCCGTATTCTTCAATGATCAGGCTGTGTGCCTTGATTCCACCGGCGCACCGGGCGCCCGCGAGGTGGATCTCTCTGGAGCTGATATCGCCGTACGCGTTGATCTGGGCACCGGTGGCAAGGGACAGGCAACTGTCCGCACCACCGACCTCAGCTACGCATATGTGGAGATCAACTCCGAGTACAGCACCTAGAAAAACGTCGACAAGCACGCGGGGAGAAGAAGATGAATGAACTGATCAAGAGCCTGGGCTCTGAAGAACGCGCACATGTGCTCGCTGAGGCACTGCCCTGGCTGCAGCACTTCCGCGACAAGATCGTGGTGGTCAAATACGGCGGCAACGCCATGGTGGATGAAAGTCTCAAGGCTGCGTTCGCAGCGGACATGGTGTTCCTGCGCACCGTCGGTGCCAAGCCCGTGGTCGTCCACGGTGGCGGACCTCAGATCTCCGACATGCTCAAACGTGTCGGCTTGGAGGGCGAGTTCAAGGGTGGTTTCCGCGTGACCACCCCTGAGGTCATGGAAATCGTCCGCATGGTGCTCTTCGGCCAGGTCGGTCGTGACCTGGTTGGTCTCATCAACTCCCACGGCCCCTATGCAGTGGGCACCTCCGGTGAAGATGCAGGATTATTCACCGCCGAGAAGCGTCTGGTGGACATTGACGGCGAACTCACCGACATTGGTCTGGTGGGTAATATCGTCGACGTTGACGCGACCTCACTGATGGACATCATCGACGCCGGTCGCATCCCCGTGGTCTCCACGATTGCACCAGGCGAGGACGGTCAGGTCTACAACATCAACGCCGACACCGCCGCCGGCGCCCTCGCAGCAGCCATCGGCGCGGAACGTTTGCTCGTGCTCACCAACGTCGAAGGCCTCTACACCGACTGGCCGGACAAGAGCTCCCTGGTCTCCAAGATCAGCGCCACCGAACTCGATGGTCTGCTCCCCGGCCTTGATTCCGGCATGATCCCGAAGATGGAATCCTGCCTGAACGCCGTGCGTGGGGGAGTCAGCGCCGCGCACGTCATTGACGGTCGCATCGCACATTCCGTGCTCTTGGAGCTGCTCACCATGGGCGGTATCGGCACGATGGTGTTGCCAGATGTCTATGACCGGGATGACTACCCGGAGGGCACCGTATTCAGAAATATCGATAATCAGAACGGGAAGAACTGGGCATGAAGAACCTCAACTCGGTAGATGACACGCTGAGCAGCTGGCCACAGGTCATCCTCAACACTTACGGCACCCCGCCGGTGGAACTGGTCTCCGGTAAGGGCTCCACAGTCACCGACAATGGCGGCAAGGTCTACATCGACCTGCTCGCCGGCATCGCGGTCAACGCACTCGGTCACGCACACCCGGCCATCATCGAGGCAGTGACCACCCAGCTCAGCCAGATCGGGCACGTGTCCAACCTCTTCGCCACCCGTCCCGTCGTGGAGGTCGCTGCAGAACTGGTAGAGCGTTTTGCGCTTAACGACGCCACCACTGCCGCATCCACCCAGGTGTTCTTCTGCAACTCCGGTGCCGAAGCCAATGAGGCAGCCTTCAAGCTGGCGCGCCTGACCGGGCGCCATCGCATCCTGGCAGCCGTCAACGGTTTCCACGGACGCACCATGGGTTCCCTGGCACTGACTGGACAACCGGATAAGCGCACACCTTTCGCACCACTGCCCAGTGGCGTGGAGTTCTACCCTTATGGTGACCTTGATTACCTGACCACCCTGGTGGAGGCAGATCCGACTGACACCGCAGCCATCATCCTGGAGCCGATCCAGGGCGAAACCGGCGTGATCCCGGCACCGGAAGGCTTTCTCAAGGGCGTGCGTGAACTCTGTGACAAGCACGGCCTGCTCTTCATCGTCGATGAGGTCCAGACCGGCATCGGCCGCACCGGTGACTTCTTCGCACACCAGCATGAGGGTGTCAAGCCTGATGTGGTGACCATGGCCAAGGGCCTGGGTGGCGGACTGCCCATAGGTGCCTGCCTGGCCACCGGTGATGCGGCGAAGCTCTTCGGGCCTGGCAAGCACGGCACCACCTTCGGTGGAAACCCAATCTCCGCTGCGGCAGCACGTGCAGTGCTGTCCGTGGTGGACGAGGACTTCTGCGCTGAGGTCACACGCAAGGGACAGAGCTTTGTGGATCAGCTGCTTGAGATCCCTGGCGTGGCGGAAGTCCGTGGTCGCGGCCTCATGCTCGGTGTGGTTCTGGACAAGGCGGTGGCCAAGGATGCTGTGTCCAAAGGCTTTGAACATGGTCTGATCCTCAACGCCCCAGCAGTCGATATCATCCGCCTGACCCCACCGCTGGTGATCACCGATGAGGAGATCGCCGCATCGGTTAAGGGCATCGCCGCGGTACTTGCTGAACTGAACGCTTAAGATACAGAGAAACAAGGTTAGAGACATGACAAACCCCAATGTCCGCCACTTCCTGGCCGACGATGACCTCACTCCAGCAGAGCAAGCGGAGGTACTCGCACTGGCGGCTGAGCTGAAGCAGGCACCCCTGTCCAAGCGTCCGCTGGAGGGTCCACTGTCTGTGGCGGTACTCTTTGACAAGACCTCCACCCGAACCCGCTTCTCCTTCGACGCTGGCATCGCACACCTGGGTGGCCATGCCATCGTGGTGGATTCCGGCAGCTCCCAGATGGGTAAGGGCGAGACCCTGCAGGACACCGGTGCGGTGCTCTCCCGTTTCGTCGAAGCCATTGTCTGGCGTACCTACGCCCAGTCCAACCTGACCGACATGGCAGAAACCGCCACCGTACCCATCGTCAACGCCCTGACCGATGACCTACACCCCTGCCAGATCCTGGCAGACCTGCAGACCGTCATTGAGAACCTCTGCCCGGAAGAAGGCCCTGCCGGCCTCAAGGGTAAGAAGGCTGTCTACCTAGGCGATGGAGATAACAACATGGCCAACTCCTACATGATCGGCTTTGCCACCGCCGGCATGGACATCTCCATCATCGCGCCAGCTGACTTCCAGCCGAAGCAGGAGTTCGTGGAGCGTGCGAAGGTGCGCGGTGCTGAAACCGGTGCCACCGTCACTGTCACTGACAGCCTTGACGAGGTTGCCGGCGCCGACGTTGTCATCACCGACACCTGGGTCTCCATGGGCATGGAAAACGATGGCGTGGATCGTACCACCCCATTCGTGCCCTACCAGGTCAATGATGAAGTCATGGCGCGAGCCAATGATGAGGCGATTTTCCTGCACTGTCTGCCGGCCTACCGTGGCAATGAGGTATCAGCCTCTGTCATCGATGGCCCGGCATCCCGCGTCTTCGATGAGGCGGAAAACCGCTTGCATGCACAGAAGGCACTGCTGGTGTGGCTTCTGGAGAACCAACCAGCTTAAGGACATGGAACCCATGATGAACAGTGATGCGTCGATAAGCACGCCACAGTCCCCGGCAACGGTGACCCGCACGGCACGCCAGGCTCTGATCGTCCAGATCCTGGACCGTCAGCGTGTGACCAGCCAGGTCCAGCTCTCCGAGCTGCTGCTGGATGAGGGCATCGATATCACCCAGGCCACGTTGTCCCGTGATCTGGATGAACTGGGTGCCCGCAAGGTTCGTCCCGACCGCGGACGTGCCTTCTACGCGATCGGAAGGGTGGACAATACCGTGCCTGAAGATCTGCGTGGTCCGCAGGAGAAACTGCGACGCATGCTTGATGAACTGCTGGTTTCCACGGACCACTCCGGGAACATCGCCATGCTGCGCACACCCCCGGGTGCTGCACAGTACCTGGCCAGCTTCATTGACCGGGTGGGAATGCAGGAGGTCGTGGGCACCATCGCCGGCGATGACACCGTCTTCGTCCTTGCCCGTGATCCGATGACGGGCAAGGAGCTCGGCGAACTGCTGGGTAGGCGTTCAGGCGCCAACAGGTAGGAAGGTAAGATATAGGGCGGTTGATAAATCGCGCTGTATCGTGCCGGGATCTGCTAAACAAACTCACTCCAGGGAGTGGTTGCTGCTCATGACTGCGGCATTTCCTGGAAGGATAATTTCACACTTTAAACAATTGTTTATTTAAAGGAGCTAGAAAACACATGACCAATCGTGTCGTACTTGCGTACTCAGGCGGCCTGGACACCTCCGTGGCCATCCCATACCTGTCCAAGATGACCGGCGGCGAAGTTGTCGCAGTTTCCCTGGACCTCGGTCAGGGTGGCGAGGACATGGAGTCCGTCCGTCAGCGTGCACTTGACTGTGGTGCAGTTGAGTCCATCGTCATCGATGCCCGTGATGAGTTCGCCGAGGAATACTGCCTCCCGACCATCAAGGCCAACGGCATGTACATGAAGCAGTACCCACTGGTATCTGCCATCTCCCGTCCGCTGATCGTCAAGCACCTCGTCGAGGCAGCCAAGGAACACGGTGGCACCCACGTCTCCCACGGTTGCACCGGTAAGGGCAACGACCAGGTCCGCTTCGAGGTCGGTTTCATGGACATGGATCCAAACCTGGAGATCATCGCACCTGCGCGTGACTACGCGTGGACCCGTGACAAGGCCATCGAATTCGCCGAAGAGAACAACGTTCCCATCGAGCAGTCCGCAGCATCTCCGTTCTCCATCGACCAGAACGTCTGGGGCCGCGCGATCGAGACCGGTTTCCTCGAGGACCTGTGGAACCCACCAACCAAGGATCTCTACGCCTACACCGAGGATCCAGCACTGGGCAACGCACCAGATGAACTGATCATCACCTTCAAATCCGGTAAGCCAGTTGCCATCGACGGCCGTCCAGTCACCATGCTGGAAGCCATCGAGGAGCTTAACCGTCGTGGCGGTGCACAGGGTGTCGGCCGTCTGGACATGGTTGAGGACCGCCTCGTGGGCATCAAGTCCCGCGAGATCTATGAAGCACCGGGTGCCATGATCCTCATCACCGCACACGAGGCGATGGAAGACGTCACCATCGAGCGTGAGCTGGCCCGTTACAAGCGCGGCATCGACGCCCGCTGGTCCGAAGAGGTCTACGACGGCCTGTGGTTCGGCCCACTGAAGCGCTCCCTGGACGCCTTCATCGAGTCCACCCAGGAGCACGTCTCCGGCGACATCCGCCTCGTCCTGCATGCAGGCAAGATCACCATCAACGGCCGTCGTTCCGGTTCCTCCCTCTACGACTTCAACCTGGCCACCTACGACACCGGCGACACCTTCGACCAGACCGCGGCAAAGGGCTTCGTCCAGCTGCACGGCCTGTCCTCCAAGATCGCCAACAAGCGCGACCGCGAGGCCGGCGACAATTAATACAGTCTTGATTTAGTGACTGAGTAGGAACATGCGGGGTGGTGCGGCGTTGAGAAGCGCTGTACCACCCCGCATGCGCAAGAACCCCTGTAGAGATTTTTGATAAAGACCGAAAGTAAAGGATCAACGCGTGGAAAAGCACGGAACCAACGAAGGCGCTCTCTGGGGCGGCCGTTTCTCCGGTGGCCCCTCCGAGGCGATGTTCGCCCTGAGTGTGTCCACCCATTTTGACTGGGTGCTCGCCCCTTATGATGTGCTGGCCTCCAAGGCCCACGCGAAGGTCCTGCACTCCGCTGGCCTGCTCAGCGACGCTGATCTGGACACCATGCTCGAAGGCCTGGACCAGCTGGGACGCGACGTCGCCTCTGGTGACTTCGGCCCAGTCCCATCCGATGAGGATGTCCACGGCGCCATGGAACGTGGTCTGATCGACCGCGTCGGCCCAGAGGTCGGCGGGCGCCTGCGTGCGGGACGTTCCCGCAATGACCAGGTGGCAACACTGTTTCGCATGTGGGTCCGCGACGCCGTGCGCGATATCGCGATCGGTGTTACCGAGCTTGTCGACGCCCTCACCGCCCAGGCAGCAGCCCACCCGGAGGCGATCATGCCGGGCAAGACCCACTTCCAGGCAGCACAGCCAGTCCTGCTGGCACACCAGCTTCTCGCACACGCACAGCCACTGCTGCGTGACATCGAGCGCATCCGCGACCTGGACAAGCGCCTTGCGGTTTCCCCTTATGGTTCCGGAGCGCTGGCAGGATCCTCCCTACAGCTCAACCCGGAGGCCATCGCGGAAGAACTCGGTTTTGATTCTGCCGCCGATAACTCCATCGATGCGACTTCCTCCCGTGACTTCGCTTCTGAGACCGCCTTTGTTCTGGCACAGATCTCCGTGGACATGTCCCGCCTGGCTGAGGAGATCATCGCATGGTGCACCCCGGAATTCAGCTACATCGTTCTGGCTGATGCCTGGTCCACCGGATCATCCATCATGCCACAGAAGAAGAACCCTGACGTGGCAGAACTGACCCGTGGTAAGTCCGGACGCCTGATCGGCAACCTGACAGGCCTGCTGGCCACCCTGAAGGCACAGCCACTGGCCTACAACCGTGACCTGCAGGAAGACAAGGAACCCATCGTGGACTCCGTGGCACAGCTGAACCTGCTGCTGCCCGCGATGACCGGCCTGATCTCCACCCTGACCTTCAACACCGAGCGCATGCGTGAACTGGCACCAGCTGGCTTCACCCTGGCCACCGACCTGGCAGAGTGGATGGTCCGTGAAGGAGTGCCATTCCGTGAGGCTCATGAGGCTTCCGGTGCCTGCGTCCGCATCGCTGAAAACAGGGGAGTGGGCCTGATTGACCTCACCGATGAAGAACTGGCCGGCGTGGACTCCCGCCTGACCCCTGCAGTACGTGAGGTTCTCACCATCGAAGGTGCCGTGGCATCACGTGTCACCCGTGGCGGAACCGCCGGTGTCCGCGTTGCCGAGCAGCGTGAACGCGTGACACAGGCCAGTGCGGATCACCGCTCCTGGGCCAACACCCCGGTGCGCAGCTAAAGCATTCACCTGATTCCTGATTTCATGCATCTTGTGTGAAACCAGGAATTTTTTACTTTCCCCAGCTAACGACAGGGTCCATACATCAACACTGTGACGAAACTTTGTGCTGGTGCCGGTCCGACACTCAGGGGGTTGAGGCCTTTACTTTGAGGGCGGGTAGGCACTAAACTATTTATTGACACGTCAACTAATTTTTGGTGGAGGATAGGGATATGAGCAGAATCAGCATCATCGGCGCAACAGGAATGGTCGGGCAGGATATTGCCCGCGAAGCAGTTAAGCGTGGACATGAGGTCATCGGTACCAACCGCAGTGGAGATGTCACCGACCCCATCGCAGGCGTGACCTACCGTGCGCTGGAGATTAACGATACGGAAGCCATCATGAAGCTGGCTGAAGAATCAGATGTCCTGGTGTTCTCCGTACCCGGTGGTCGGGAAACCGGTGATTATGCCCCGGTGATCAAAGCCCATGCGGCTCTGATCGTCGCACAGCCGGAGGCGCGCATCTTCATCATCGGTGGTGCAGGTGGCCTGCAGATGTCAGATGGCACCCTGCTCGTCGACGCCGGTGTCATCCCGGAGGAGTACGGCGCGGAACCACGCAGCTTCGTTGAGATTCTCAACAACTACCGCGAATCAGAAGAGCAGCTGGACTGGGTCATGCTGGCACCGTCCCCAGAGATCTACCCAGGCGAGCAGACCGACTCCTATGTCCTTGCTGATGATGAACCTGCAGGTGAGAAGGTCAGTACTGGAACCTTTGCTGCGGCAGCCCTTGATGAGATGGAGAAACCGACCTACCTGCGGACCCGTTTCACCGTCGCAGACGCATAGAAGCATGATGTTTAAGTAGCCGGGTGTAACCGGCCACTTAAGCATTTTCCTGAGCTGTTGCGGAGCTGCTCAGTCGCTTTTATCATCAGGCTATGAATGGCACCTCTGGAAATTCTGAGAAGACTCGGGGCAGGGGTGTTTCTGTCTTTCTGGGGATCATCCTGCTGTTCATTGCTGTGATGGCAGTCCTGGTGGGGAGAGGGACATTCAGTGTTCTCGGATTTGGGGCAGCTGGGGATTCAGAAGAGTCCAGCCCAGAGGATCCGATAACCGTGAAGGCGGTGATTGGCTCTGAGAAACGTGATTTCTTTGAGGACCCAAAGGTCAGGGAAGTGCTGGCTGATCATGGCTATGACGTCCAGGTGACCACTGCTGGATCCAGAAGAATTGCCACAGAATTAGACCTCTCTGATTTTGATCTGGCCTTCCCCTCCTCAGCGCCGGCGGCACAGAAGATTCTGGAAACAGTGGAATCCACCGGCGAGTTCACCCCATTCAACTCGCCGATCACCATTGCCACCTGGGGTCCCATCCTGCACATGCTGGAACGGGCAGATGTTGCCCGTACAGAAGGTGGACACTGGTACGTGGACATGGAAGCGTATATCACCCTGGCGCAGGAAGACATCCGCTGGCGGGACCTGGGGGATGACTTCCCCTCACCAGGTCAGGTGCAGATGTCTTCCACTGATGTGCGTACCTCCAATTCGGCAGCCATGTACCTCTCACTGCTTTCCTGGGCTGTGGCAGAAGGCTCGGTAGTGGGCAGTGACACCCAGGTTGATGGAATCGCCCCGGAGCTCGGCCCTTTCTTCCTCGGCCAGGGCTATACCGAATCCACCTCAGCCGGCCCCTTTGCGGATTATCTCTCCCAGGGCATGGGGTCCAAACCCATGGCGGTCATCTATGAGGCACAGTTCCTGAATGAACTTGCGCAGGAAGACACTCAGATTGCCGCAGGGGATTCCATGGTGCTGGCGTATCCCTACCCAACGGTTATCACCAAGCACACCGTGGTGGGGCTGACCGACGAAGGCGCGGAGATCGGACGGTTGCTCGCAGAGGATGAAGAGCTGCAGAAACTGGCAGCAGTGCACGGCTTTCGGCCCCAGAACAGCCAGGTATTCACTGAAACCATGGCTGAACTCAATCTGGAATATGAAACACCGGCGAATGTTCTGGCCGTGGACCCACCGGATTACGACATCCTGGAACAACTCATCGAACGCGTCTCCGCCAGCTACAGCCCACTCCCACCCTTCGAGGAGGAAGACCAGTGATCAGGAAACTACTCACCCTGTCCACCCTGGTGATGTCCACCGTGGTCATCGCAGGTTGCTCCAGTACTTCAACAGATACCGGTGAGGATGCCGCAACAGGAGAGGGCGCAGATAGGGAGGCGCTCCGCATCGTGGCAGCGACAGAACTAGAAGATCTCGTCCCAGCAGTCGAACAGGCTTCAGAAGAACTGGGTTTCCCCATTGAACTCGACTTTCCCGGAGGCACATTAGAAAACAGTGAAAAGCTCAAACAGGGTGAATTCGATGAGGATTATGACGCCACCTGGTTTGCCACCAACCGTTATGTGGATCTGATTGGAGCCTCCGGAAAACTCGGGGAAACCACCAAGATCGCCACCTCGCCGGTGGTTCTCGGTGTGGATTATCGCCACGCCATGCACCTGGGTTGGCATAGCCACCAGCCGACCTGGGCGGAGATCGGGTCTGCTGCAGCCAGTGGCCAGCTCACCTTCGGCATGACTGACCCCTCCACCTCCAACTCAGGTTTCTCCGCACTGGTATCGGTGTCCACCGCCTACGCTGACACCGGCCAGGCGCTGACACTAGATGATGTGGATGATGTCACCCGGGAGCTCCAGGCGTTTCTCTCCGGCCAGACAGTCACCTCCGGATCCTCAGGATGGCTGAAGGATGCCTTCATCTCAGACCCGGATCGTGCCAATGCACTGATCAACTATGAATCTGTTCTACATACGGTCAATGAAGAAGACAATGCGGATCTGTGGATGGTTGTTCCCGCAGATGGTGTGGTCAGCGCGGACTACCCACTGTCCGCACTTGCTGCAGCGGACGATGAGACAGCAGCTCAGATACGGGAACTGAGGGAGTGGATCGAAGATCACCCCGAGGTTCTCACGAACACCTACCGACGCCCTGTGGATACCACGGTACCCCTGCCTGAGGAACTGCAAGACGCCTTCATCATTGAACAGCCCTTCCCAGGAGAACGGCAGATCACCGATGCGCTGGTGGCTGCCTACAATAATGAGCTACGGGTTCCTGGTAACACCACCTTTGTACTGGACACCTCCGGTTCCATGGAGGGGCCACGTCTGGGCTCCCTGAAAACCACCATGAATGAGCTGATCACGGGGCAGGCCAACTCGCTTACCGGTGATGTGTCACTGCGACGCCGTGAAAAAGTTAATATCATTCCCTTTGACTGGGTGCCTGCAGAAACAATCTCCACCACGGTTGACCAGATTGGTGGACCCAACCGGCAGCAGCTTGCCGACGGCATTGATGAACTGGTGGCTCACGGTGGCACCGGCATATATAGGGCACTGATGCAGGCCCTGGATGAGGCAGAGACTGGTGCCTATATTCCATCGATTGTGCTGATGACAGATGGGGAGCTCACTGACAGGCCAAATTTCCTGGAGTTCCAGCAGTACTACGCAGAGCTACCAACAGAGAAGAAGCGCATCCCTGTCTTTGTCATCCTCTACGGGGAAGCAAATGTCACTGAGATGGAGAATCTGGCAGCACTGACTGGTGGGCACACCTTTGGTGCCATTGACGGTGACCTCGATGAAGCCTTCAAGGAGATCCGTGCCTACCAGTAATTCCTCAAAAAGCAGCAGCTTCTTCACCTCCCGCAAGAACATCGTGGGTATGACACTGGCCATCCTGGTCATCATCATCCACTTGGTGGCGGGACTGGGAATCCTCTGGCCGGTGGTTGCTGTGGCCGGATATGGTGCGGGAGCACTGCTGACCCCACGCAGGCAAGCAGAAGAGCTACCGGCGCAACTGCAGGCACCGCCACGACATGCAGCACCCCAGGAGCTGCGAAAGGTCATGGGGCGTCAGGCGGGTAAATTGTCAGATAATAAGGTTCCCTGGATTGTTCATGAGGCAGTCATCCAATTGGATGATGCCCTGAACATGGTGCTGGATCACTGGGAGCGCCTAGTGGACTTCCCGGAATACCAGGTGACGGTGCGGTCCATGATTCTGGACTACATCCCCTCACTGGTGGATACCTACCTGAAGATCCCGGACTTCAAGAACCCGCGCGCTGTGGAGGATATGGTGCAATCGCTCAAGCTGCTGCAGGCTGAAGCTGACAGCATCTATCAGGTCATCACGGAGATAGGCCTCAACAACCTGGAGGATCACAACCGGATCCTGCACATGCAGTTCGGGAAGCTGCCCCTGGATGAGAACCCTGAATCTGCTGGAAAGGCCGGAGAAAAGGGGAGTGGGGCGCTCTAAAGCAGGGGAATAGGCCTCAATGCTGAGCCTCGAGGTGAGCCAAGTAGGATATCCCTTATGAGTCTTGATCCGAAGCTTCTTGAAGTCCTGGCCTGCCCCAAGGACAAGGGCCCACTGCGATATCTGGAGAGCGAACAGCTCCTGGTCAATGAACGCCTCGGACTGGCCTATCGCATCGATGACGGGATCCCCGTCCTCCTGATCGATGAAGCCACCGAGTGGACCCCTTCACAATAAGAACTTCCCCTTTAAAGAAAGACAACTCTAAAAACACCATGACCACCAATATCATTGACGAGCTCAACTGGCGCGGACTGATCAACCAGTCCACCGATATCGACGCACTGCGCGAATCCACCCAGGCTCCGATCACCCTGTACTGCGGTTTCGACCCGACCGGTCCCTCCCTGCACGCAGGTCATCTGGTGCCACTGCTCATGCTGCGCCGTTTCCAGCAGGCTGGCCACAACCCGATCGTGCTCGCAGGTGGCGCGACCGGAATGATCGGTGACCCACGTGATGTGGGTGAGCGCAGCATGAACTCCGCCGACACGGTTGCCGAGTGGGCCGGAAGAATCTCTGACCAGCTCAGCCGCTTCGTTGATTTCGAGGGCGAGCACGCAGCCCGTCTGGTCAACAACGCCGAGTGGACCAACAACATGTCCGTGGTCACCTTCCTACGTGATGTGGGCAAGCACTTCCCACTGAACACCATGCTGGCGCGCGATACCGTCAAGCGCCGCCTGGAATCGGATGGCATCTCCTACACGGAGTTTTCCTACATGCTGCTGCAGGCCAACGACTACGTTGAGCTGAACAAGCGCTTTGATTGCACCCTCCAGGTCGGCGGCGGCGATCAGTGGGGCAACATCGTTTCCGGTGTTGACCTCAACCGTCGTGTCCAGGGCAAGTCGGTCCACGGCATCACTGTCCCACTGGTCACCGACTCCGAGGGCAAGAAGTTCGGTAAGTCCACCGGTGGCGGTTCCCTGTGGCTGGATCCTGAGATGACCAGCCCATACAGCTGGTACCAGTACTTCATCAACGCAGCTGACGCCGATGTCATCCGTTACCTGCGTTGGTTCACCTTCCTCACCCAGGAAGAACTGGCTGAGCTCGAGGTTGAGGTTGCCGAGCGCCCATTCAAGCGTGAAGCACAGCGCCGTCTCGCTCGCGAAATGACCAACCTGGTTCACGGTGAAGAAGCAACCACCGCTGTGGAACTTGCAGCACAGGCACTCTTCGGCCGTGCAGAACTGCGCGACCTGGATGAAAACACTCTGGCGGCTTCTGTTTCTGAAACCGAAGTTGCTGAGATCACGGCAGGGGAGCCACGTAGCATTGTGGATCTGCTCATCGCCTCTGGCCTGGTTGATTCCCGCGGTGCTGCACGACGCACCATCTCAGAAGGTGGCGCCTACGTTAATAACGAGCGCATCACTGAAGATGATTGGGAGCCATCTGAATCTGATCTGCTCCATGGCACCTGGTTGGTGCTGCGCAAGGGTAAGAAGAACTTTGCCGGCGTGAAGATCAACTAAATAAACAAGAACAAGGCCGGACTTCCCATCTATGGGGAGTCCGGCCTTGTGCGTTTAGCAGTGCTTTTCCGATGCTTATCGATGTCGAGATCAGTTTATTCTCGGTGTTGCAGGCTAAAACCGGTGTTGACCTGCAGAGTTGTGGCATCTGGAGAGTCTGTGTAGATTAGTTCAAGTCGCAGCGAGCCGCTAGAACTTCCCAACAAGGAAGCGAAAGTTAATCGAGGTGACACGGAGATTAAATCCAAGTTGACTTCCCAAGCGGGAGTTACTAGAGTGAATCTCCAGTCGCTGAGAATGGAAATCAACCAAAAGATTAACCCTGATCAGTGTGCGAATGTTGTTTGAGAACTCAATAGTGTGCCATTTATTTTTTGTTTGTCG
>NZ_CALZFS010000078.1 GCF_945649885.1 uncultured Corynebacterium sp. | reverse complement strand
TGATCGCCTGGGCCATCGATCTGCGCAATGATCCCATGATGATCCGTCGCGCCTACGCGCTGGCAGCCATCCGCAAGGGTGTGCAACAGGGTATCGATGAACACGGCGATGACTTCGTCTTCGGTGTTACCCAGGTGGAGGGGGATGAAGGAGCAGGTGCTGATTTTAATAGTGAAGATCCAGCCCTCACCGAATGGTTCACTGACGTCGCCCCGAATGACCCCGAGGATCCGGACACCATCATCAAAAGAAAACCGCTCTGATTTTTCCAACTCGGGTTTCAAGAGCGCATCACATCCAGGAGAATCAAACCAGGAAGAAACTCACCCTGATGCCGGAATACGGTCATCCCTGGGGACTCTGGTCTGATAATCCGATCAGGCCTGTGCTTAAAGGTGAATGAGGGCTACAGGGCCCACATGTGACTAACCCCACCCGCCAAATCTCTCCCATGTTCAAGGCTGTCAAAGCCTGGGAAAAGCAGAAATCCTCCTCAACCGAAGTTGAGGAGGATTTCTCATTAGTAGCGGGGGCAGGATTCGAACCTACGACCTCTGGGTTATGAGCCCAGCGAGCTACCGAGCTGCTCCACCCCGCGACGCGGTGCTACTTAAATCACCTTAACCAGCAAGCGATGCTCTCTGGCTACAAGGAATCACTGTACACGGATATTCGGGAAAACCCAATTATCGCTTCCCTCCGCCTGAGGAGTGGTTGCCCACAGCACCCTAAGCGATCATCCCGGCAGCCACATTCCCACCCCGGAAAAGAAGATCTACTGCTAACATTCGTGAGGGAATATTTGTTGGGAAAATTTTCCCACTAGAATCCCCCTCCAACACCCCTGTTGGATCCTGCACCCCTGCATCCTGAACGGACTTCATAATTAATGGATCTCACCGCTTTTAATCAGACCGCTGAAACCTTCGCAAATGCGTTCATGAGCTTCCCCATGTGGATCGAGGTTGTCCTCGGCACCGTCTTGTTGGCGCCCTTCGTTGATCAAGCTGCCCAGTTCTTCGGCTTGTCCAGCATGACCGACCTCCCCACCCTGAGCTCAGTATTCGCTGGTAGCTCACAGTCCTAATTTCTTCGGCTCAAGGAAAGGGGCCCTCTCGTGCATTACCTCGACACCTTCTTCAACTTCTACTCCCACCTTCCAATTATCGGAAGCAGTGTGGGAGTCGGATACAGCATCATCCAGGGAATTTTATCCCTCTAAAAACCCAAGCCATACTTTGGGGAATAGAAAAATCCTCCAGAACCGAAGTTCTGGAGGATTTTTCTTATTAGTAGCGGGGGCAGGATTCGAACCTACGACCTCTGGGTTATGAGCCCAGCGAGCTACCGAGCTGCTCCACCCCGCGACGCGGTGCTACTTAAATTTCACCTTGCCGACAAGCACTGGGAAGTTCATCCCTTGTTCTTGGCAACGTTGAATTACTATACAGAGACTCTCAGATATGACCAAATCCCCTGTTCATGGCGCTTCCTTAAGATGACTGTGGCCCCCAGCTGAATACTGTTTCCAGTACCTGCTGGGGGCCACATGTTAGTGAGCTAGCGGAAGATTTTACTCTCCGGTGCCAGCTCCCTGGAAGCTCTCGACTGCACGGTCAAGTGCGTCAAGTGCGCGTCCGTATTCCTCGAAGGAGCCGTTGCGTGCGGTTTCCAGGTTGCGGAGTGCTTCATTGATGGCGTCGATGCCTTCAGCTCCAGAGCCTGCAGGTGGTGTCGGGGTGTCGCCTTCTGTTGGGGCTTCCCCTTCATCTTCTGGACTTTCCACCTCAGGGACAGTGGTGCTTCCGTCATCTTCGACGACCTCAATATCCTGGGCTGCTGCCGGGTCGATACCCGCCTGTGACAGTGCTTCAGCGATGGTTGGTGCGTAACCAACCTGTCCCTTGTAGAAGACTAGGACACGCAGGAGCTTCGGGAAGGCCGATTCCTGGTCCTTACGCTTGGAGTAGATCGGCTCAACATAGAGGATCTCGCCACCACCGACAGGAAGGGTCAGCAGGTTACCGTTGTGCAGATCGTTGGATCCACGCCAGAGGGTCTGGTCCTGGGCGACCTGGTCAGAGGACATCATGGCATCCTGTGCCTGCTTCGGCCCCTGGGTGACAGCGCCGGTTGGCAGAACACGGACGGTGATCTGTCCGTAGGTCTCCGGGTCAGAGGAAGCAGTCATGTGTGCGGATAGGAACTCACGCTGGAGTCCACGGAATGGGGTGATCAGCTGGAAGCTTGCATCGCCGGTTTCCGGGTCAGCAGCAACAACGTAGTAGGGAGGCTGCTTCAGTTCCTGGCGGCCTTCAGGTGCAGTCGGATCGTTGGGGACGGACCAGAAGGCATCGTTGGTGAAGAAGGTTCCGGAGTCTTCGACGTGGTAGCGGGCAAGCATGTCACGCTGGACTTTGAAGAGGTCCTCCGGGTAACGCAGGTGATTGCGCAGTTCATCGGAGATCTCAGACTCAGGCTGGACCACGTCTGGGAATACTCCGCGCCATGCCTTGAGAACCGGGTCCTCGGTATCGAACTCGTAGAGATCGACGGTGCCGTCATAAGCATCGACAACAGCCTTGACGGAATTACGGATATAACCGACGTTCTCTCTGCTGAGGTTCTGCTGGAATTCATCCACCACCACGGAGTCTGTGGTTGCCTCATCAAGGGAGGTGCGGGTGGAGTAAGGAAGACTGCTCAGGGTGGTGTAACCATCCACGATCCACTTGATGCGGCCGTCGATAACCGTTGGGTAGGACTTGGAGTCGGTGGTCAGCCATGGGGCGACCTTTTCCACACGGGTGCGTGGGTCACGTTCGAAAAGGATCTTGGATTCGGATCCGACACGATCTGAGAGGATCATGTTCATCTCCTGGTAACGCAGGGCGAAAGCTGCACGGTTGAATATGTTGCCGATATCAATTCCGCCTTCACCTTCATAGGTGTAGCTGGTGGAATCGGTGTCATATTCAACTGGGCCATCGCCGGTGTCACCGACGATGGCGTAGTCAGCACCATCAGCAGCGGAGGCGATCAGTGGACCGTAGTAGACACGTGGCTGATCAACCTTGATGCCCAGTTCTTCAGCGGTTTCACTTTCCGCGGCACGGGCGTTGGACTGCAGGTCAGACACGGTGTAAACGGGGTAGCCACCACGGGTGGATCCAACGTCACGGGCAACCTCATCAACCTGGTTGGCCTGTGCTGCGATGAATCCGTTGCCGTGGGTGTACACGGTGTGGCGGTTGATCCAGTCCTGCTGGTTCTGCTGCAGAGAGTTGGGATCAAGTTCACGGGCGGCCACGACGAAGTCGCGGAGTTCACCGTCGACCATGTAGCGGTCCATGGCCAGCTGCTCTGGGAAACCGTAGAAGTTCCTCAGCTGCTGCTGCTGGGTGAAGGTTGGAGAAAGGATCTGTGGGTCCAGGAGGCGGATATTGGAGATGGTCGCCTCATCGGAGGCCACTTCAGCGTTGCTTGCACCACCGGCACCCCAGTTCTCAACGTAGGTGACTTCCTCATCGGTGATGCCATAGGCGAACCTGGTGGACTCAATGTTCCGCGAAATGTACTCGGATTCCTTTTCAGCACGGTTTGGCTGAACGGAGAAACGCTCGAGCATCAGTGGCCAGGCGGCACCGACGACGATGGAGCTGAGCACCAAGAGCACAACAGCCAATCCCGGGATGCGGAGATCCTTGAGGAATATTGCGGAGAAGAATGCCACCGCCACGATCGCGGCGATGACCATGAGGATGATCTTCGCAGGAAGCTGCGCGTTGATATCGGTGTAACCCGCACCGGTGAAGGTCTGGTTTTCATTGGTCAGCAGATCATAACGATCCAGCCAGTAGCCGATGACGCGGATGATCATCCACAGGCCAGCGGTGATGGCGAGCTGAGCACGAGCACCACGGGAGATGAAGGCCTTCTGGCCGGTCATCTGGTTCCCGGGACGGATACCACCCAGGAGGTAGTGGCCGACAAGCGCGATGATGAAGACCACCACGAGGAGCGTGGAGAGGGAACCCGTGATCAGACGGAGCATTGGCAGGGAGAAGGCATAGAAGCCATAATCCATGCTGAACTGCTGGTCTTCCACGCCGAAGGACTGGCGGTTGAGGAAGAGCTGGACGGTACGCCAGGAGCGCTGTCCGACAAGACCTGCGATCAGGCCGATGAATACGGGGATGACGATGAGAATGCGACGGAGGCTGTTCTCAATCATCTGACGGTATTGATACACCGGGGATTCAGCATCGAACGCGGACAGTTCATCCGGTCGCAGTTTGATGGTGAAGTAGCCTGCCAGCCATGTGATGGCACCCGCGAGGAGTGCGAAAACTATGAACAGGATGATTCGGGTGACGATGACCGTGCTGAATACGCCACGGAAGTCCACTTCACCGAACCACAGCCAGTCTGTATAAACTCCGAGCACCAGCGGTGTGATCAACACCAGCAGTGCGATGATTCCGAAGAGCCACGTCACTATTTTTGGTGGCCGTTTAATGGGTTGGGGTGGGGGTGTGAGACCAGTCGCCAAGACAATATCCTTATGTGAATGCGATTTTCTTCGTTTCTCCCCTACTCTACGGTTTAATCACAAACAAAGACCAACGAGCTGTTTTATTAAGGAAAAATAATGAACGAAGCTGTATACAGCCCGCAGGCACTCAACAAGGCGATGTTGGAGGCAGTGGACTTCATTCACGCTGAAGGCTGGGATCAGGGCCCCACCCTGTTTGCTCTGGTTCCCACTGAGATGCTCGTGGACACTATTGATGCTGACATCGAGGATTCTCCCCTGACCCTGGTTGTTCAGGACAATCTGCCTGATAATCTGCTTCCCGGTTCTGAGGCCTTAGGTGACTATGTCTCCCGTTTGGCCTGGCCAGCGCAGATTGCCGGTGCGGTGCTCGCCCAGGAGATCATGTTCACAGATTCCGCTGTCCCCGGTTCTGAAGCACGTCCGGCACGGTTGTTCTCCGGTGTGCTGCGCGGTGAGGCGGAGCTGACTCTGCTGCAGCTGCGTCCCACAGAAGAGGAGATCGAAGAACGTGGTCCCTTCGCTGAGGATGAGATTGAGTTGCGTGGTGGACCAGGTGTGGCCCCGGGTGTGATCGCGGCACTGCGATACACCCTGGAAGCTGATCCAGAAGAGTTCTAAAGGCTTCAGTTTCATCTGGGTTGGCTAGAATTAAACAAGTTAACCCTTCACACAGGCAGCAGACATCAAGGAGAACCTGATAGTGGCGTCCACCCCACACACCCGCATCCGCGTTGCAACGGGACTTGTGGCGCTCATCCCTGTCCTTGCTGCCTGTTCTTCCACAGAGGAACAGGGCCCGGATCCCACCGCCCCGGCTTCGACAACAGCCTCCAGCACCAGCTCGGTCAGCGCTGCGCCGACCACAGCCACCTCGTCTACCACTGCAACCACGGATGCCACCGCCCAGGTGACTCCCAGCACGACCGCTGGCTCGGCTGAGCCAACGGCCACCGGGGCGGACGAGACGTCGACAAGCACGCAGAAGGCAGAGAAACTGTCCAAGGACATCGAAGAGATCTACGAGGTCTTCCAGACTCTGGCGCCGCGGACCTTGTTTGAGCAGTTTGATACCTGTGATCCCAATGGGGTGGAGAATTCCTCCGCCTGCACCGGTGCGGAGGTGGGGCAGTTCCAGTTCTTCGCCAACAACGCCAAGGCGGCGTCCACCACCCAGCTGCTGACTGAGCTGCGCAGCTCACGGGTGGTGGAGGACACCGGTTCCCGCATCGTGGGTTGGACCACGATGGGCACAATGTCCATCATCACCGTGGTGGATAATGATGAGGGTCTGGTGCTGCAGCAGATGGTGTCCTCGGACCGGATTGATCCTGAGGAACGTATTTATGAGCTGCGTCTGGTGGAACCACCGGAGGGCTGGGAACCCTCGCCGACCTCCACGGTGGAAACCAGCATCAGCAAAGACTAAAGCAAAGACTAACTACAGGTTTCAAAGTCTCCACCGAAGTTGAAGGCATCCATCTGCTCAATGGCATGTTCCAGGGTATCCACCTTGAGAATTGTCATATCCCCGCGGTCAGCGGTCAGCGCCTCAGCGCAGTTATCCGTGGGTGCGAGGAAGATCTCTGCCCCCGCCTCCTCCGCAGCACGCACCTTGTGGGCGATGCCCCCGATCGGGCCCACAGAACCATCTTCAGAAATCGTGCCACTGCCGGCCACGAACTTGCCGCCGTTGAGCGGTCCGGGAGACAGTTTGTCCACCACAGCCAGGGAGAACATCAGTCCGGCACTCGGGCCACCGATATCTTTCAAGTTGTAGGACACCTCGGTGTCAGAGGTAGGTACAGAGGTCATAGAGATCCCCAACAGTGGCACCTGCGGATCCTGTGGGTGCTTACCCAGGACAACCGTTGCGGTTTCCTCTTCCCCACCGCGCAGATAATCGATGTTCACCTCATCACCGGGGGCCATGTTGCGGATCATCTCCTGTACCTGGCCGGGGGTGGTCACCGGGGTGCCGTTGACCGCAGTCAGGGTGTCACCTGCGTCAAAGTTTTCGAAAGCCGCACTGTCCTCGACCACTTCCACCACTTCGATTTCCACCGGTAGGTTGAGGAAATTCATCGCGGAGATCGTCGCAGCTGCCTCGGATGCAGTGAATGCCCTGCTGTTGGACTGCTGTACTTCCTCCATGCTCTGACCTGGTGGGAAGATCTGCTCAATGGGCACGATGGTGTCATCGGTGAACAGCCACCGGGTGAGTGCCTGGGACAGTGTCATTCCGGTACGCACGGACACTGTGGTCATGTTGAGGTTGCCCTCCACTTCATCGGTGTCCGCGCCGGTGATCTCAATGACCTCCACACCATCGACCTCACCGAGCGTGTTGAAGGTGGGACCGGGGCCTTCGGCGGCATAAGGAACGGTCAAACTGATGTCGGTGCCGGGGATGTGGTCGATGCTGACAAGTGATGCCAGAGCGACCAAGGGGATGGCTCCCCAGGTTAGGGTCTTGATTCTGCGGTTCACGGCTATCCACCCTACAACCTGTGTTCGCTTAGAGCGTTGCCCGGATCATGGCATTTGGGTTTGGGTGCCTTGTAGATTGGTAAGTATGAATTCCAATGGCTTCGGTTTCAATTTCCCGAATAACGACGACGATGACAACGACAGGAACCGTAACAATAACGATCCTTTCGGTTTCTTCGGCGGCGGTGCCGGTGGATTCGGCGGTGGTTTAGGCGGTGGCGGTTTAGGCGATATCCTCAACCAGTTCGGCCAGATGCTCTCAGGCATGGGCGATTCTATGAACAGCCCCGAGGCTGGTGGCCCGGTCAACTATGAGCTGGCTGCCCGTATCGCCCGCCAGCAGATCGGCCGTGTCCCTGAACTCAAGCAGTCCGATAGAGATGCTGTCGCTGAGTCGCTCCGTCTTGCTGAACTCTGGTTGGATGACGCCACCCAGCTGCCCACCTCCGGTCACCGCGCCGAGGCGTGGAATGCCGAAGCCTGGCTGGATAACACCCTGCCGATGTGGAAGCGTCTGGTCTCCCCTGTCGCGGAGCACATGAATCAGGCACAGCTGGAAAATCTCCCTGAGGAAGCCAAGGAGATGATGGGTCCGATGTCCTCGATGATGAACCAGATGTCCTCCATGAACTTCGGTATGCAGCTGGGTAACGCCCTGGGCGACCTGGCCAAGCAGACGCTGTCCGGTTCAGATTTCGGCCTGCCTGTCGCCCCAGCTGGTGTGGCTGCTGTTCTGCCGGCCAACCTGGCGGAGGCCTCCAAGGGTCTCAATGTTCCGGCGCAGGAGATGCTCGTCTACATCTGTTCCCGTGAAGCAGCCCGCCAGCGACTGTTCAAGCATGTGCCATGGCTGGTGGAGCGTCTGGTGTCCTCTGTGGAGGAATATGCCGCAGGTCTGGAGATCGACACCTCCCACATCCAGGACGCCATGGGCCAGTTCCAGATGGACAACCCGGACCCACAGCGTCTGCAGGAGATGATGAGCGAGCTGCAGGGCATGGATCTCTCCCCACGCATCAGCTCCCGCAACGCCGCCGCGGTCTCCCGCCTGGAAACCCTGCTCGCACTGGTTGAAGGCTGGGTTGACCTGGTGGTCACCCAGGCGATGTCCGATCGCATCCCATCCACCAACGCCATCAACGAAGCGTGGCGACGCCGCCGTGCCTCCGGTGGTTCCGCCGAGCAGGCCTTTGCCAAGGTTGTCGGCATCGAGTTCAACGCACCCAAGGTTGCTGAGGCCACCGAGCTGTGGCGTCGCATCGAGGTCGCAGTCGGTGTTGAGCGTCGCGACGCAGTCTGGGATCATCCCGACTTCCTGCCGATTGCCGAGGACGTGGACAACCCCGCCCAGTTCATCGACGGACTCCTCGATGACGGCGGCTCCAACGACTTCGACCCGATCGCTGAGATCAATAAACTCGAGCAGTTCCTCGCTGAGGAAGCAGAGAAGAAGGACAACGAAGACGGCGATGATGACACCCCGGACAAGGGCAACTAGCCCCCACTAGTTAGCCCCAGCGCTGATACGCCTCAAGATAGCCCCTGGCCCTTTCGGCCAGGGGCACTTTTTCTGCCCACTCCCAAAACAGTGCGGAATGATCCGGGATGAAGGTGTGCGTGAGCTCATGCACCAGCACTGAATCCAACACATAGTCGGGCACATGCCTCAACCGGTCGGAGATCCGGATATCGGCTGTATCCACGGTGCAGGATCCCCATCGGGAATTCTGATTGCTCACCCACCGGACACTAACCACCCGTGCTCGACCTTCCAACACAGTCTCATTCAACCGGTGTGCACGCTCCATCAGCGCTGCATCGCTGACGGCGGATGAGGTGGTACGCTTTTTCAGCTTGGCCACTATCTCCGCCACGGCTTTCTCCTCTTCCGTTTTGCTCATCCGGGCGGGGATCCGGACCACCACTTTCCCATCAATGATCCTGGCCTGCACCGTCCTGGTCCGTTTCGCGGAACGGATCACCTCAATCTCCTGCATGACAGATGATTGTATCTGTGGTGAAATGGTGTCAACGGGGAGTGTGTGTGGAAACATCGGGGGATTTTCCATGACTCATGTAGTTCTTTCACCATCAACCCAGATTCTCATCCGTCCGGGGCCTGCCATCCAATTCGGGGTGGACGCTACCCGGGCAGGCGTACTGGAAATGGATTCCACGGAGCTGGCCTCCAGAATTGTGCCGGTGCTCCTCGGATTGAGGGATGGCGGACACGCGGTGGAGGTGCTCGCAAAAAAGCTGGTGGCCGCGGGGCTTCGGCCCCTGGCCGCCACCAGCTTGATCGAAGACCTGCTCGCCTTCGGGGTTCTGCGGGAAACCACACCGGGCGAGGTGTTGTTGTGGGGGCGTGGGACGCTTCTCGACGCCACCGCCTCCCTCATCGCCGCCACCGGCCTGGTGCCCCGTATTGCCTTGCGGGGCGATAAACCCCGAGTGTTCCTCACCCGCCCGGCACGCCATGTGGTGGTGCTCAACCGTCTTGCGCATCCGGGTGATCTGGCGGGGTTGCTCGCGCACCGTGTTTCCACCTATCTGACCGCGGCACTCATCGATAATCGTGGGTTGATCGGGCCGGGGCGCAGATCTCACCGGGGTCCCTGCATGATGTGTATTGATCTCCACCGCACGGATGTCGATCCGCACTGGCATGCCCTGGTCACTCAGCAGCCCAATGGACCGACCCACCCGGATCCCATCACTGAGGCGGCCACCGCAGCACGTTTGGCTGCTTTGTTGCATACCGACACCTGGCAGGCCGGGGAGGTGGAGGAGATCAACCCCTATGTTGGCACCTCAGCGCTTGGGAAAATCAGTGTTCACCCAGGCTGCCCCATCTGTTTCACCGCCTTGAATCCCGGGTGAGAACAGGCCTTGTCCTGTAATCTGTGAACATTATTCACAGCTCAATCACAGAAGGTGAGTTCGGCGATTCTCATGGTTTCAGCCCGCATCTGTTCCACGGTCGCATTATCACTCCTGACCACCCTGGCACTGGTTGGATGCTCCGACAGTTCCACCGGCGATACGCCACCAACCTCCACGCTCACCATCACCAGTACTCAGCCTGTGGCAGCTGCTGCACCAGAAGCACAGGATACTGCTGAACCCGGCAACCGGGTCAGGGACGCCTATGCACGGGTTCTTGATGCCCCACAACAGTATTCCTTCACCACCGGCGCTGATTATCCCCTCAACGGTGAATATGACTACGCCCTGGCGGATATGACCGGTGATGGTATCCCTGAGCTCATCCTCCGGGCAGGGTCCGCTGATTATCTGAATCCGGTCAGGATCTTCAGTGCAACCGAATCTGGTGAGATCACCTCCTCCGATGACACCCTGCTCTCCGGTGCTGCCGGGGCTGGTGGTTATCGGGTCAGCGTATATGCCGCCCCAGCAGGTGATCGGATCTACCAGGCAGAATGGCGCTCCTTAAGCCCAGAGATGGCGGTGAAGGCCTTTGCTCTCGACGGCGACCGGATTCTGCCCACAGGTGAAGAACTGGAAGACAACCTCACGGCACCATCTGGTCGCATGATTCCCTTCACCTTCCATCCTCTCACTGACAGGGCCCCTCTTGACACCATGGAACCAACCCTTGCGGGAATGGATGTTTTTGGTGTCGCCGGCGGTGTCAGACCTGGAGTGTCAAACAACCACGCGGCCCCGAATCTAGAAGCTGAGTCCGAAAACAACACCGTCACCGGCACGGTCCAGGTGATGACTGCCCCTGAGCTCTCACGCCATCAGGGATTCGATCGCACCCCCAATGGTGAGGATGACACCCATCGTTTCGCACTTCTGGTCCTGAACTCCCCCACCTCGTTCTCTGCTCAGAAATCAGGTAGCGGCAGCACCGAACCAATCGAACAGGAAACCACGCTGGTCAAACTGGGGGAATTAAGCCCCTATCAATCCGACTCAACCGGCTTTGATCTTGAAGGACAGCAGCTGACCATGTCCTTTTCCCCCGATAGCTGCTGGTTCCCCTCCGATGCTTCACTGCCGTTGGGTCAACCCCGCTGCGGTAACTTCACCATCGATTAGCCTCTGAACAAGAAGTTCAGGTCAGCTCGCCAGGATGTTCAGGATCTGCTCACCATATTTCTCAATCTTCATCGGACCGATGCCTGGGACATTGAGTAGTTCATTCTCATCAGCGGGCATCATCTCGGCGATCGCCATGAGGGTTGCGTTGGAGAACACCACATAGGCGGGCACGCTTTCCCGTCGTGCTGTGTCATTACGCCAGGTGCGTAGCTGCTCATAGACCTGTTCATCGGCTTCTGGTGGACAGGCACCGCATCTGCCCACGACCCGTTCGGCAGGTGTGTCCAGTGGGTTACCGCAGGATCGGCAGTTGCGGGGACGGTTGGCACGTGGGGCACCGGATTCGCTGGCCATGTCAAAGACAATGCCGTCTAAGAAGCGGGTGCGTTTACGGGACTTGCGGCCACCTTCCTGCCTGGATAGTGCCCAGGAGCAGTGGAGGTGTTCACGAGCACGGGTGACACCAACATAGAACAGGCGTCGTTCCTCCTCGATGGCCTCATCGCCTGCTTTGATGGCGTGGCTGATGGGCAGGGTGGAGTCCACCAGACCAACCAGGAACACAGCATCCCATTCCAGCCCCTTGGCAGCGTGGAGGGACGCCAGGGTGACCCCTTCCACGGTTGGTGGGTGTTTGGACTCCTGTCGTTCATGGAGTTTGCGCAGCAGCCCGGGGAAATCCAGGTCAGGGGTGGCCTTGATCAGCTCCTCCACCAGGTCAACCAGGGCGTTGAGTGACTGCCAGCGTTCACGCTCCTGGGCACCTTCTGGTTCCTCGGTGCTCAGTCCCAGGGGCACCAGGGTGCGGCGAACCAGCCGCACCAGGTCTGTGTCATCCACATCGCGTTGCGACGCCCGCACCAACTGGGTCAGTGCCTGGCGGATCTCACTGCGGGTGAAGAACCCTTCCCCACCACGGACTTGGTACATGATCCCGGCATCAGATAAAGCCTGTTCAAATACCGCTGACTGGGCATTGATGCGGTAGAGCACAGCGATCTCCGATGCCGGCACACCCTTGTCCAGCAGGGTGAGGATCTTGCCTGCCACCTCACGTGCCTCAGTCGGCTCATCATCGTAGGGGGTGTACTCCGGTTCCGGACCCGGTGCGCGCATGCCCTCCAATTCCAGGCGGGTACCGGCCACCCGTCCCCGGGCCTGACCGATGACGGTGTTGGCCAGGGTGGTCACCTGGGGTGTGGAACGGTAGTCACGCTGAAGTTTGACCACCGTGGCGTTGTCATAGGTGCGTGAGAAGTTGAGCAGATAACTCGGGGTGGCACCGGTGAAGGAGTAGATGGTCTGATTGGCATCGCCGACCACGGTCAAATCATCGCGATCGCCCATCCAGGCTTCCAGCACCCGCTGTTGCAGCGGGGTGACATCCTGGTACTCATCGACGACGAAGCTGCGGTACTGGTCGCGGAATTCCTCGGAAACCGCGGGGGAATTCTCCAGGGCTCCGGCGGTGTGGAGTAAAAGGTCATCAAAGTCCAGCAGCATGCCCTCCTCCGTGGATTTCATACGCTCATAACGGGCATAGACCTCTGCGACCTTCTCCGCGGGTGCCGGTGGGGTGCGGTTGCCGAGTTTCTCCGGGTACTGCTCCGGGGTGATCAGGGAGGCTTTGGCCCATTCAATCTCGCCGAGGATGTCACGGACTTTTTCTGTCTGTGATTCCATGCGTGCGCCACGCACCGCCCGCCCCACCAGCGGGAACTTATTATCCAGCAGTTTCCAGGGCAGGTTGCCTGCCACCTGGGGCCAGAAGTAGATCAGTTGTTTGCGGGCTGCGGCGTGGAAAGTACGTGCCTGGACTCCACCGATGCCCATGAGGCTGAGTCGGTGGCGCATCTCCCCTGCCGCACGGGAGGTGAAGGTCACCGCAAGTACACGGTTGGGGCTGACAAAACCCTGGTCGATCAGGTGTGCGATGCGGTAGGTGATGGTGCGGGTTTTACCAGTTCCGGCACCGGCCAGGATGCACACCGGTCCCCGGGGTGCGGTGGCGGCAACACGCTGGTCTTCATCGAGGTCCTGCAGATTAATCACAAATCCCCCTTGTTGTTTGTGGTGAAAAGTCAGTGCTGTTGTTCCCTAGCCCAGTTCAGAATCATGTCGTGGGCGATGGAACCGGGTGGCGCGATCGGGATCCGAC
>NZ_CALZFS010000077.1 GCF_945649885.1 uncultured Corynebacterium sp. | reverse complement strand
ATCTTGCCGCCACGGAGAGTTTTTGCTGAGCCTTCACCCATGACCCAGGCGAGTGCGTCCACAACATTGGACTTGCCGGACCCATTGGGACCGACCACGGCACAGATGCCTGGTTCAAATTTCAGGGTGGTGGCAGAAGCGAAGGACTTGAATCCCTTGAGCGTCAATGATTTCAGATACATATCGGCTTAAGAGCTTAGCGTTCAATAAAGCCCTCAACGCCGCGCGGCTCGCCCCACTGATCAATAACCGTGGAAACTTCTCCCACACGCTTGTGTTTGCTGGGTTGTTCACTCAGGCGTCCCAGCAATTCCTGGCATGTGTTCACCGGCCCTTCAGCAACCACACATACCCGACCATCATCAAGATTGGTGGCAGAGCCGTTCAGTCCCAGCTCCAGAGCCTGGGATCTGGTCCACCACCTAAACCCCACTCCTTGGACATGTCCGTGGACAAAAGCGGTCAGTCGTGTAGTTTCCATCTCTCCTGATTACCTTCCGGTTGGGCTGGCAGATAGTCATCCCCAGGGTACGTAGCGCAGGCGGACTGGCTCCGCAGGTTTCCTTCTACTGTTCTCAGGACCGTTTCTCATCGAGGTATTCATCAACATAACGGCGGACCAAGGCTCGAATATCGTCGTGGTCAATCCCGGCAGCCCGAAGCTTCTCCTGCGCACTGCCGGTGTCCACCACGGGGATGTTTTCCCGCGAGGAGTCCGCACGTATGGAACGTCGTTGAACGAAAGCTCCGATCACAATGATTACGGCTCCCGTCATAGCCAGGATTACGATGCCTGCTTCCAAGCGCTCAATCTGGTGGAAGATGTTCCAACGGTGACGACTGTCCATGATCAACACGGCTCCGATGAGCAATGAGATCAGGGTGAAGACAATCGTGCCCCAGTAGATTCCCTGCAGCACCGGCTGGTCCATGATCCACCGGTAGGCAAGGGACAACAGCCCCAATCCGAGCAAACCCACGCAGATCATGTGTGCTGCCACCTCCAGGTCCTGTTCAATTCCGAACCAAGGGTTCCACCCGGTACTGGGATCACCCCACCTGTACTCTCCACTGCTCTGCCATTGCGGAATGAAGGGAAGATAGCGGGGAAATACATTGGCCAGGCCGAGCACAAAGGTGATGCCAATGACTGTCCAGGTGGTCAGACGCAGCCAGAGGTGCTGGGCTGCAAAGGAAATCACGATGTAGAGCAGTACCACAAACACACGCCAGACGATGTCAAAGGCGATGGAATCATTAAAACCAAAGGTCGCGATGAACGCCATGGTCACACCGGTGGCAGACAACAGCCCGATGAACACCCAGAAGCGGATTCTGGCTGGATCCCTGTGTTTTTCCATACCTTCCATCATTCTCTGATTCCTTGGCAAAGGGAAGCCTCCTGTGCCTTTATGAAAACAGAAAATGGTGTCTGAGGAGGAACTATCCTGCCCAGAACACCATTTCCATGTCTGTGTTGGTTAATTACGGCTTACGCACGGTGATGGGATCAGATCCATCCCAGCACTCCATGCCATCCCAACCACGGATCCCCTTGATCTCCTCATCATCACGGTGGAATACCGGGTTCAGGCCTGCCTTACGCTGGCGAGTGTAGTTGCGCAGCACAGCAAGTGCTACACCGGTCAGCGGGACCACGGCGATGAGGTTGGTGATCGCCATCAAACCAGAGAACACATCCGCCAGGGCCCAGACCAGTGGGACGGAACCAATCGCTCCACCCAGCACGCAGAGGGTCACCAGGACGCGGAATACCTGTAGATAGATGCGGTTTTTGGTGAGGAATTCAATGTTGGACTCACCGTAGTAGTAGTTACCGATCACTGAGGAGAACGCCAGGAAGATAATGACCACGGTGAGGAAGTGGATGCCCCACTCACCAACAGAGCTGGCCAGTGCATTCTGGGTCAGTTCCATGCCCCCTTCGGAGGCATACAGATCAGGTTTGGCAAGCAGGATGATGAAGGCGGTGATGCTACAGACGATCAGGGTGTCGAAGTACACACCCAGGGACTGGATCAGGCCCTGCTTGGCGGGGTGGGAAACAGAAGCAGTTGCAGCGGCGTTGGGAACAGAGCCCATGCCGGCCTCATTGGAGAACAGTCCCCTTCGGATGCCCTGCATGATCACGGTGCCCAGTGCTGCACCGGTGAACTCCCTGAAGCCGAAGGCGTGGGTGACAATCGAGGTGAACATCGCAGGTACTTCACCGATGTTGATGATGACCACGACGATACCGACGAAGATGTAGAGCACAGCCATCACAGGAACAACAACCTGGGTGACCTTGGCAATACGCTGCACGCCACCGAAAACGATGACGGCCGTCAGTGCTGCCAGGATAAAGCCAACAATCCACTTGGTGGTGTTGCCGTCTGTGCCGAAGGAGTTGACCACTGCTGCGGAGATGGAGTTGGACTGGACCGCGTTGAACACGAAGCCATAGGTGACAGAGATCAGCACGGCGAAGATCACTGCCAGCCACCGCCAGTTCAGCGCCTTAGTCATGTAGTAGGCCGGACCACCACGGTAGGAATCTTTGTCACGGACCTTGTACACCTGGGCCAGGGTTGATTCCACAAAGCTTGTGGCACCACCGACAATGGCCATCATCCACATCCAGAACACGGCTCCCGGACCACCCACTGCGACAGCGATGGCGACACCGGCAACGTTGCCAGTACCCACGCGCGAGGCTGCGGAGATGGTGAAGGCCTTGAAGGCTGAGATACCTTTTTGTCCCTCAGAAATGTCAGAGGGCTTTTCGACGATAGCCTTGAACATATCCGGGATGTACCTGACCTGCACCAGAAACGTGGTGGCACAGAACCAGATACCCGATCCGACCAGGACGACGATGACGACCAGCCAGAGTTTGTCATTTACTGCGGTAACAGCATTGAGAAGGGATTCCATAAGAAAAACTTACCGCACACATATAGTGCGATGAAACACAGTTTGGCAACGATTGCAGAAGATCTGTTTTCAGAGATTTTCCAACATCTGGGGTCAGACACGTCCCCGCTGGTCAACAGGAGTATCACGATAATCTTCCCATGCTTCAAGCAGTGCTTCGCGGGTGCCGTGTGAGTGTGCCTGATACCAGCTACGGGTGAAGCGGTTGTACTCAAACTGCGCATCAATACTTTTAATAGTGTCACCCCGGGTCAAGTACCAATGTTCCACAGCTTCTCGCATGGTTCTGGTGCCATCCGAGTTGAAAAAGAACTCACGCATCGCAACATCAAAATGAAAAGTACTTCCCACCTGCGAGGTCATCCACGCGCGTATCAGCTGACTACAGCGCTGCCCGGCCGGAATGATGGTTTCATGTGAGAGTTCACCCTGGAGTTGGTGCCCTCTCCCCTTGCCTGTGGGCGCGGGCTCCTGGAAGGATCGGCCACCGAGTGTGGCTGCAATCCGAGAAGTCAACAGATCCTTATTTCCAGTGGTCCGGGCTCCCACACCACGAGCAAAATCCACAAGCTCATCCTTAAGCCAGTACCAGCGTAGGAATTCTTCTTCACCCAGCTCCGAGGAGAGCTCAGGGCGGACAGGTTTCTCGGTGAACACCAAAGGAATCTTAGCGCTTGGGTTGGTGTCTTAAGAAGAAATGACTTCCCCTCACCACGCTCCAGTCATTATTTGAAAAGGCACAATAAATCGACGTCACCTGTCGCCAAGCACAGCAGACACACGCCTCATGAGCTCCCGGGGCAAGGTATTGGGAAGAGTGTCTACAGTACCCAGAGGCAGCCCTGACGCATCGATGACATCAGTGGGTCAGCAGCAAGTCTTATGAACCTTCTTGGGTGCGCGGGTGAAATCAGTGTTGGCGTGTATACGCACCACGAAGATAGTCACCTCACTGTGTTCTACATACAGCAGCTGCCCAAGGTGTTTTGCCGTTGAGTTCCAGGTTTCTCCCCTCACGGATCAACTCACCGGCTGGTGCACATTCCGCGATAGAAAGCGTTACCGCCGACCCAGTGATTTCAATGGCTTCAGCCTCGGTGTCAGCGACAGCCTCCAGCTGGACAAGTAGAACAACAAAGGTCATGGTCAAGGCGCCATTTGCAGCCCACCACGATCCTGAAAACGCCTTGGTCCCGGTGCGTCTGCCGATGGTTTCATCCCACACGAGGGTGGCACCTGGAATGTCGAGCCGATCGACATCAAGTAACTGAATGGTCTTCGCCAGCGCATCAGGAGCGGTCGTGAAATACAGTGCGTGTTCGACGATGCCTACGTCAGGGGCAATGAACCCCTCTATGTCAGCGCTTCCCGCATCAGCTCTGCGGATGCCTTCTGCCCGTCGAACCATGTTGCCACCCCTGCCCCCTGTCTGCACTACCCGGAAATTTCTGCCGAGAACAGCAGGCACAGGTGAAAAATAGGCGAACTCAGCGTTTACGCTGACACTGCGGGCAGAAATGGGTTCCGCGGTTGGCCAGGGTGGTACGGGTAATCGGGGTGCCACACCGAGGGCACGGTTCCCCACCGCGGCCATAGGCGTTGAGCGAAAGGGCGAAGTAGCCGGATTCCCCCTCAACGTTGACATAAAGGGCATCAAAACTGGTTCCACCCTGATCCAGGGCACGGGTCATCACAACAACACCAGATTCCAACAGCGCGATGATACGCTTCAGAGAAATCCTGCTGGCATTCTGGGCCGGGTGGATCTGGGCTTCCCAGAGCATCTCATCGGCATAAATATTGCCGATGCCAGAAACAATCTCCTGATTGAGGAGAAGGCGTTTAATCTCGGTGTTCTTGGCTTTGATCACCGCTGCCAAAGCTGGAATATCCAGGGAGTCTTCCAGAAGATCCGGAGCGATATGAGTAAGTTTGAGGGGGATGCCACCGACAAGCTCTCCCAGCCACCAGTAACCGAAGGTACGCTGATCCACGAACCAGACCTCATTGCCGTCGTCAAGCTCAGCCCGGGCACGCAGGTGCCGACTGGGCTCAGCATCAGGTGCTTTGACCAGCATCTGGCCACTCATACCGAGATGAACCAACAGGGCCAGACCCGTAGGACCCTGGTCCGCTGGCTCATCGAGTTCAAGCCAGAGGAACTTGCCACGTCGACGTGCTGCGCTGACAGTCAGACCTTCAAGGTTGGCTTCGATCTCGCGCCCACCGCCGAGTTGATTGCGGGCTGCTCGTGGATGGAAAACGGTGGCAGAGACAATCTTGCGTCCCACCATGTGACTGTCCAGTCCACGGCGGACCACCTCCACTTCAGGCAGTTCCGGCACGCTTCTCCTTGATCTTCTTGTAAGCCTGGCGGGCGGCTTCCTGCTCCGCCAACTTCTTGTTCGGACCGACTCCGTGGCCCATCTCCTCCCCATTGAGGGTGACGATGGCGGAGAACACCAGATCATGGTCCGGACCTTCGGAGGTGGACACATAATCAGCCATGGGCTTCTTACGCTGTGCCAGTTCCTCCTGCAGGGTGGTCTTCCAGTCCTGGTTGATTCCCTTAGCAGAAGCGTGGTTGAGCTTGTGGGCGAAAAGACGCAGCACCACATCCCGGGCCACCTCGAAGCCGTGCTGGCGGAAAATCGCACCCAGCAGGGCCTCGGTAGTGTCCGCGAGGATGGATTCCTTGCTTCGACCATCCGTCATCAGCTCACCCTTGCCCAGGAGAATGAAATCTCCCAGGCCGATCTCACGTGCAATATCGGCCAGGCCATAACGGCTGACGATGGAAGCACGCATCTTGGAGATATCAGACTCCGGGCTACTGGTGTAGAGCTCATAAAGACGGTTGGCCACAGACAGGCCGAGAACCGCATCGCCTAGGAACTCCAGGCGCTCATTGTTGGGGAGCATGCCGTTTTCATTGGCGAATGACCGGTGGGTCAGTGCCAGGATCAACAGGTCACGCTCAATATCCACGCCGAGACGTTCAAGAAGGAGAGCATGGTCGACCGCCTCGAATGCCGCGTTGAGGGCATCGACACCGGTCACACGGTTCTTCTTCCGGCTCACAGGAACTTCTCCAGGCCTGCCCAACGTGGATCTACCGCAGCTTCATCGGTGTCACCAGCCTCCTCCACCGAACCATCTGGCTCTGGGACTTCACTGTCATCGCAAGACTCAAAGCCCAGTTCCGTACAAATCGGATTGAAGGGCAGTTCAAGGCCTGCCTCATCGATGACTGCCTGGAGCAGGTCGATGGCATCCTGGTTGACCTTGGGCAGTTCATCCTCGTTCTCGTCAACTTCACCGGTGATGAAATCATCATCAACAGCAAAGACCTCGGAAACGTTCAGGCTGGTGTGAGGGGTCAACTCACGGAGGCAGCGGGAACACTGGCCCTTCAGCTGTGCCTGGATGGTGGCATTGACGGAGATTCCTCCGCCAAGCGGGATGAGATGGGCGTCCACGTCAACCGTGGTGCCCTCGGGGATAGCGATCATCTCAGGACCGATGCGGGCCGGACTGGGCCCTGATTTCCTGAGATTTTCTGGGAGACCGTTACCGCGCAGCAGTGCTGCGACATCAAATACAAAAGGAGAGTTCATGACCTGGGAGATCCTACCCGCACCCCGGATGACAGTGTGCATCACGGTATGCCATGTCTAGTGGCCGCGATGAACAACTGGTCACACGTGGGTCCGCTCGATTTTTCAACATTCACTAAGAAGGGTGGCTTATTGTCTTCAGCCTTAACCACCAAGGGCTGTTGTTCTAGTAGTCGCGTTCGTAGGAACGCGGTTCGCGTTCATAGTCACGGGCTGCAGGTGCTGCATCCCGGGGTTCACGTCCGGTCGCACCCGCCCCACGCCGCAAAGCGGTGCGGTCAGCGGAGACACTGCGCAGGGTGGTGGACAGACTGGTTTCAAATTCAGCCAGCTTGGAATCAACATACTCATCGCACTCATTGCGCAGCTTGTTGGAATCAGCATGTGCCCCGTCAATGATCCGGTGTGCCTCCTCATTGGAGCGACGCACGACCTCGGACTCACTGACCAGGCGGTCCTGCTCGGCCTGGCCTTCAGAAACAGCACGACGGTAGGAGTCATTTCCGGATTCAATCAGACGCTCTGCCTCTGCTTGCGCACGTTCGGTGAGGGAATCAGCTTCACGACGGGCATCTGTGACCGTGCGGTCAGCAGTGTCATTGGCCTTGGCCACCACAGAGTTTGCATGGTTGGTGGCATCGTCGATCATGGCGTCTGATTCCTCAGTGGCACGTAGCAGCAGATCGCGTGCTTCAATCTCAGCATCCTCTACGAGAAGGCGGGCTTTGTCCTCCGCTTCCCGGATCACGCCATCGCGGTGATCAAGCACATCCTGGGCATCATCAAGCTCCGCAGGGAGTGCATCACGCAGGTCATCCAGCAGCGCGAGCATATCCTGACGCGGGACAACACAGTTCGACGTCATCGGAACGCCATAGGCACGCTCGACATTATGGACCAGTGCATCAAGTGCCTCGAAGACTTTGTACATGCTGATAATAGTACGCTGTGACCTTCCATTTCGCTGTCACACCAGCTCATAGCACTATGTGAGGTATGTACGCTGCCGGGAATTATGAAGATTGGGGGTCTACGGCACTTTTCTCCCCCCAGGCCTTCTCGCAGCTGCTGACACCACAAGGATCTACAGTGCCCAGCTGTTACCGTGTCCACCCTGAGGGCTAGCCTGATCTGGACAAGGACTTCTTTTGAAAGGATGTGCGCATTGTGCGTTCCCTTCTTCGGGATACACCTCCCGTCGCATGGCTGATCACAGCACTGATCAGTGTGAGAACCGCAGTGATGGCGGTGATGGTCCTGGGGTTATCCGCGCTTATCAACAGCCAGCTGAACCCCGGCTCAACTGACGACCTCACCAGTTTCCTGGTGTTGGTCATCATCACCACGGTGGGTGCAGGCGGTCTGCTGGTTGTGGAGAATATCCTCCCGGGAAGGCTTCGGGTGAAGCAGGAAGCTGCATGGCGTCAGGAACTGGCACGGAAGAGTCTCACATTAGGCCCCGATACCTCCCGGGATGATGCCCAGGTGATCACCGAAGCCACTGACGCCACAGAAAAAGCTTCCACCTATACGGTGCTGTTTCTGGGCCCCTACTTCGCTGCGATGATCGTCCCACTGGTGGTGCTGTTCATTCTGGGAGCCGCGATCTCCTGGCCGGTTGCCGGTGCCCTGCTGGTCGGCATGTTCATCATCCCCTTCATTCTCGGGTGGGCAACACGGACGCTTAAAGGTGCCGGTGCCGGCTACGGACGCGCCTCTGGGCAGCTGGCCGGGGTGTTTTTGGAATCAGTACGCACCCTGGGTACCACGATGATTCTCAATGCCACTGGCACCCGGCACGCACGGATCAAGACCATGGCGGAGAGGATGCGCACCGAGGTGATGGGTCTGCTCTACCGGAATCAGTTGATGATTCTGGTGACCGATGGGGCTTTTGGTCTGGCTACCACCACGGTGGCGGCGGTGCTGGCCCTTGTTGGTCTGGGATCGGGCAGTCTGTCTGTGGGTGAGGCTCTGGCGATTGTGTTGTTGGCGCGGTTGCTCATTGATCCGGTGAATCGGATGGGACGTACTTTCTACACGGGTATGGCGGGCAGAATGTCGCTGAATACGATCCGGAAGGCTCTGGATACTGTCGGGGCGGTTGGTGGCTCTGACCATTTCTTCGACACCGATGACGGTAAACAGCACCGTGGTGTGTTGACCGTGTCCGGGCTTTCTGTGGCCCGGGGTGGCAACGAGATCATCCGGGATGTTTCCTTTGAGCTTCCTTTCGGTTCCCATCTGGCGATTGTGGGACCTAGTGGGGCTGGTAAATCCACCGTGGCTCTGGCCCTTGCGGGCCTGCATGGGTTTGGTGGCACGGTGAGCATTGACGGTCAGGTATGTGAGGAGGCTGATCTGCGTAGGTCGGTGGCCTATGTACCACAGGCCGCCACACTGTTTTCCGGCACGCTGGAAGATCATCTTGATCTTGCTGGCGAAGGGGTGGATCACTCCCACATCACGGAGGTTTTGGAAAGGGCTCAGCTCCCCCTGGAGCTACGCATCGGTGAAACTGGGCGTGGTGTCTCCGGTGGACAGGCGGCACGTATTTCTGTGGCACGTGGGCTGGTCAAGGGTGCCGGGATCATTGTGTTGGATGAGGCCACGGCAAATCTGGATGCAGAGAATGCAGCGTTGTTGAGAGAGACCGCCTGTGCCACCGGTGTCACTCTCATTGAGATCACCCACAGGCCGGTTGAGGCACTTGATGCGGATTTGGTGATGGTGCTGGAACATGGCCGGCTGCAGGCATGGGGTCCTCCGGAGTTGATTGCTCGTGAAGGATTTTTCGCGCGTGTGGTGGAGGAGGAACAATGATCACCAGACTTTTGCACACCGCCGCTCCGGTGTGGGGTTCACTCATCGCGTCCACTGCTCTGCGTTTGCTCAGCCAGTTGTCTGCAGCTGGATTAGTTCTCCTGCCGACGTGGGTATTCACCACCGGATCGGAATTGTCCCCCATCCAGCTTGGTCTGGTCATGGCGGTGCTTGCCTTGCTGGCTGCGGTCAGCCGTTGGGGCGAGCAGGTTTGTGGGCACAGAGCTGCCTTCACCCTGCTGGCACGCATGCGCGTGGAACTTTATGATGCACTTGTCCGTCAGGGAACTCCACAGATCTCCTCGGGAAGTGGTGCGGTGATGTCTGTGGCCACCCGGGACATCAACTCCATCGAGGTGTTCTTTGCGCACACCATCGGCCCCACCGTCACCGCGATTATCCTGAGTGTGGGTGCCACGCTGGCACTCTTCGCCTTGGATCCCACAGCTGGGGTCATTGGTGTGATCGGCATCCTCATCGGTTGGTTGATCCCCCTTACCGGGACCCGTCGTTCCGGCCCAGGTGAAGCAACCCTTCGCAGTTCCATCGCCCAGCATCTGTCTGAGGATGCCTCCGGGCGTCTGGAGATCCGTTCCCACCATGCTGCGGATAACCGCATGCGGCAGCTTGGTTTCCTGGAGGAGCATCTGGCACAGGCTGTCACTGACCAGGGCCTGCGTGTGGGACTGCGTCAGGGGGTGGCACTTGCCTGGCCCTGGATCGTGGCTGTCTTGATCTTGGTGAGCACCTCCAATGTGGTGGCGGCCGTGATCATCATTGTGACTGCCCCTGCCCTGGATGCGGTGGAGGGTTTTGCCCGTACCCTTCCCACCGCCCTGGATGGCGCCGGGCGTTTCTACGCACTCATCGATGCCCCCACCACCATCCCGGACTCCCCTGCTCCCATTGCACTGCCACCGGGCCCACTTGATGTGGTGTGGGACCAAGTCACCCTGGGACACAAAGAGCCGTTGTTCACCGATCTGACCCTGCGAATCAATGCGGGTGAGCATGTAGGACTGGTGGCACCCAGCGGTAAAGGTAAATCAACACTGGCCACCACCCTGGTAAGGCTTCTCGACGTCCAGGAAGGACGGGTGCTTCTGGGAGGTGTGGACATCCGTGAGATCTCCCTCTGGGATCTTCGTGACTCGGTCTGCTTTGTCGAACAGACCTCGACTCTCTTCCGTGGCACGGTGTTGGAGAACCTCCGGGTGGGTAACACTGAGCTGTCGGAGGATAAGGCATTGGCAGCGATGGAGGCGGCGTCGATAAGCGATGTGCCCTTGGGGACCAACGCCGCCACACTGTCCGGGGGACAGAAGCAACGCGTGTGCCTGGCGCGTGCCCTGGCACGTGACCCCCGGGTACTCATCCTGGATGAGGCCACCAGCCATCAGGATGCGATTAATCAGGCTGAGCTGTCCCAGACCTTGTCCGGGTTGCAGGACACCACCGTGATCATCATCGCCCATCGACAGGCTGCCCTGGCGGGAGTAGACCGGATTATTGACCTGGGCTGATCCCGATCGTTCACGCATAAAGGGCGACACCTCCACGGTTTTTGTGGAGGTGTCGCCCTTTTTTAAGATGACGTCAGTGCGGTGGGTTAGATGACACCCTGTGCCAGCATGGCATCAGCAACCTTCTTGAAGCCGGCAATGTTGGCTCCCACCACATAGTTCTTGGCGTGGCCGTATTCACGTGCAGTCTTATCACAGGAGGCGAAGATGTTCTTCATGATCCGGTGGAGACGCTCATCGGTGTATTCGAAGCTCCAGGAGTCACGGGAAGCGTTCTGCTGCATCTCCAGTGCGGAGGTAGCCACACCGCCGGCGTTGGCGGCCTTGCCCGGTCCGAAGAGGACGCCACGCTCGCGGAAGACCTCGATGGCCTCAGGGGTGGAAGGCATGTTGGCACCTTCAGCCACGAAGCGGCAACCGTTATCTGCCAGGGTGCGGGCGTTGTCACCATCAAGTTCATTCTGGGTGGCACACGGCAGGGCGATGTCTGCTGCCAGGTCCCAGATGGAGCCATCGGTGTGGTATTCCGCGCCTTCGACTTCTTCGGCGTAGAGGGAGACACGTGCGCGACGGACTTCCTTGATCTCGCGCAACTTCTCCACGTCAACACCGTTCGGGGTGGATACCCAACCACTGGAGTCAGAGAAACCAATGACCACGGCACCCAGTTCCTGTGCCTTCTGGATGGCGTAGGTGGCCACGTTTCCAGAGCCGGAGACGATGATTTTCTTGCCCTCGATGGTCTCACCCTCGGCCTTGATCATCTCCTGCACGAAGTAGACGGCACCGAAACCAGTGGCCTCAGTACGCACAAGGGAGCCACCCCAGGTCAGCCCCTTGCCGGTGAGAACACCGGACTCATGTTGATTTGCCAGACGACGGTACTGCCCAAAGAGGAAACCGACCTCACGGCCGCCAACGCCGATGTCCCCGGCGGGGACATCACGGTATTCACCGATGTGGCGATGCAGTTCGGTCATGAAGGACTGGCAGAAACGCATGATCTCGAGCTCAGACTTACCCTTGGGATCGAAGTCGGAACCGCCCTTGCCGCCGCCGATGGGAAGGCCGGTGAGGGAGTTCTTGAAGATCTGTTCAAAGCCGAGGAACTTAACGATGCCCAGGTTGACGGAAGGGTGGAAACGGATTCCGCCCTTGTACGGGCCGAGAGCGGAGTTGAACTGGACACGGAAACCACGGTTGACATGTACCTGACCATGATCATCAACCCATGGGACACGGAAGATCAGCTGGCGCTCAGGCTCACACAGACGCTGGATCAGACCGTAGTCAGCGTAATGCGGATCCTTCTCGAGGACGATCTTCAGAGATTCGAGAACCTCTGCCACAGCCTGGTGGAACTCTGGTTCTCCGGCGTTGCGCTTCAGCAGCATGTCGTAGTAGGTAGAGACCTGTTCATCTACAGTCATGAATTCAACGTTCCCATCTCGGCACTGCGGGCAGTTGAACTTTCGATGAAATTTCAGCTGCGCACTGGCACGGCTCGTAATACCTAACGGTTAATAGTTTTAAACCACGCGGACCCCAAAGAGCAACTCTTTAACATGAGAGTTGACTCACAGAAGGATAGGTGGCGGGCAAATGCTCACGTTTGATTATGTCAGCCGTACGCCGATATGACCACAAGCCAGACAAATTCTTAGCTTCTTCAGCATACTCTCCACAGAGCCTGCCGTATGCATGAGAAATATGTGGAGCTCTGACATTCAAAGGCAACACAGACCGAACCGGTGGCACAACTGGTCTTAATACCACCACCTCATAAGCATCCCACCGCCGCTCCACGCTGATGGGAAGATCACGCGGACCCTGACTCTGACAACCCAGCAGAAGCTCACCTGCCGCTCACCACTTCCCACACTTCCTCACCGTGACACTCACGGTGATTTCATGCAGCTCCCATTCCCATTTACTGGGTTCCCACTGATGACAGATAGAGTCACTGTGAGAAACCGCAAAACAGATCGAAAGGGTCGCCCTGCCATGCCGACTAATCCGACCATCATCGTCGCACCCGATTCCTTCAAGGGGACCGCCACCGCAGCCGAAGCTGCCACCTACCTGGCCGAGGGCGTCCGCGAAATCCTCCCCGATGCTGATATCACCCTGGCACCGATGGCTGACGGTGGCGAGGGAACCTCTGAAATCTTCGGCGGTGAGGTCATCACCCTGCCCACCACCAATGCGGCAGGTCGACTCACCGAGGCCAGCTACACCCTCGACCAGTCCACAAAGACCGCTTATATTGATGTCGCTGCAGCATCCGGACTTCCTGCGGTGGCTGATGATCCGGTGCCCACCACCGGCGACACCTACGGCACCGGCGTGCTCAGCGAGGACAAGCTGTCTGAGATCGTCAAC
>NZ_CALZFS010000076.1 GCF_945649885.1 uncultured Corynebacterium sp. | reverse complement strand
TGCGGATCGAAATCCTGCGGCCCGTGAGCCCGGACATCAAATTCGCAGTGCCAGATACCGTTGTTCACCATCCTGCCAGAATCAATCATCCAGCCCTTGACCGCAATCACGCTCATGATGTGGCGCAGGTCTGTGCCATGCCAGTAGATAGTGGGTCTGCCCTGTCGTGTCTGCAGACCGATCACCTCCCGGGGTGCGACCATGGGAGGGGTGGGTCGGAGGTCGATAAGCCTGGTGCGCGCCCGGGAGCAGAGGATCTTCAAGGCGCGCTCCAGCATCGGGGTCCACACGCCGGGGCCGGTGGCTTTGGCATCGGCTTCGGTGAGTACCTCAAGCAGGTTGAGGGTGACCAGGTCATATCGCACCGCATCCAGGAGAAGATCCACCGCTTCCTCGGATTCGGGATCCATGTGTCTGACCAGGCGGGCGATCGTGGTGTGTTCCGCCACCAGAGTCTGCACGCAGGCACGATCACGGAGATTCAATCCCATGCGGTGTGCGGTGCGAGCCACCATTTCGGCGCCGACCTGCTCATGCGGACGCGGGGTGCCCTTGCCGATATCATGATAGAGCGCACCTAAAAGCAGCAGATCAGGTCGGGCGACAGCGACGGTTTCCAGCGCACAGTTGGCCACGGTGTTGAGGCTGTGTTCATCGATGGTGGACACATGGCTGGGTTCACGTGGCATGAGACCACGGATGCGGTCCCATTCAGGGACGTATCGCACCCACAGACCATGGCGGTCCATCTGTGTGATCACCCGTCGTGAATGCTCCGGGCTGGAGAGCACACGGAAGAAGTCACCTGCGATAGCTGCTGGCCAGGGATCAGGTGGTGACGGACAAGTGGTGAGCCGATTCCACATGGCTTCGGCAACGGGGAGTCCTGTTTTAGCAGCGGCAGCCGCGACCCGGAGCGGGAGAGCCGGATCACTCAGATCAGCATTGCGCGCCAGTCCGATGGTGCCGAAGTTATCCACCACATCCAGATCAAGGGGGCGGCGCTGTGCGGTGCGGTAACCAAAGCCGGTGCGCCTGGGAAGAAGTCCCCGGGCAGTGGCAAGCGCCTCATTGAGGGCGTCATCGATGGCGCGGGCAGCATCGGCAATCTTTCTACCGAGGTGATAACGGTCCGTGTAACCCAGGTCCAGTGCCACATCCACTGCGAACTCAGGGTCTAAAACATCCCTGGATCTGCGGGCGTGAACATGCAGGAGGGTACGCACATCCAGCAACAGCTGGTGCTGTTGCTCCAACCGCGGCCGGTTGGCGAGGTTGCCCAGAGCCAACGCCTTGATCAATTCATGATCCCGCAGCCCTCCCCTGCCGTGCTTCAGGTCAGGACGAGTCATAGCCATCAGGGGCCCGGAACGTCGCCAGCGGGCAATCGCGGTATCTACCACGGCGTTGAAGTTCTTATGCAGCTCGCTTCGCCACCTAGTGAGGATCCGGGTCCGGGCTGATTCAAAGAGTTTTTCATCGCCACCGATGAATCGTAGGTCCAGCATGGCCAGGGCTGCGGTGGAATCTGCAGAGATCATATCCACGCACTCCTGAGGGGTGCGTACTGAGTAGTCCAGGCGCTTTTTGGCATCCCAGATCGAGTACCAGAGATCCTCCACCCCTTCTGGTTCCTGATCAGCCGGGTGAATGAGGATCAGATCAATATCTGAATACGGGGTCATCTCTCCACGCGCGAGTGAACCTGTGGCAGCCAGGGCTGTTCCAGGTGGCAGGGTCAGTGAACCCAACAGTGCCAGGGCGGAACTTTCCGCCTCCTGGCGTAGCCGGAGGGGATTATTCATGAAAGGGTGTGGTCTCTGCGAGTGGTCGTGGGGTTTTATAGTGCGTCCTCGCCGTGCTCACCGGTGCGCACCCGGATGAGTTGCTCAACAGTGGTGACCCAGATCTTGCCGTCGCCCATCTTGCCGGTGCGTGCCGTATTCACGATGGTGTCAATGACCTCATCGAGCTGGGCATCTGCCACCACAACCTCAATCTTGACCTTGGGCACAAAATCCACGGCGTATTCCGCCCCGCGGTAAACCTCGGTGTGCCCCTTCTGTTGGCCGAAGCCCTGGGTCTCCGTGACGGTCATGCCCTGCACACCAATCTGTTCGAGGGCTTCCTTGACGTCGGTCAGGGTGAAGGGCTTAACAATGGCGGTGATCAGTTTCATGTTCTGTGCTCCTGAAGTTTTCGGTGTGGTTACTGCTGGTGGTACTCAGCGGGAGGCGATGCCTGGGACATCACTCCCCCGTCATCTGTTCCCGGGGTTACCGTCGAATCTAACGAATTTCCGGCCCCATGGTGTCATAAGCCGATTCACCGTGTTCAGCTAGGTCAATACCACGCTGTTCCCGGTCATCATCGATTCTCCAGCCCATGGTGGCCTTAAGAACCCAGGTGATGGCCGCGGTGATCACTCCGGCAAAGACCATGGCTGTCACCGCAATGACGATCTGGATGATAAAGAGTTTAAAGCCATACATACCGCCACCGGTGAACCAGCCGGTCTCTGTGGCCAACAGTCCGACACCGATGGTGCCCCACAGTCCGGCAACCAGGTGAATACCGACCACATCCAGGGAATCATCGACATTGAATCGGTACTTCAGGCCTACACCCAGGCAGGCCAATCCACCACCGATGATCCCGACGATCAATGAGGTCACCGGGGTTAGTGCCCCTGCGGCCGGTGTGATGGTGACCAGTCCTGCCACCACTCCGGATGCCGCTCCCAGGGAGGTGGCGTGTCCATCACGAAGACGTTCGACCGCCAGCCAGCCGAGCATGGCTGCTGCTGTTGCTGCGGTGGTGTTGAGCCAGGCAAGTCCTGCCAGACCATCAGCGGCAAATGCTGAGCCACCATTGAAACCAAACCACCCGAACCACAGTAGGGCTGCTCCCAGCATGACAAGCGGAAGGTTGTGGGGCCGTGCCGCCACAGTGGGGAAGGTTCGCCGCTTTCCGATCATCACAGCCAAAACCAGTGCTGCGGTGCCTGCGGAGATATGTACCACGGTGCCGCCGGCGAAGTCGATGGGTGCGATGGTGGCTTCCCCACCGGTCACACCGAAGATCCAGGCCGCGATACCAACATCACCATGGGCCAGCAGTCCTCCACCCCACACCATGTGTGCCAGTGGGAAGTAGACCAGGGTGGACCACAGGGCGGTGAAGACCATCCAGGTGGAGAACTTCACGCGTTCTGCCAGGGCACCGGAGATCAATGCTGTGGAGATCACCGCGAAAGTGAGTTGGAAACCGATGTCGATGACATTGGCGTAACCGGCAGTGCCTTGAATGTAGTGGCCTTCCGCATCAGTCACCGCGTTTCTCAATCCGAGAAATTCCAGCGGGTTGGCCACGATACCGGCCAGTGACTGGGTTCCATAGGACATGGACCAACCCCACAGGATGTAGACCACGGACACCACTCCGAGTGTGCCAAAAGACATCATCATCATGTTGAGGACTGATTTCTGCCGGGACATCCCTCCGTAAAACAGTGCCAGTGCCGGGGTCATGAGGAGGACAAGCGAGGCGGATATCAACATCCACGCGGCATGTCCTGAATCTGTTGTTATCTGCTCAGTGGTCATGATTAACGGCCTCCTTGGGGCAGGGAAGGGAAAAGGGATATTTGTTAAGACCGCGGTACAGGTGGAGATGTGTCTGAACCTCACAGTTTCACTCTGGAGTGGTTCGCGCTGGCCAGCAACTCATTTCCACCCTTAACTATAGACCTATAGAAAGAAGTTTCAATAGATCTATAGAATTGTGCGAGCAAAAGAAACGGCCCCGACAGGGGCCAAATCTATAGCTCAACAGGTATTTTCTTCAGGGGCTCACCATCTCCGCCACCGGGGGTGATACGGGGTTATCCCTGCCATATTCCTGACCAGTGGGAACATCCTGGAACGCAAACACCCGGTGCCCTGTACATGAGAGGACATTGCCCTTGGCACAGGTACACCGGGTTATTTTCCAGCTTGCAGACAGTCCTCAGCCAAGCAGTGCGTCCACGAAACCTTCGACCTCAAATGGGGCGAGGTCATCTGCGCCCTCGCCAAGACCAACCAGTTTTACTGGCACACCGAGTTCCTCCTGGACCTGGAAGACGATGCCACCCTTGGCCGTACCATCCAACTTGGTCAGGACCACACCGGTGATGTCCACGACATCACGGAAGATACGTGCCTGCTGCATGCCGTTCTGGCCGACAGTGGCATCAAGAACCAGCAGGACCTCATCAACTGGAGCCTTCTTCTCCACAACGCGTTTAACCTTGCCCAGCTGGTCCATCAGACCGGTGGAGGTGTGCAAACGGCCTGCGGTATCAACCAGAACCACATCAGCCTGCTCAGCCACACCGGTGGCTACAGCATCAAAGGCAACAGATGCCGGGTCTGCCCCCTCCGCACCACGCACGGTGGTGGCACCGACGCGGCGTCCCCAGGTTTCCAGCTGATCTGCTGCTGCGGCACGGAAGGTATCGGCAGCACCAAGCAGAACCTTGTGCCCCATGGACACCAAGACACGGGCAAGCTTGCCGGTGGTGGTGGTCTTACCTGTGCCGTTGACACCGACAACGAGAACAACTGCCGGCTTACCTTCGAATGGCATAGCCCGGATGGAGCGATCAAGATCGGGGCGGCAGGCGTCGATAAGCGTCTGACGCAGCATGGCGCGTGCCTCAGCCTCGCTGGACACACCGTGCGCTGCGATCTTGTCGCGCAGTTCATCAACCACGCGCAGGGTGATCGTGGCACCCAGGTCAGCCTTGATGAGCATGGCCTCGATGTCTTCCCAGGAATCTTCATCCAGGTCACCAGCGGTGAGGATACCCAGGACGGACTTGCCGAAGACATTCTGGGAACGTGACAGGCGGCCACGTAGCTTACCGATACGACCAGCGGCTGGCGCAATATCATCCAGTGGCTGTGCAGCAGGTTCCGGTGCAGTTTCTGGAACCGGGGTCTGCTCACGGGCAGCCTCAGCAAATTCAGCGGTCACCTGTGCTGCTTCTGCAGCCTCGACAGCTTCTTCTTCCACCACAGTGGCTTCAGCCGGGGTTTCTTCCCCAGCAGGTGCCGTTACTGATTGTGTAGCTGGTCCCTCAACCGCTTCTTCGATTGGCTCTTCTGGAGCTTCCTCGAGGACCTCAGCGGTATCTTCAGTGATCTCCTCCGGTACGGCCTCAGAAGAAGTCTCAGGCTCTACAACGTCCTTGGTGGCCCTATCCTGTGTCACAGGTTCTGGTGCAGAATTCGGAACTGCGGTTGGCTCGGAAAAAGGCTGAGCAACTGGCTTAGCAACAGGATCCTGTGCCGGGAACGCGTCGGTTTCCTTCTCCACAGACTTTTCTGCAGCAGGCTTAGCGACAGGGGTCACCGGGGTCTGTTCAACAGGCTCTGCAACAGGAATCGGGGTGGTTTCCGCAGCAGGCACCTGAGTAGCCTCAGGTTCCTTACCCTCCTCTGGCTTCTGAGGTGGCTCCGGTGTCACAACCGGATCCTTCTCTACCGGTGGTTCCGGAGTTGGGATCGGTGCCGGAATAATCGGAGTCGGCTCAGTGAGCTTCTTCTCCTCCTGGCCGGGCAGCTTCTGGTCATCCCGAAGAACCGGTTCCTTTTCCTCAGCCGGCTTGGCCGGAGCGAAACTGAATCCACCCTGTGCCTGATAATTGCCAGACCTCTCCTGCTGGGTGAGCTGTTTCTTCTCTTCCTCAGCCGGTTTTTCAAAACTGACTGTCTTTGATTCACCTCGTTTTTTACCAACGATCAACAAGATGATGATCGCCAGAATAGCGAGGACTACTAGTCCTATAATCCAAAAAGTCGCATCCATGCCTTCTATAGTGGCAGGTTTCTTCCTGGCGCACACCGCCAGCCCAGGATTTTCCACATTTTTGGGGCTCCTGGTGTCCCACATCCACGATTGCCTCAGAGACGCCCGAGTGCCTGACCGAAGCCCGCCGACAGCACATGCCCACGTTGAAGTGGCACCCACCAGCAGGTCCACACCGGCGGTTCCCCACCATCTGAAGGAAAAGGATCACCGGCGATCCACCGTTCCGGTGGATCCTGATCAATCAGCTCCATGAGAAAATAATGACGGTGGGCACGCTCAGGTTTCGCGGGTCGGAAATCATAGTCCATCACACCGAGTTTTCTCACCACCCGGGCATGAAGGGTGGTCTCCTCAAAGGTCTCCCGGACAGCAGCCTCTGCAGGGTCCTCCCCCAGCTCAATGGTTCCAGCCGGAACCTGCACGCCGGCCAGGGGATCTTCATGACTGAACACTAAAAGTCTGGTTCGGTGGACCACATAACAAACGACTTTCTGGCTCTCCACTTCGATATTCATGAAGCCAGTTTTCCACAGCCCTGCTCCACAGCACATAGCCCATGTGCTGTGGTGACTACCTGACATGGAACTTACGGGGCGGACCTTAGAAAAAGGGGCCCCTGACGAACACAATTTTGCGGTGTCTGCCAGGGGTCCTCCTTGTTTCTCTAGGAAAACCGCAGAAAACTAGTCCACCAGTCCCGGGTTGGTCACGCCGAGAACCATGGCTTCAGCAGAGATCAGGTCACCGGTGACCAGGTCGGGAACCAGGTCTGCGATACGTCCCCACCCACCGGATGCACGGTCAAGAGTGCGGGTCTTGCCGATCAGGTCATGGGCATGCAGACGGGAACACAGGGCGAAGACCAGGGAGACCACCGGGGTCAGGGCCCACATGTTCTCCGGCTTGTCGGTGTCCACGCCGTCAAGCTTGTCAAAGCGGATGCGTGCTGAGGAGTACAGCTGACGTTGGGTTCCACGCATGGCGCGCAGCAGGTCCACAGCGGTCTTCATCAAGCCTTCAGACTGGAGAACAGCATTGAGCTGCTCACGCTTCTTGAAGGTTTCGAACACAGCCATGAGGCGGGTATTATCCGCCATCAGCGGGCCGGGGACGATGTCAGCACTGCTGAAGAACATCTCCAGCAGTGCAGCCTGCTGGGCTTCATTCATGCTGGCGATTGCCACGGTTGACTGGTCAACACACGCAGAATCCAGGGTGGAGTCGCGTCCGGTTGCCAGTGCGGAGAGGATATTCTTGCCCGCCACTTCTTCCAGCTGGCTGAGGATCGGTAGCAACGGAGTGCGATTACCCACCTCTTCTGCTTCCTTGAAAGCACCCGGAAGTGCGCCGAGCAGCTGGAGGGTACCGATCCAGGCAGTACGGTGGATCTCCGTAGCGGGGGTGTCCGTGGCGAACGCAGATGCCGCCAGGCCGGAGGAGATGACCTTGCCAGGCAGTGCATGTGCAGGAACCAGCGATGCCGACAGGCCCTTCAGGGCTGCAGCAGGGTGGGCACGCAGGGCGGTGTGAACCACCGGCAGGTGCTCTGTGTTGCCCTGTTCCGACCAGATGTGGGAAACGTCCCACAGTGCTGGAACAACTGCTTCAGATACGGGAGGTTCTTCCACCGCCCCACCGAAGAAGGCGGAAAGCTGGGCGAATTCCTCAGCCTGGTTGGCATAGTAGCCCTCCTGCTCCACAGTCACCGCGGTGGTGCCCGGGGACAGTGGGGTCAGCAGAGTGGTGAAGGGATCAGCGGTGTGCAATTGCACCAGGAGTGAACCGGCTCCCACGAGACCTTCTGGAAGCTCCACGCGATCACTGGTGACCGGTACCTCAACAGCACGGACCCACGGTGCGGTGGTCGGCCAGATCCAGGCACCCAACTTGCGTCCCGCAGCCAGTTCCTCGAAGACAAGCTCATTGCCTTCGATGGTGATGCCGGTGCAGTGTTCGATCTTGTCCAGAACAGCGATGGTCACGCTGAGTCGACGGTCAGCGCGCAGCTCGGTCCATTCGAATTCAATGGAACCGCGTGGCACGACGAGCGTGCTGGCGGCGACTTCCTTCATCGGGGCAACCCAGGTGCGTCCATTATCCGGAGTGCTCATCTTGATGGTGCGCAGTGGTGAACCATGGTGGTTACGCACACTGATGCGGGGATCGCCCACATTCACACCGGTGCGGATGCGCAGCTCTCCGGAACCATCCAGGTCACGGGGACGGCAGACAGTACGGGTGACACGCCACATCGGTGGTTCGGTGACCAGGGGTAGTTCGATGGCGATCTGTGGTGGCACAAAACGCAGTGGCATCTGGTCACCCTCATCGGTGGTGACCACAAAGCTGGCGTTGGGGTTGGTGGCGCCCACACCGACCAGGCGCGGTTCTGCCGTGAAGTGCTTCTCACCGGAACGCACGCGGATGGTTGCCTCAGACAGGCCCGTGGTGGTCGGAATACGGAAGGAGCTGTCTGCTCCGACCATCTCCAGTTCGGTGGTCATGCCCTCCACGATGGAGAATTCATGACGGAAGGATTCATTACGTGGTCCACGCAGGCGAACCAGGTATTCCCCCACCCAGGGGGCGTCATAAGCCTCCGGGTCGAAGATGTAAAACACTCCACCTTCAGCAGGGACTTCTAAAGGCTCAGGATCGGCAATCTCATCACCGGCGCTGCCCACACCTGCAAAGGCAGAGATCGACAGCATCCAGGTCTCATCACGGCCACTCAAAGTCGGTGGGAATTCCGCCACAAGCGATTCCGCGTACACCGGCAGGCCGGTGGTGGAACGAACGTGTGGGATCAGGGCCTGGTGCGGGTGGTGGAAAGCCACACGACGGCGTGGGTCAATGCAGCGAATCTCCTTGTTCACCTTCAGAGATGCCAGGGAACGGGCATCCACGCGGAAACAGGTCCATGAGGTCCAGCCCTCAACCTCGAAGGAGTCCAGAACCGGGATCGGCTCGCCTGTGACGATGTCTTCCAAGGCAGATTCTGTCGGTGCCAGGACATAGATCTCCTGGTGGTGCAGTGACAGCTTATCGGTGAGGTTCTCACCACGTGAGGAGAACACCAGGACTGGATCGTTGAAATCAACAACCGGGACCACCCAGGTGATCTGGTTGGTGGTGTCGGTGACGGTGGTCTCACGGATCTGGCGTTCCAGGGTCACATCAAGTGCCTCGGAGTAACCGGAGGTCTCACCCCAGGCGCGGCTGGTGTTGTAGATGCGGGTGGTGCCCTCCAGGCTCACACGCCAGGAAACTTCACCATCGTTGACACGCTGTTCTGGAAGACGCAGACAGACCTTGCGCCGTTCAGCATCCAGCACCAGGCGGGGACGCAGCTCACGCAGGGCCACACCCACGGCGTTTTCACGGTCAACGGTACCAAGGGGACGCTCCCGCAGCTCTGCGACGAAGAGTTCATCCACCATGTTCGGCAGGGCACTCTCGCGTTCGCGGTCAGGCCAGGAGGTGGGATGGGTTTCCGCAAAGGTGCAGAGCTTTTTGATTCCACTGAGCAGTTCTTCTGCCCACTCCGGTGCCAGACGCATGACGGCATCAAACATGAAGGGGTAATCAGTGGTGCCGGCCTCAACCTCAGTCAGGACCGGTGCCACTTCTCTACCGGTGATTCCACAGTGAAGGGAGAGAATCTCAATCGGGGTTGCCGGCTCTGCAGGTAGTGCCAGGCCGGTCTTGGCCAGGAGTTTCTCCACGCCTTCTTCCAGAACCGTGGCGTGTGCCGGTTCCAGACCTAGACCACCGAAATACTCCCCGAAGAAGTCTTGTGGATCAACGATCTGCGCCGCACGGGACACCAGGGTGGCCACGGTGAGTCCCGGGGTCATCTCCAACAGTTCTGCCATGTCGGCTCCTGCCGCCAACTGGCGGGACAAGAAGGTGCCATAGAAGCGGTCAATGCGCTCAAGTTCGTCACTGCGCAGCTGTGCCTTGGCGAAGTACTCCACTCCGTTCAGGCGCTGGGTCAGTTCCAGCTCAGTCTGTGATGCCCATCCGAGCAAAGAATCATTGAAATCGGCAATGCCACCAGGCATGTATACACTCTCCCCGCGTAACCGCGTCCCAAAATTGAAACCGACAATGACCATCGTATGGTCATTGAAATGCCTTTTCACCCTACCCCACGTCAGCACGGTCCCACCTGCCAGGAGTGCCGCCTCCCTGGCTAATCATCAACAACGAGTAACCAACCCCACAGTTGATGCAAAAGGTTAGCTCCGCAGTGTCTGCCAGCTACGTCGTTGATACAGCACAGCAGCACCACTGATGTTCACCACGGGGGTGTTATTCCACCGTTGCAGGCAAAGAATCCACCGGATCCCCAGCAGTGTCCGCATCAAGGCCAGAGGCACTATCCCCACCTGTGATCGGCATCTTCTCTGCCGGTTCCATTCGCTGACTGATCACCCGGGTGACACCATCGCCACGCATGGTCATACCATAGAGCACATTGGCACATCCATGGTCGGCTTCTGGTGGGTGATCACAATCAGCTGGGAGTCCAGACGCAGTTCCTCAAACAGGGCGATGAGGCGTCGCAGGTTCACATCATCAAGGGCTGCCTCCACCTCATCCATCACGTAGAAGGGGCTGGGGCGGGCTCGGAAAATCGCCACCAGCAGGGCCAGAGCCGTTAGTGACTTCTCACCACCAGACAGCAGCGACAGACGCTTGACCTTCTTGCCTGGTGGACGCGCCTCCAACTCAATGCCGGTGGCCAACAGATCATCCGGATCCGTCAGAATCAGACGTCCCTCACCGCCCGGGAAGAGCGTGTTGAATACCTTGGGGAATTCCCGTTCCACGTCATGCCAGGCATCCGTGAACAGCTGGAGGATCTTGGCATCCACATCCTCAATGACACCATTGAGATCAGCCCTGGCTTGCTCCACATCATTGAGCTGGGTGGAAAGGAATTCATAGCGCTCCTCCAGTGCCCTGAACTCCTCCAGTGCCAGTGGATTGACCTTGCCCAGTGCTGTGAGGTCCTTTTCTGCCTGCTTCAACCGTGCCCGCTGGAACTGCTCATCAAAGTTCTCATCGGGTGTGTAGTCGTTCAGGAGTTCGGCCACCGGAATGCCCAGTTGCTCGGTGATTTTCGCCACGGATTCCTCCATGCGGACCTGTGCCTGGCTGCGGGCTAGTTCCATGGCATGGGCGTTATCGCTGAGGCGATCCACCTGATGGCGGGCCGCACTCACGGCATCCTTGGCCCGGGCCAACTGCCCGGTCAGTGCGGCCTTCTCCTGGTTACGGGCATCGCGCTCAGCTGCGGCACGGACCAGGGCGGCAGACACCCGCTCAGCCACATTGCGCGCACCCCGCTGGACTGTGGCAGCCAGATCTGCCCGACGCCGACGGGATTCCATCGCCTGCTCATGGCGGAGTTTCGCCTGACGTTCGTGTTCTGCCTGCCTGCGGAAACCATCTCCCCTGCCCCGGGATTGCCCGGCGCGCTCCTCCGCAGTGCGCAGGCTCAGGCGTGCCTCCATCTCCATGGCACGGATCTGGTTGAGGGCTGTTGTGGCGGTGTCGCGGGCCTGGGTGGAGGGTTCTTCTGTTTGATGCTCCTCCTCCACCCGGGAGAGGCGGTCCATGATCTCTGCTAATTGGGTGCGAAGTTCTTCGCGACGTTGTTCTGCTGCGGTCAAGCGTTGGGTGTGACGTTGATGTTCGCCTGCTGCTGCCTGATGTTGTTTGTCCAGACGGGTGAGGTCGCGGACGGTGTTATCTAAGGCGATGTCGAGTTCGCGTAGTGCTGCTTTACGGGCTGCTGCATCCACACGGGTGTGTTCTGCTGCCAGGCGTGCACCCTCGAAGGTTCCTGCGATGTTGTTGAGTTTTTCCAAGGTCTGGTTCAGGACTTCACGTGCTGTGTCGATCTGGGCGGTGATTTCCACGGTGGAGATGCCAGATCCCAGTTCGATCCAGCCGGAGCCGACTAGGACACCCTCCCGGGTGACGGCACGCAGGCGTGGGTCATCGCTGACCACAGCGTGGGCGGTGGCCGTGTCTTTGACAAGCACCACGTCGGCAAGCAACCGGTTGATGGGGGCTGCCACCCGGGGATCCAATGACATATGGTCCAGCAACCAGGTGGTGCCGGTAGGAAGGTTGGTATCCAGGCGCCAGGCATTGTCCACATCGTCCGCCCCGCGATCAGCAATGATGACGGTGCGTGGGACACCTGCTCCTATGAGCTTGTCGACGACCCCGTGATTCAGCTCCCCGGCCAGTGCCTCGGCGTGTGGCCCCAGTGCCGCTGACAGTGCCTTATGCACGTCTTTGTCCCCATGGAGGAAGCTGGCCAGCTGTGGGTAGTCAACAATATCTTCTGCTGAGGAACGCGGGCGGTTCTGCCCCAGGGTCTCAATGCGTGATTCCAGACCGGAGACTTCGCGTTCCAATGTGCTGCGCTGCCCACGCAGTTCCTCCAGACGGGTCTCGGCTGCCTGGGCTTCCTGCTGTGTCTGGTGGTGGGCTGCCTCCAGTGGTGCACGTTCCATGGAGATCTCCGCCTGTTGTTGCCTGGCCAGCAGAAGTTCACCTTCTACCTCCAGGATGCGGGTGGTAAATTCCTCCAATTGCTCACCCATGAGCGACACATCAGCTTCTGCTGACTCCAGCTGGGTGCGCAGGGAGTCCTCACTGGCCAGCAGGCGCACAATACCTTCACGACGATCCGCAATGGCACGGACCTGCGCCAGGTGTTCCCGCTCAGCTTCGCGGGCTTCATCGGCTTTGATCTCGGCTTCCTCCCGGATGGAGTTGAGCCGTTCACTGGCCATCTCCACCTGGGTTTCCAGCTCCTCTAGTTCCTGATCAGCTTCTTCTGCGCGCTGCAGCAACTCATCTGGATCATGGCCGGAATAGGCGGTATCCAACGCTCCGGAATTCGCGCGGTCCGTGGCAATACGCAAGGTGGCAGAAACACGCTCCGCTAATGAGGAGAGATCAAACCACAGCTGCTGGGCGGCCTCCGCCAAGGGCGTGACCTGCGCCAATTCCATCTCCAGGTCAGCCTGCGCGATGGAGGTCTCCTCCAGCTGTTCCCTGGCTGTCTCGGTCTGATCGCGGATCATCTTCTCGCGTTCAGTGGAGGTTTCCAGCTTCTTGGAGAGCTGAACGATCTCAAAACCCGCCAGCTGGAAACGCGCATCACGCAGGTCCGCCTGCACAGTGGCAGCACGCTGAGCAGCCTCTGCCTGGCGTGCCAGGGGTTTGAGCTGCTTGCGCAGTTCCTCAGTAAGGTCCATCAACCGGTCAAGGTTGACCTGCATGCCCTGGAGCTTACGCTGGGCTTTTTCTTTACGACGCCGGTGTTTGAGCACGCCCGCGGCCTCTTCGATATAGGCGCGGCGCTCCTCAGGGCGTGATTCCAGGATCTCAGCCAGTTTTCCCTGGCCGACCATGATGTGCATCTCCCGGCCGATACCGGAATCTGACAACAGCTCCTGGATATCCATGAGTCTGGCTCTGGAACCATTGATCTCATATTCACTGGCACCATCACGAAACATGCGCCGGGTGACAGACACCTCGGTGTAGTCAATGGGTAGTGCACCATCAGAATTGTCGATGGTCAGTGTGACCTCTGCCCGGCCCAGGGGCTTGCGATCCCCTGCTCCGGCGAAGATGACATCCTCCATCTTGCCGCC